>NZ_JBIWGG010000006.1:440135-592891 GCF_044763415.1 Streptomyces sp. NPDC096048
CAGTGCCCACCCGTGCCGCCCCGGGCGGCACGCACGCCCAAGGGACGGGGCGGCGGGGGCGGGCGGCTAGGTGAGGCGCGTCGCCAAGGCTCGCAGGAGGTGCACCACGCCCTCCGAGCCGTCGACCACCACGTCCGCTCGTTTTCTGAGGTCCGGGACCTCGTCGCTGCCGCTGCAGACCAGGAGGCCCGGGGTGGCCTGCGTGCGGAGGGCGTCGACGGCCGCGAAGGCGGGGAGATCGCCGAGGTCGTCGCCGGCGTAGAGGACGGCCCTCGCGTCCAGTTCCCGGACGTACTCCCGCAGGGCGGCGCCCTTGTCCATGCCGGGTGGGCGCAGTTCCAGGACCATGCGGCCCGGTTCGACGATCAGGCCGTGGCGGGAGGCGAGGTCGGCGAGGGGGGCGCGCAGGGTGTCGAAGGCTGCCTGGGGGTCGGGGGCCCGGCGGGTGTGGACGGCGACCGCGTGGCCCTTCTCCTCGATCCACGTGCCCTGCCCCGCCCCGGAGCGCTCCAGCAGCCCCGGCAGCCCGGCGCGTACGGCGGCGACGCCGGGGTGCGGTGCGGGGGTGGTGAGGGCGCCGGTGGCGGCGTCCCAGCGCTCGGCGCCGTAGTGGCCGAGGACGACGAGGTGGTCCAGGCCGGGGACGTCGGCGAAGCCGCCGTGGCGGACCGCGACCTCGGCCGGGCGGCCGGTGATCACCGCGACGGCGGCGACCTTCGGGGCGAGGGCCGCGAGCGCCGGTACGGCGTCCGGGTGGGCGCGGGCCTGGTCGGGGTCGGCGACGATCGGGGCGAGTGTGCCGTCGAAGTCGAGGGCGATCACCGCGCGGCCCGGATCGGCGAGGAGAGCGTCGAGCCCTTCGCGTCCGGCCGCCGTCGCGGGGGTCGGCAGGTGGTCCGGGGAGTCGTCACGGATGGAGTCCTGGTGGCTGCCCATACCGCGAACCTATCCCGCCGGGGCGGAAGGCAATCCCACCGCCGACTCACCGCCGACCCACCCCCACCTCACCCCCGCCTCGCCACCGCCAGCCCGCTGCCTCACCGCTCCGAGCGGCGCGACTCCCGTACGCGGCGCAGGCGGTTGACCGTCACCGGGTCGGCCGCCAGGGCGCGGGGGTCGTCCAGGAGGGCGTTGAGGAGCTGGTAGTAGCGGACGGGGGCCAGGCCCAGTTCCTCGCGGATCGCGCGCTCCTTCGCACCGGGGCCGGGAAAGCCGCGGCGCTCCAGCGCGAGGATGTCGTGCTCCCTCTGTCCCAGGTCCATGAACGGCACCGTAACGCCCGCCACCGACAGCGGGCCGCTACTCCGCGCTGCCCGCCCGCATCGCCGTCGTCTGGATCCGGCCGAGCACCTCTTCGGGGCTGCCGCCGGAGGCCACCGCCTGGCCGATGTGCTTCTTGACGTCCGCGCTGACCGAGGCCCAGGAGGTCTTGCCGACCGGGTAGAGCTCGGAGAGCAGCAGTTCGTCCAGGAAGGGCTTGAGGTTCTTGTCCTCCGCGGCCGTGCTCATGACCTGGGACGCGGACGTGGTCACCGGCAGCAGGTCGTACCGGCGGGAGAAGTCGAGGACGTTCTCGTCGCTGTAGACGAAGTCGAGGAAGTCGCCGATCTCCTCCTGGTGGCCGTTCTTCTTGAAGGCCGTCATCCAGTCGGTGACCCCGAGCGTGTTCGCGCTCTCGCCGTCGATGCCGGGGGTGGTCACCATGCCGTACTTCACCCCCTTGTCGGAGGCCATCTTCATCAGCGAGGGGTGCCCGTTGAGCATGCCGACGTCGCCGTTCGCGAAGGCGGCGAAGGCGTCGGCCCGGTCGAGCTTGCCGGGGGCGACCGGGCCGGTGAGGCCCTTGCCGACCAGTTCGTCCCGCAGCCAGGTGAAGGTGGTGACGTTCTGCGGCGAGTCGACGGCGTAGGTGCCGACGTCGTCGGTGTAGCCGCCCCCGCCGCTGAGCATCCACTGCATCGTCTCGGCCTGCGCCTCCTCGGCGCCCAGCGGCAGCGCGTACGGGTACTTCACGCCCTCCGCGTCCAGTGCCTCGGCGGCCTCGGCCAGCTCGTCCCAGCTCTTGGGCGGCGTGATGCCGGCCTCGCTGAAGAGGGTCTTGTTGTAGAAGAGCACGCGGGTGGAGGCCGCGAAGGGCAGGCCGTACTGCACCCCGTTGACCTGGCCCGCGCCGGCGAGCTGGGAGACGAAGTCGGCCTGGACCGGGATGGAGAGCACGTCGTCGGCCCGGTAGAGCAGGTCCTTGTCCGCGTAGTCGGAGTAGGCGCCGATCTGCGCCAGGTCGGGCGCCTCCCCGGCCTCGACCATCTCGCGGACCTCGCGGTCGACGTCGCTCCAGGAGTGGACGGTGACGTCCACGTGCACGTCGGGGTGCTTGGCCTCGAAGGCCTTGGCCAGCTCGTCCCAGTACTTCTGGGAGCTGTTGGCCTCGCTGTCGCCGTAGTCGGCGGCGACCAGCTTCAGCGTCACCTCGCCGGAGTCCCCGGTGAGCCCGCAGCCGCCGAGGACCGCTGTCATGCCCAGCGCGGACACCACCGCGATCGTTCCTGCCCTACGCCGCTGCACCCTGATCCCCAACCCTGCGCTTGTTCGTTTAACGGATTAAGGTCTACACCACGGCAGTGGACTAGACCTCTCCCGGGTCAACGGGCCACACTGTCCCCGTGAGACATGTCATCGCCCTCGATGTGGGCGGCACCGGGATGAAGGCCGCCCTGGCGGGGCCTGGGGGCGAGCTGCTGCACCAGGCCCGCCGGGCCACCGGCCGCGACCGCGGGCCGGACGCCGTCGTCGCGGGCATCCTGGACTTCGCCGCCGAACTGCGCGCCTACGGTGCCGACCGGTTCGGCGAGCCCGCGCGCGCCGCCGGTGTGGCCGTCCCCGGCATCATCGACGAGGAGCACGGCACCGCCGTGTACGCGGCCAACCTCGGCTGGCGCGACGTACCGCTGCGGGCGCTGCTCGGCGACCGGCTCGGCGGTATCCCGGTCGCCCTCGGTCACGACGTGCGCACCGGCGGGCTCGCCGAGGGGCGGATCGGGGCCGGGCAGGGCGCCGACCGGTTCCTGTTCGTGCCGCTGGGCACCGGCATCGCGGGCGCCATCGGCATCGACGGCCGGGTGGAGTCGGGCGCCCACGGCTTCGCGGGCGAGATCGGCCACATCGTCGTACGGCCCGGCGGCACCCCGTGTCCGTGCGGGCAGCGCGGCTGCCTGGAGCGGTTCGCGTCCGCGTCGGCGGTCAGCCAGGCGTGGGCCGAGGCGTGCGGCGACCCGGGCGCGGACGCCGCCGACTGCGCCAAGGCCGTCGAGTCGGGCGACGCCCGCGCGCTCGCCGTGTGGCAGGACGCCGTGGACGCGCTCGCCGACGGGCTGGTCACCGCGCTCACTCTGCTGGACCCGCGCGTCCTGATCATCGGTGGCGGCCTCGCCGAGGCGGGGGAAACCTTGTTCACACCGCTGCGGGACGCCGTCCGGCGGCGCGTCACCTTCCAGAGGCTTCCGGAACTGGTCCCCGCGGCGCTGGGGGACACCGCCGGCTGCCTGGGTGCCGGGCTCCTGGCCTGGGACCTGCTCGGCACCGGCGGTCCCGGCACCGAAACGCCCGGCGCCCGCCAGCCCGGCGCCGACTCCACCGGAGCCGACTCCACCGGCGCCGGCTCCCTCGGCACCGATCCGCTCAGCACCACTCCCACCACCGCGACTCCCCCGGAGGTAACCACCTGATGGCCCCAAGCAAGGTTCTCGCCGGTGCCCGGGTGGTACTGCCCGCCGGCACCGTGGACGACGGCCGCGTGATCGTCGACGGCACGCGGATCGCGGACACGGCGCCCCCGCAGGCCGAAGTCGTCGACGTGTCGGGCCACTGGGTGGTCCCCGGCTTCGTCGACATCCACAACCACGGCGGCGGCGGCGCCTCCTTCGCCGGCGGCACCGCCGAGGACATCCTCAAGGGCGTTCACACCCACCGCCTGCACGGCACCACCACAGTGGTCGCCTCCGCCGTCACCGGTGACCTGGACTTCCTCGCCCGGCACGCCGGGGTGCTCGCCGAGCTGGCCCAGCAGGGCGACATCGCCGGCATCCACTTCGAGGGACCGTTCATCTCCCCGTGCCGCAAGGGCGCGCACGACGAGCAGCTGCTGCGCGACCCCGACCCGGCCGAGGTCCGCAAGCTGGTCGACGCCGCGCACGGGCACGCGAAGATGGTGACGCTGGCCACCGAGCTGCCGGGCGGCCTGGACTCCGTACGGCTGCTCGCGGAACACGGCGTGATCGCGGCGGTCGGGCACACCGACGCGACGTACGAGCAGACGCTCCAGGCCATCGACGCGGGCGCCACGGTCGCCACGCACCTCTTCAACGCGATGCCGCCGCTCGGCCACCGCTCCCCCGGCCCGATCACCGCCCTGCTGGAGGACGAGCGGATCACCGTCGAGCTGATCAACGACGGCACCCACCTGCACCCGGCCGCGCTTCAGCTGGCCTTCCACCACGCGGGCGCCGCCCGGGTCGCCTTCATCACCGACGCGATGGACGCGGCCGGCTTCGGCGACGGCCGCTACCTGCTCGGCCCGATGGAGGTCGAGGTCGCCGACGGCGTGGCCCGGCTGGTGGAGGGCGGCTCGATCGCGGGCTCCACGCTCACCCTGGACCGCGCCTTCAAGCGGGCGGTGACGGTGGACGGGCTGCCCGTCGAGGACGTCGTCGCGGCGATCTCCGCCAACCCGGCGCGGCTGCTCGGCATGGCCGACCGGGTCGGCTCCCTGGAGCCCGGCAAGGACGCCGACCTGGTGGTCCTGGACGACGCGTTCGACCTGGTGGGCGTCATGCGCCGGGGCGAATGGGTGGTCGATCCCCAACTGGGCTGATCCGTCCCCGAGTCGGTCCCGGGACCGGTCGACGGTGGCCGATCCCGGGGGTGGGCCCGCCGCCGTCCATTTGGCATGATCGTGTCCCCGGAAGGCGACTTCCGGGGACACGGCAGCCGCAGACGATCGGGGGAGGTCGACGCAGGTGACACAGGTGGCACCAGTGATTCTCACCGTCACGCTGAACACCGCTCTCGACATCACCTACCGCGTCCCGGCCCTCCGGCCCCACGCCTCCCACCGGATCACCGCGGTGACGGAGCGCCCCGGCGGCAAGGGGCTGAACGTGGCCCGGGTGCTGGCGGCCCTCGGGCACGAGGTGACGGTCACCGGCTTCGCGGGCGGCACCACCGGAGACGTCGTGCGCGAGGGGCTCACCGGCGTGCCCGGGGTGGCCGACGCGCTGGTGCCGGTCGCGGGGGCGACCCGGCGCACCATCGCCGTCGTCGACGAACGCACCGGTGACACCACCCAGCTCAACGAGCCCGGCCCGGCCGTCGCACCCGCCGAGTGGAACGCCTTCCAGGAGACCTACGAGGACCTGCTGGCCGGCGCCGCCGCGGTGGCCCTGTGCGGCAGCCTGCCGCCGGGCGTCCCGGTGAACGCCTACGCCGGGCTGGTGCGCACCGCCCGCGCCGCCGGCGTCCCCGTCCTGCTTGACACCAGCGGGGAGCCGCTGCGCCGGGGGGTCGCCGCCCGCCCGGACCTGATCAAGCCGAACGCCGACGAGCTGGCCGAGCTGACCGGTTCGCACGAGCCGCTGCGGGCCGTCCAGGCCGCCCGGCGCCGCGGTGCCCGTTCGGTGGTCGCCTCGCTGGGCGCCGGGGGGCTGCTCGCGGTGACTCCGGAGGGCCGCTGGCGCGCCGCGCCGCCCGCCCACGTCCGCGGCAACCCGACCGGCGCGGGCGACTCGGCGGTCGCGGGACTGCTCTCCGGCCTGGTCGAGCACCTGCCCTGGCCGGACCGCCTGGCCCGCGCGGTCGCCCTGTCCGCGGCGACGGTGCGGGCACCGGTGGCGGGCGAGTTCGACCGGGGGGCGTACGAGGAGCTGCTCGGCCGCGGGGTCGCGGTGACGGCGGAGGCGGCGGGCGCGGCGTGACGCGCCGGCCCGTGTCGCCCCAGGGTCTGCCAGCCGGGCCCTGGTCCTCGACCGAGTCGTCGACCGAGGGCCTGTCGGCGAGGACTCAGTCCTTGACCTGGCCCTTCTTCAGGGAGAACTGGTCCAGCAGGACGTTGCACTTGTCGCCGTCGGCGCAGGACAGCGAGATCGTGTTGGTGCCCTTGTTCAAGGTGGGCCAGGCGTAGGTCTTGGTCCAGCCCTTGGCGAAGTCGCCGTCCTTGGCGCCGGTGAAGTTGCCCAGGTTCAGCTTGCTGCCGAACTCCTTGCCGTTGACCGTCAGGGTCATCGACTGGTCCTCGCCGGCCGCGCTGTAGCCGGCGAAGAGGGTGTAGAGGCCGTCCTCGGGGATGCCGTCGACGGTCCAGGTGACCGAGGCACCGGGCTGGTTGAGATTCGCCACATAGACACCGCCGTCCGACCGGGCGCCCTCGATGTCCGACGCCGTCGCCACGCCGGGCGACAGCCGCAGCGCCTTCGCGTCCACGGCCGGGAGCTTCACCTCTTTCTCGGCGCCGTCGCTCGCCGACGGGCTCGGGTCGGTGGTGCCGGACTGGGTGGGGGCGGTGCCGCCGCCCGCCTCGTTGCCGCCCTTGTCGTCCTCCGAGCCGCTGCTGGTCATGGCCACGGCGATGCCGACGACCACCGCGGCGACGACCGCGACCGCGCCGATCAGCAGGCCCTTGGTGTTGGGGCCGCGGCGCCCGCCGCCCCCGCCGCGCGCCGACTGCTGCGGGGCGGTGGGGGCACCGCCGCCGGGGAAGGTCTCCGGCGCGGCGTAGTGCGCGTTCGACCGGCCGTAGGCGCCCTGCTGCTGGCCGTAGCCGCCCTGCTGCTGCGGGGCGGCCTGGCCGTAGGCGGCGGTCTGGGCGGCCTGGCCCTGCGGCGCCCCGTACTGCCGGGTGCCGACGGGACGCACCCGGTTGACGGAGTTCGGGTAGCCGTAGCCACCGGACGGCGGCTGGGCCCCGTTGGCCTGCCCGTCGGCGTAGAGGTAGCCGAAGGGGTCGTCGTCCTCGGGCGTGCTCGCGCCGTTGTTGCCGGGCGTCATCCCTAGGTCTCCTAACCAAATGCGGTGCGTGTGCGGTATGGGTGTGAGATGGCGAGCCTACCCGCTCCGGCTGACCCAATCGGGTGACTCAGACCGCATCAGCGCGCTGACCTGGTGATCATCCCGCCCGGCGGTGCTGTTTGGGACGAGATCGTTTCTCGACGTACATCCGTTCGTCAGCTGACTTCAGCACTTCGTCCGCCGTCATGCCGCAGTGGGCCCACCCGATGCCGAAACTGGCGCCCACGCGGACGGCCCTTCCCTCGGCCCGGATGGGCTGGATGATCTCGTTGCGCAGCCGTACGGCGAGGTCCTCGGCGTCGGCCCGGCCGAGCCCGTTGGCGAGGATCACGAACTCGTCGCCGCCGAGCCGGGCCACCGTGTCGCCGTCGCGCACGCCGCCGCTGAGCCGGCGGGCGACCTCGATGAGCACGGTGTCGCCGGCGTTGTGCCCGAACCGGTCGTTGATCGACTTGAAGCCGTCCAGGTCGCAGAAGAGGACGGCGAGCCCCTTCGTGCCGTCGTCGCGGCCGTCCTCGGGGGCGACGGCGTGCACATGGTGGTCGTAGGCGCCGTACGGCTCGGCGACCGCGCCGAAGTCGAAGGTGTGGCCGCCGGAGTCGAAGACGGCGGTGTCCCCGTACGCCGCGTCCATGGCGTCGGCGACGGCCGCGTGCGAGGTCTGCGGGCGCCGGCACAGCCGGGCGGCGAGGCGGGAGCGCAGCTCGGCGGAGTTCGGCAGGCCGGTGAGCGAGTCGTGGGAGGCGCGGTGGGCGAGCTGCAGCTCGCGGCGCTTGCGTTCCTCTATGTCCTCGACGTGGGTGAGCAGGAAACGCGGCCCGTCGGCGGCGTCGGCGACGACGCTGTTGCGCAGCGAGACCCAGACGTAGGTGCCGTCGCGGCGGCCCAGGCGCAGCTCGGCCCGGCCGCCCTCGGCGGAGGTGCGCAGCAGGGTGCCGATGTCCTCGGGGTGGACGAGGTCGGAGAAGGCGTAGCGGCGCATCGCGGAGGCGGGGCGGCCCAGCAGGCGGCAGAGCGCGTCGTTGGTGCGCAGGATCCGGCCGTGCTGGTCGCCGCCCATCTCGGCGATGGCCATGCCGGAGGGGGCGTACTCGAAGGCCTGCCGGAAGCTCTCCTCGCTGGCCCTGAGCGCCTGCTGGTCGCGCTCCAGGCGGACCAGGGCGCGCTGCATGTTGGAGCGGAGCCGTGCGTTGCTGATCGCGATGGCGGCCTGGAACGCGTACATCTGCAAAGCCTCGCGGCCCCAGGCGCCGGGGCGGCGGCCGTTGCGCGGCCGGTCCACGGACAGGACGCCGATCAGCTCGCCGCTGTTGCCACTGCCCTGCGGGCCGGGCGCGTACATCGGGGCGAAGAGGCGGTCCGAGGGGTGCCACTCGTCCTCGAAGCGGGGCGCGGGCCCGTCGGTGTACCACTGCGGGACGTCGTCGTCGTCGAGGATCCAGCCCTCGGTGTGGGGTATGAAGATCAGGTCGCCCCACTGCTCGCCCATGCCCAGGCGCCGGTCCCAGGACTCCCGGGAACCCGCCCGGCCGGTGATGAGCGCCTCGGCGGCCTGGTTGCCGGAGAAGGCGGCGACGACGAGGTCGCCGTCGGGGCGGACCAGGTTGACGCACGCCAGCTCGTACCCGAGGGCCTGGACGACGCCGTCGGCGACGGTCTGCAGGGTGTCGGCCAGGCTGCGGGCCGTGTTCATGTCGGCCATGACCTGGTGCAGTTGACGCAGGGACGCAAGGCGGACGTAGGGCTCCGACTCGGTCTCCATGCTCGCCCTCCCCCCGAGACCTCGCAGCGAATCAAGGGTTCTCTTCGGCGCCCTTACTGATGGTGCCCTTGCAGGTTCCCCGCCACTGAATCACAGCGCGCTCCTCACTCGGTACACAGGGTCAACAATTACCGCCCCTTGTGACTCAAGTCACAGCGAAAGATGAACAATTGAGTGGTGTTTCTGCGTTTTCCCTGTGCGTTTACTGAACGCAAAGTTTGTAGGTATGCGCACGTCTCCTTCCGGGGCTCGTGCGGGTCTCCTTCCGGGGCTCCCCGGGCCTCCTCCCGTGGTCCTAGGTCCCGGTTGGGACCGGGGGCCGATGCCCCGTCGGCGGACCGGCGATTAGCGTGGCGGGGTGCCGAACACTCCTTCCCTCACGTCCTCCGCGTCCCCCACGCTCCCGTCGCCGTCGCCCGCCGCCGGGCATGCTGAGGGGGTGAGCAACGAGGAGTTCCGTGCCGCCATGTCCCGGCTGGCCTCGGGCGTGGTCCTGGTGACCGCGCAGGAGCCGCCGCTCGACCCCGACGACCCGCAGGCGCCGAGCGGCGAGGACGTCGGTATGACGGCCACGGCGTTCATGTCGGTCTCCCTGGACCCGCCGCTGGTCCTGGTCAGCCTGCGCGAGGGCTCCCGCATGGACGACCTGCTCGACGAGCAGCCCCTGTGGGCGGTCTCCGTCCTGTCCGAGAGCCAGCGGCACATCGCGGGCCGCTTCGCGATGAAGGGCCGCGTCAGCGACCGGCTCCTCTTCGCGGACATCCCCTATCTGCGGGGCGAGGCGTCCGGGGCGCCCCTGGTGGGCGGGGCGCTGGCGACCCTGGAGTGCCGCACCGAGCAGCGGGTGCCCGCCGGGGACCACACCCTGGTCATCGGCCGCGTGCTGACCGCCTCGCTGCCGAGCGCGGACGGGGGGCCGCTGGCGTACTTCAAGGGGCGGTACCGGCAGCTGGGCTGACCCGCAATTCGCTCGCCCGTCCCCGCACCGCGTGCCTAGGGTGCGCGCATGACGACCAGCACCGCGCTCCGCCTCGAAGAGGTCACTCCCGCGAACTTCGAGGCCGCCATCGGCATACGGGTGCACCCCGAGCAGGAATTCGCCGTCTCCCCGGTGGTGCGGTCCCTCGCCGAGGCCTACGTCCATTCCGGCGTCGCCTGGCCCCGCCTGATCGTGGACGGCGACCGTCCCGTCGGCTTCCTCATGGCCTTCTTCGACATCGACTGGTACGAGGACGGCAGCGTGCGGCGCTCCGGGCTGTGGCGGCTGAACATCGCGGCCGGGGAGCAGGGCCGGGGGTACGGGCGCTTCGCCGTGGAGTCGGTGGCGGAGGAGGTGCGCCGCCGCGGCGGCAAGGAGTGCTGGGTGACGTGGCATCCGGGCCCGGACGGCCCCGAGGGCTTCTATCTGGGGCTGGGCTTCCGCCCCAACGGGGAGACCAGCGAGGGCGAGACGGTGGGCGTGCTGGAGCTGGGCTAGCTAGTCCCAGTTCTTCGGGGTGCGGCCCCGCTTGGTCTGCGAGCGCTGCTTCTTCTCGCGCAGCCGGCGTTCGTTGATACCGCGCGGGATGCGGGTCGGCCTGCGGGGCTTGGGCGGGGGCGCGGTGGCCTCGGCGAGGAGGGCGGCGAGGCGTACGGCGGCGGTCTCGCGGTTGCGCCACTGGGAGCGGTGCTCGGAGGCGCGGACGGTGACGACCCCGTCGGTCAGCCGCCCGGCCAGCCGCTCCAGCGCCCGGCTCTTCCACACCTCCGGCAGGGCCTCGGACCTCGCCAGGTCGAAGCGGAGCTCCACCGCCGTGTCCGTGGTGTTGACGTGCTGGCCGCCCGGCCCCGAGGAACGCGAGAAACGCCAGACGAGCTCGGCCTCGGGCAGGGAGACGGAGCCGCGGATGACATGGGGACCGGACATGCCGTCCATGTTCCCGTCCCGGGGCCGCCCACGTCACCCCAATATCCTGATCCCGGGCTCGGTAAAGAAAGTAAAGCGAGCAGGAACCTTGCGTACCCCTCTCGTCGTTCATGGGGGTAGCTGTAGCTTTCTTGCCGTACATAAACGAAGGAAGGGACTCCCAACAATGGCTGTAAGCCTGTCCAAGGGTGGCAACGTCTCGCTCACCAAGGAGGCTCCGGGCCTGACCGAAGTCACCGTGGGCCTCGGCTGGGACGTCCGTACCACCACCGGCACCGACTTCGACCTCGACGCCTCCGCGATCGCGGTCAACACGGAGGGCAAGGTCTACTCCGACGCCCACTTCGTGTTCTTCAACAACAAGCAGACGCCGGACAACACGATCGTCCACACCGGTGACAACCGCACCGGCGAGGGCGCCGGCGACGACGAGGCGATCAACGTCAACCTGGCGGGTCTCCCGGCCGACATCGAGAAGATCGTCTTCCCGGTGTCGATCTACGACGCCGAGAACCGTTCGCAGAACTTCGGCCAGGTGCGCAACGCCTACATCCGCATCCTCAACAAGGCCGGCGGCGCCGAGATCGCCCGCTACGACCTGTCCGAGGACGCGGCCACCGAGACCGCCATGGTCTTCGGCGAGCTGTACCGCAACGGCGCCGAGTGGAAGTTCCGCGCCGTCGGCCAGGGCTACGCCTCGGGCCTGGTGGGCATCGCCCAGGACTTCGGCGTGAACGTCTGACGTTCACTCACCCGTTCGTTCCGTACGAAGGTCCCCCGGTCGTGCGCCGGGGGGCCTTCGGCGTTCCGGCGGCGGGGTGTTCACGCGGCAGGGCGTCACGGCAGCGGACCCTCCCGGCGGCAGGGCGTCACGGCGGCAGGCGGCGCTCCGTCACGGCCGCAGGGCGTCACGGCAGCAGGCGCCGCTCCTTCGCCACCGCGACGGCGCCCGCGCGGGTGTCGACGCCGAGCTTGTCGTAGACGCGGCGCAGATGGGTCTTCACCGTGGCCTCGCTGATGAACAGGGCGCGGGCGATCTCCCGGTTGCCGAGTCCGGTGGCGAGCTGGGCCAGGATGTCGCGTTCGCGGTCGGTGAGGGAGGGGCGCGGGCTGCGCATGTTGGCCATGACGCGGCTGGCGACCGGTCCGGACAGGGCGGTGCGGCCCTCGGCGGCGGCGTGGATGGCCGCGAAGAGTTCCTCGGGGCGTTCGGCCTTCAGCAGGTAGCCGGTCGCGCCGGCCTCGATGGCGCGGGTGATGTCGGCGTCGGTGTCGTACGTGGTCAGGACCAGGACGTGCGGGGCGGTGCCCCCGGCTTCGGTGAGGCGGCGGGTGGTCTCCACGCCGTCGATACCCTCACCGAGTTGAAGGTCCATCAGCACCACGTCCGGCGCCAGCCGCGCGGCGAGCGCGAGCGCCTCCTCGCCGGTTCCCGCCTCGCCTGCCACCTCGATGCCGGGGGCGCTGTCGAGCAGGGCGAGCAGCCCGGCGCGTACGACGACGTGGTCGTCGCAGACCAGGATGCGCACGGGGGCGGGGCCGGTGTCTGCCGGGTCGGTCATCGGGGGGCCTCCAGCGGGTCGGCCGGGTCGGTCATCGGGAGCCCCAGCGGGTCGGCCGAAGCGGTCATCGGGGGGCCTCCAGCGGGTCGGCCGGGTCGGTTCGGGGCGCTTCCAGGGGGACGGCGGCGGACAGGACGGTGCCCTCGCCGGGGGCGGACTCGACGGTCAGGGTGCCGCCGAGCTGACGCAGCCGGGCGCGCATGGCGGGCAGCCCGTGTCCGCGCACCCCGGCGGGGGCGTCGGGCAGCGCGGCCGGGTCGAAGCCGTGCCCGTCGTCGGTGACGTCCAGGACGGCCTGGTCGTCGAGGAGGGTGAGGGTGAGCGCGACGGTGGACGCGCCCGCGTGTTCCCGGACGTTGGCCAGGGCTCCCTGGGCGATGCGCAGCAGGGCCGACTGGACGCGGTCGGGCAGCGATGGGGCGCGGGCGCCGTCGTCCACGTGGACGCGCACGGTGAGCTGGTCGCCGGACTCCCGCGCGGCCAGGGCGCGCAGCGCCTCCGCCAGGCCGCCGCCGCGGGCGAGGTCGGCGGGAGCGAGGTCGTGGACGAAGCGGCGGGCCTCGGCGAGGTTGTGCTCGGCGACGGAGGCGGCGCCCCGGACGTGGGTGCGGGCCTTGCCCGCGTCGGACTCCCAGACCCGCTCGGCCGCCTGGAGCAGCATCCGCTGGCTGGACAGGCCCTGGGCGAGACTGTCGTGGATCTCCATCGACAGCCGCTGGCGTTCGGCGAGGGTGCCCTCGCGGCGCTCCGAGGCGGCGAGTTCGCGGCGGGTGCGGATCAGGTCGTCGATCAGGGCGCGCTGCCGGGCCGCCTGCCGTTCGGTGTGCAGGAACACGGCGGCGGCGATCGCGGCGACGGCGGGCGGCGCGAGCAGCAGGTTCGGGTCGAAGCGCCCGGCGAGCCGGAACTGCGCGGCGACGACGAACACCGTCAGGACGGTCACCAGCACGAGCGCCGCCCGGGCCGGCAGGGTGCGCAGGCCGGTGTAGAAGAGGGGCACCGCGCACCAGGAGAAGCTGGGCGCGAGGACCACCAGCACCATCCACACCACGACCACCAGAGCCAGCCAGGCCAGGCGCCGCCGGGTGGACCGCGCCCCGGGGCCGCTCAGGACGGGGCCGAGCAGGTGCAGCACGGCCAGGGCGAGGGACAGGGCGAGGATCCACGGGGTGCGGGGCTCGCCGGGGTGGCGCAGCAGGAAGCGGGCCAGGGCGCCGCCCAGCAGCAGGAAGAACGCCACGTGCATGACGGCGCCGAGCCACCGGGTGTCCGGGTCGTACGGCTTCGGCATCCCACGCGCCTCCTGTGTCACCTTCGGGTCCTGCGGCTTCGTGTCCTGCAACCGGCTTCGTGTCCTACAACGTGCCGTAGGAGACCGCTGAGCTGGGCGGACACTCCCATGATGGTCCTTCGGGACGGTCGGCGGGTCAGCCGATCGGATGACCCCGGCGTCGTCCGTTCCGTCGCCCACGAGCACCCGGAACGGCGACCGCGCGCCCGGGGTGCGGGGCGGAGGGTGGAGAGCAGACGGAACCACCCCTCCCCGCCCCCTTCACCACCGCGATATCCCCCCG
This sequence comes from Streptomyces sp. NPDC096048, assembly GCF_044763415.1. Taxonomy (NCBI): domain Bacteria; kingdom Bacillati; phylum Actinomycetota; class Actinomycetes; order Kitasatosporales; family Streptomycetaceae; genus Streptomyces; species Streptomyces sp. NPDC096048. The sequence continues at coordinate 453,999 of NZ_JBIWGG010000006.1, forward strand.
ATATCCCACCCCAAGGACCCAAGGAGCAGACCACCATGAAGAAGACCCTCTCCCGGCGCACCCGCATCGCCACCGGCGGCGCCGTCCTCGCCGCCGTCGCCGCCGGCACCTTCGGCACGGTGGCGGCGAACGCCTCCGCGCCGCAGGCCGCCGAGGACTCCGCCGTGGCCGCCGCCCCCGCCGCCGCGGCCGGCAAGCGCGACACCACCACCTCCACGCACCTGACGATCGACGCCGCGTCCGAGGCGGCGCGGGCCGCGCTGAAGGCCGCCGAGAAGGAGGGCCAGCGGATCACGGTCGCGGTCGTCGACCGCAACGGCAACACGATCCTCACCATGCGCGGTGACGGCGCCGGCCCGCAGTCGTACGAGTCGGCCGAGAGGAAGGCGTTCACCGCGGTCTCCTGGAACGCGCCGACCAGCGAGCTGGAGGGCCGCCTGGAGAACGCCCCGAACCTGAAGGACATCCCGGGCACCCTGTTCCTGGGCGGCGGCGTCCCGGTCACCGCCGGCAAGGCCCCGATCGCCGGCATCGGTGTCGCGGGGGCCCCGTCCGGTGCCCTGGACGAGAAGTTCGCACAGGCGGGTGCGGCGGCGATCGACTAGCAACGCCCCACGCCACCCCAAAGAGCCCGACAGCCGGTCCCAGCGGGCGTTTCACGTGAAACGCCTCATAGGATCATGACGTGCGCACCGCCCGTCTGCTCGTAGCCGCCGCCACCGCAACCGCCCTCACGGCATGCAGCGGTGGCGGCGCCGTCGATGGCACCCCCGGAGGCCCGGGCGTGCGCGACCCGTACTTCCCGAAGGCGGGAAACGGCGGTTACGACATCGGGCACTACGACCTGACCCTCGCCTACGACCCCGACGCCGAGCACCTCAGCGGCACCGCGACGATCACCGCCCGCGCGACCCGGGACATGTCCGCCTTCAACCTCGACCTCAAGGGCCTGGACATCGAAGAGGTCACCGTCGAGGGCAAGGACGCCCGCTTCAACCGGGCCGGACAGGAGCTGACCGTCCGCCCGGCGGACGACCTGAAGGACGGGGAGACGTTCCGAGTGACCGTCCGCTACTCCGGCGACCCGGTGACGGTGACCGACCCCGACGGCTCCGAGGAGGGCTGGCTGCCCACCGAGGACGGCGCGGTCGGGCTCGGTCAGCCGACGGGCTCGATGGCCTGGTTCCCCGGCAGCCACCACCCCTCCGACAAGGCCACGTACGACCTCGCGGTGACCGTGCCGGAAGGGCTCGGGGCCGTCTCCAACGGTGAGTTGACCGGTGAGCGGACCCACGGCGGCCGTACGACGTTCACCTGGCACACCGCCGAGCCGATGGCGAGCCACGTCGTCACGGTCGCCGTCGGCGACTGGGAGACCGACCGCTCCACCACCGACGACGGCCTGCCGGTGTACACGGCCGTCGACCCGGAGCAGGCCGACGCGAGCCGGAAGGTCCTGGGGCGGATCCCCGAGATCCTGGAGTGGGCCGAGGAGAACTTCGGCCCGTACCCCTTCTCCTCCACCGGCGCGATCGTCGACCGGCCCGAGGACGCCGGCTACGCCCTGGAGACCCAGAACCGGCCCTACTTCCCCGGCGCCCCCGACACCGTCCTGCTCGTCCACGAACTCGCCCACCAGTGGTACGGGAACTCCGTCAGCCCGAAGACCTGGCGGGACATGTGGCTCAACGAGGGCTTCGCCACCTACGCCGAGTGGCTGTGGGAGGAGGACGAGGGCGGCGACACCGCGCAGGAGACCTTCGACGCGCTCTACGACGGGACCTACTACCCCGACGAGGACGCCAACGACTCGATCTGGGCGTTCCCGCCCGCCGACCCGCCCGACGCGGAGGACATCTCCGCGAGCCCCGTCTACCAGCGCGGCGCGATGGTCCTGCACAAGATCCGCCGAACGGTCGGCGACGACGCCTTCTGGGACCTCCTGCGGGGCTGGGCCGGCGCCCACCGCCACGGCAACGCGGACACCGACGACTTCACGGCGTACGTGGAGAAGTCGGCGCCGGACGAGGACTTCACGCAGATCTGGGAGGACTGGCTGTACGGGGACGGCCGACCGGAAAGCCCGTGAGGTGAGGCACCGGAGCTGCCCCGGCCTCAGCCCTCGAACGCGTCGAGCAGCCGGGCCAGGTCCGGCGGCCAGAGGGGTTCGGGGGCCTCGGCGAGTTCCTTCCGGGTCCACCACCGCCAGGTGAGGATGCCGTCCGCGGCGTGGGCGTCGGCGAGATGCGGGCCGGTGGGTTCGCGGCGGGGGCCGCGGGCGACGTAGATGTGCTCGTGCTGGCGGACGGGGCCGACACTGAGGTGGGTGAAGTCGTGTTCCCAGGTGCACAGCAGGGGCCCCGGCTCCAGGTCGGTCCAGCCGGTCTCCTCGCTCACCTCGCGCAGGGCGCCCTCGCGGGGGCCCTCGTCCGCCTCCAGTCCGCCGCCGGGCATCGCCCAGTGCACGCCGACCTCGACGTTGTCGTATCGGAAGAGGAAGACCGCGCCCTCGGGGTCGAGCACGGCGACGCGGGCGGCGCGGCGCGGGGTGCGCGGCGGCTCGCCCGCCCGTCCGCCCAGTGGTTTGCGCAGCACCGTGCAGGGACGGCCCAGGCGGTGGTCCGGGCGGTGGTCCGGGCGGTGGTCCGGGCGGTGGTCGACGGCCGCGTAGCCGAGGGCGGTCCAGAAGGCGAGCCCGTCGGCGTTCCCGTCGAGGACGGCGAGCCGTAGGGCGGTGCGGCCCGCGTCCCGGAAGCGGTCCTCGACGAGGGACGCGAGCCGCCTGCCGTACCCCTGCCGCCGCAGACCGGCGTCCACCATCAGCAGCCCGATCCACGGGTCCGGGTCGGCCGGATCCGGGTGCCGGTCGAGCGTGACCGCGACCCCGACCAGCCTGCCCGCGTCCCTGGCGAGCAGCACCTCGGCCCCGGGCCGCGCCAGCTCGTCGGCCAGCGCGGCCGCCACCTGCTCCGGACGGATGTCGTCCGGGTCCGGGAAGTCACCGCCGAGCGCGTGGAAGGCGCGGTTCGAGGCGTAGAGCGCGGTGAGTTCGGTGAGGAGGGGACCCGGGATGTCGCGGTCGGAGGTGAGCGGGAGGGGGGTGAGGATCACGTCCGTAACCTATCCGGTTCCGGCGTCGGCAGGTCCGCCGTCAGGGTCGGCCCGTGCCGATGACCCGCCGCCGTGACACCATCACCTGCGTGCTCGACATCGGCTACGCCCTCTCCACCCGCTTTCCCGATCCCCCGCAGACGGACTACCGCCGTGCGGACGTCCGGGCGCTGCGGCACGACCTGTTCTGCGGGGACGTGTACCTCGCCGACACCAAGGCGGACCGGGAGTTCTCCACAGCCTGGGGATGGGTGCCGGTGCTCGACTTCGCCTGGGCGCTGTGCGACATCGCGGAGCGCGTCGCCCGGGACCCGGCGGGGTCCCGGGCAGCCCGGCCGCAGCGGGCGGAGCTGGACTTCACCGAGTCCACCGACCGCCTGCTGTTCGAGCGCCGCTTCGGCTGGGTCGACATCGAGGCCGAGTGGCTGCCGGCGACCGAGCCCCCGCTCTCCTTCTCCCACGCCGAACTGCGCCGGGAGGCCCGCGACTTCCTGCACGACCTGATCGCCGACCTCACCGACATGCACGACGATCTGGCGGACAACCCGGCGATCTGGACCCTCCAGGCCCGCTTCCCGCGGGTCTCCTGAGCGCCTCGCCCCCCTCTTCGCGCCGGCGCCCCGCCCGCCCTACTCCCCCGCCAGCACCCGCACCCCCAGCTCCGCCGCCAGCACCGGCGCCAGGTCCAGCAGCTGGGCCGGGCTGATCACCGCCCCTCTCAGCCGGTCCACGCCCCGGGCCAGCTCCAGCGGGGCGGCGCCGCGCAGGTCGACGTCCGTGAGGGTCGCGGCGCTGAAGTCCGCCCCCTTCAGGGCGCAGTCGACGAACTCGACCCGCTCCAGGCGGGCGCCCCCGAAGTCCGGCTCGACCAGGACGCAGCCCTCGAAGACGACGTCCTTGAGCCGGGCCCGGCGCAGGTTCAGGTAGTCGATCTTGCCGCCGCGGATCAGCACCCGTTCCAGGACGGCGCCGTGCAGCTGGGTGCCGCCCAGGCGGGCGTCGAACACCTCGACGTCGCGCAGGGTCGCCTCGGCGAGCCGCGTGCCGACGCCCCGGACTTCGCGGAGGACCGAGTCGAGCAGCCGGGCCCGGGTCAGGGACGCCTCGTCCAGCGCGCACCCCGTGAGCGCGCAGTCCATGAAGCGGGCGCCGACGCCGTCCTGGCCGGCGAGGTCCGTGTCCCGGAACTCCAGCCCGTCGTAGTCCCCGTCCGGCTCCAGATCGCCTCCGTCGTGCGGCTCCAGCGGCGGCAGCCGCAGCGCGGGGCGCCGTGCCGCCCGCACCTTCGTCGCACCCGTACCGCCGCCGCCCGCCACTCTCCTCGCCATGCCCCCCATGCTGCACCCCGGCACTGACAGCCCGCTCCGACCTGCGCGAACGCCCCTTCTCACGGCCGCATGTCACATTCGGCACCCCCGCGCCGTCGTACTCGCAGACAGGCACCACACCAGGCGACCCCGACCCGAGGGAGACCCTCAGCCATGCATCGCATCACCGTCATCGGCGGCGGCTTCGCCGGACTGACCGCGGCCATCACCGCCGCCGAGGCGGGCGCCAAGGTCACCGTCCACGAGGCCCACCACACGCTCGGCGGACGGGCCCGGACGGCCGACGGCCCGTACCGGACCAACGACGGCCCGCACGCCCTCTACAACGGCGGCCCGCACTGGGCGTGGCTCAAGCAGCGCGACCTGATCGGTCCGCTCGCGCCGCTCCCGCCGCTGGAGGGGGCCCGGCTGCGGCTGCGCCACAAGGGCGTACTGCGCCGCACCCCGCCCTTCGTCATGCTCAAGCTGCTGCGCCGGTCCACGGGACAGGCCCCCGTGGACACCGATTTCCTGACCTGGGCGACCGGCGTCGCGGGTGAGGAGGGCGCCCGGGCCGCCGCCCACTACTGCGCCGTCGCCCTCTTCCACCACGACCCGGGGTCGCTGTCCGCCGCCTTCGTGCAGGAGCGGCTGCGGCGGGCCGCCAAGCTGCCGCCCGAGGCGCACTACCCGCGCGGCGGCTGGTCCGGGGTGATCGACCGGATGGCGGCCCTCGCGTGGAACCTCGGAGTCCGGGTGGAGACGCTGTCCCGCGTCGACGCGGTCCCGACCGGCTCCCCGGTCGTCGTCGCCACCTCTCTCGACGCCGCCCGCCGCCTGCTGGGCGACCCCGCGCTGACCTGGCCGAGCGGCCGCACCACCCTGGTCGACCTGGCGGTACGGACCCGGCGCGGCGACGCCTTCGCGGTCTCGGACCTGGACGCGCCGGGCTGGATCGAACGGTTCACCGCGCAGGACCGCACCCTGGCCCCGGCGGGCGAGCAGCTGATCCAGGGGCAGATCCCCATCGCGCCCGACGAGTCGAAGGCCGACGGCATCGCCCGCGCCGAGCAACTGCTCGACCTCGGCTTCCCCGGCTGGCGCGAGCGCCTCACCTGGCGGCGCGAGGCGCTCGCGAACGGCCGTACCGGCGCCGTCGACCTGCCCGGCACGACCTGGCGCGACCGGCCCGCCGTCGACCGGGGCGACGGGGTCTATCTCGCCGGTGACCAGGTCGCCGCTCCGGGTCTGCTGTCGGAGGTGTCGTTCAACAGCGCGCTGACGGCGGTGTCCCTGGCCCTGGGCCAGCGGGAGCTTGACCTCAAGCATGCTTGAGGTCGTTGGGTGGGACCCACACCGCCCGCCTCACCCTGGGGGATCCCATGCGCGCCATCCGCCTGCACGCCTTCGGCCCGGCCGAGAACCTCACCCTCGAAGAGGTCGCGGATCCGCGCCCGGGCCCGGGCCAGGTCCGGATCGCCGTCCGCGCGGCGGGCGTCCACCTCCTGGACACCGCCCTGCGCGAGGGCGTCCGGGGCCCGGCGCCCGAGCTCGCCGCCCTGCCCACGATCCCCGGCCGCAAGGTGGCGGGCGTCGTCGAGTCGCTCGGGGAGGCCGCCCCCGAGAGCCTGCTCGGCACGCGCGTCGTCGCGCACCTCGGATTCGCGCCCGGCGGCTACGCCGAACTCGCCGTCGCCGACCTCGCCCGGCTGCACGAGATCCCCGGGAACCTGGACTTCGCCGAGGCCGTCGCCATGATCGGGACGGGGCGTACGACGATGGGGATCCTGCAGTTCGCCGACCTCGGCCCCGGCTCCGTGGCCGTGGTCCCGGCCGCCGCCGGCGGTATCGGCACCCTGCTGGTGCAGTACGCCAAGAACGCCGGCGCCACGGTGATCGGGCTCGCCGGCGGCCCGGAGAAGGTCGCCCGCGTCGCCGCGAACGGCGCCGACCTCGCCGTCGACTACCGGGCCCCGCGATGGCCGGACAAGGTCCGCGCCCACCTGGGCGGCGGCGGCGCCACCGTCGTCTTCGACGGCGTCGGCGGGGACGTCGCCCGCGAGGCCGTCGCCCTGCTCGGGCCCGGCGGCAGGCACCTCGTCTTCGGCTGGTCGGGCGAGGGGCCGCACGACGGCGCCCCCTACCTCGTCGACGGCGTCTCCCAGCAGGTGCTCGGCCCGGTGATGACGGAGAAGGCCGGCGGTACCGACCCGCTGTGCACCCTGGAACTCCGCGCCCTCGCCGAGGCCGCCGAGGGCCGGCTCACCCCGGCCGTGCACCGCTTCCCGCTCGCCGGGGCCGCCGCCGCGCACCGCGCGCTGGAGACCCGGGCGACGACCGGGAAGGTGGTGCTGGAGCCATGACGGGCGGCAGGTGACGACCACCCACGCAACGGGATGCGATACGCCCCGATTCATGGTCTTCTGGCCAGATGAGTGGCACCCGGACAGGTGAGCCGGCCGCGCCCGCGGAGGCCGACCCCCGCCGCTGGTGGGGGCTGGTGGTGATCGCCCTGGCCCAGCTGATGGTCGTCCTCGACGCGACCATCGTGAACATCGCGCTGCCCTCCGCGCAGCGCGACCTGGGCATGTCCGACGGCAACCGCCAGTGGGTGATCACCGCCTACACCCTCGCCTTCGGCGGTCTGCTGCTGCTCGGCGGCCGGGTCGCGGACCTGGTCGGGCGTAAACGCACTTTCGTCATCGGCCTCATCGGCTTCGCCACCGCCTCCGCGATCGGCGGCGCCGCCACCACGTCGGCGATGCTCTTCGGCGCCCGCGCCCTCCAGGGCGTCTTCGCCGCCGTCCTCGCGCCGTCCGCGCTGTCCCTGCTGACGACGACCTTCACCGACCCGCGGGAACGCGGGAAGGCCTTCGGCATCTACGGCGCGCTGGCCGGCAGCGGCGCCGCCGTCGGTTTCATCGTCGGCGGCGTGCTCACCGAGTACCTGAACTGGCGCTGGTGCCTGTACGTCAACATCCCCATCGCCGTCGCCGCCGTCATCGGCGCCTTCGTCCTGCTGCACGACCGCCCCGGCCACACCGACGCCCGCCTCGACGTGCCCGGCGTGATCCTCGGCTGCGGCGGCCTGGTCGCCCTCGTCTACGGCTTCAGCGAGGCGCAGCCCCGCGGCTGGACCGACCCGCTGGTGCTGGCGCTGTTCGCCGCGGGCGCCGTACTCCTCGCGGTCTTCGTGTGGTGGCAGACACGCGCTCCGAGCCCCCTGCTGCCGCTGCACGTCATCCGCGACCGCAACCGCGCCGGCTGCTTCCTGACGATGATGCTGGCCGTCATCGGCATGTTCGGGTTGTTCCTCTTCATGACCTACTACCTCCAGGAGATCCTCGGCTACTCCCCGGTGAAGACCGGCCTGGCGTTCCTGCCGATGACCGCCGCGATCGTCATCGGCTCCACCCAGATCTCGGCCCGGCTGCTGCGCCGCGTGGGGCCGCGCATGCTGATGGTCCCCGGCATGCTCCTCGCCTCCGGCGGCATGGTGATCCTCACGCAGATGACCGTGGACTCGGCGTACGCCTCCGAGATCCTGCCCGCCCTGATCCTGATGGGCCTGGGTATGGGCCTGACCTTCATGCCGGTCTTCTCCACCGCCACCGCCGGGGTCGCCCCCAGGGACTCCGGCGTGACCTCGGCGACGGTCAACACCTCGCAGCAGGTGGGCGGCTCGATCGGCACGGCGCTGCTCAACACCATCGCCACCAGCACCAGCGCGTCCTACATCACCTCCCACCTCACCGACCCGTCCCAGCGGGAGTCGGTCGTCCGGGAGGGCATCGTCCACGGCTACACGGTCGCCATCTGGCTGGCCGCCGGCATCATGCTGCTGGCGGGCCTGGTCGCGGGCCTGATGGTGACGGCCAAGGCCCCGAAACACGGCACCCCGGCCGACCGGCCGGTGCCGGAACCGGTGGCCTAGGGGGCACGGGGGAAGGGGCCCCGCCGCCCGCGGGGCCCCGCAAGCGTCCCTCCCGCGTCCGCACGGGCGGGCAGGCGGGCCGCGTCAGCTCCGTCCCGCGTCCGCACGGGCGGGCACGTCAGCTGTGTCCCCCGTCCGCGCGGGCGGGCACGTCAGCTCCGGCCCGCCACGCGGTCCGCGATCCGCGCCAGCCGGGACGACCCGGCGCCGTGGCTCGTGCGTTCGCGCCGGTCGGCCTCGCGGTAGACGGCGTACATGCCCTAAACGCCGAGCCAGCGCAGGGGCTCCGGTTCCCAGCGGCGTACCCGGTGGTCCACCCACGGCAGGTCGGTGAGGTCGGTACGGCCGCCCTGTCCCGAGTCCCGCTGGACCAGGTCGCACAGGGTGCGGGCGGCGAGGTTGGCGGTGGCGACGCCGGAGCCGACGTAGCCGCCCGCCCAGCCGAGGCCCGTCGAGCGGTCCAGGGTGACGGTCGCGCACCAGTCGCGGGGCACGCCCAGGACGCCCGACCAGGTGTGCTCGATCCGCAGCCCGGCCAGGGCGGGGAAGAAGCGGACGAGGATCTCGCGCAGCGCCTCGACGGTCGCCGCTCGGGTAGTGCCGTCGTTGTCGGTGCGGGAGCCGAAGCGGTACGGCACCCCGCGCCCGCCCAGCGCGATCCGGCCGTCGGCGGTGCGCTGGGCGTACATGTAGGCGTGCGCCATGTCGCCGAGGGTCTGCCGGTCCGCCCAGCCGACCGCCTCCCACTGGGCGTCGGTCAGCGGCTCGGTGGCGATCATCGAGGAGTTCATGGGCAGCCAGGTCCGCCGCTGGCCCTTGAGGGAGGCGGTGAAGCCCTCGGTGCAGCGCAGGACGTAGGGCGCGCGGACGGTGCCGTACGGGGTGACCGCGTGCCGGGAGCGGATCTCCGTCACCGGCGTCGACTCGTGGATCGTCACGCCGAGGCGCTCGACGGCCGCCGCGAGGCCCTTCACCAGTTTCACCGGGTGCAGCCGGGCCCCGTGCGGCGTCCAGGTCGAGCCGACCGCGTCCGCGACCCTGATCCGCTCGGCCGTCTCCCGGGCGCCGTACAGCTCCCGGTCCTTCTCGCCGAAGGCCAGCTCGGCCTCGTGGAACGCCTTCAGCCGGGCCGCCTGCGCGGGCGTGCACGCCACTTCGAGCACCCCGCCCTTGTGGACGTCGGCGTCGATGCCCTCCGCGGCGGCGGTCCGGATCACCTCGTCGACGGTGTCGTTCATCGCCCGCTGGAGGCGCACCGCGGCCTCGTGGCCGTGGAGCTTCGCGTACCGGTCGCGGCCCGCGACGCCGTTGTAGAGCCAGCCGCCGTTGCGGCCGGAGGCGCCGTAGCCGCAGAACTTCTGCTCCAGGACGGTGATCCGCAGGAAGGGGGCGGCCCGCTTGAGGTAGTAGGCCGTCCACAGGCCCGTGTAGCCGCCTCCGACGATCACCACGTCCGCCGACGCGTCGCCGGTGAGCGGTTCCCGCACCTCCGCCGGGAGACCGTCGTCCGCGTACCAGTAGGAGATGCCACCGTTGACGACGCCGCTGGTCGAGCTGCTCATGGCCAGGACGTTAACCCTGGTGAACGGCGCCTGTCTCCTTCGGATTCCGTCGAATCTCCGGGCCTTCGGGGGCCGGAGGGGTGCCGTCGGCACCGGATAATCCCGTGACCGGGGTGCCGCCCGCCGGTAGCGTCGGCCGACGTGATCGACGTTCCGGACGCGCTCGCCGCCTCGCAGGCGAAGTACAACGGTGCGGCGGGCCGCGCCTTCATCGCCGGGCTGCCCGCGCTGGCGGCCGGTTTCCTGGACCGCTGGGAGCTGCGCCTCGACGGGCCCGCCATGCACGGCTGGGCGGCCCTGGTGCTGCCCGTCGTGCGCGGCGACGGCACACCGGCCGTGCTCAAGCTCCAGATCCTCGACGAGGAGACCGAGGGCGAGCCCGTCGCCCTGCGGCTGTGGGACGGCGACGGGGCGGTGCGGCTCCTCGACCACGACCCGGCCACCGGCACCATGCTCCTGGAGCGGCTCGACGCGTCCCGCATGCTCAGCCACGTCGAGGACTCCCGCGAGGCCGTCCTCGTCATCGCCCGGCTGCTCGCCCACCTCACCGCCACCCCCGCGCCGCCCGGCGTGCGCCGTCTCGGCGACATCGCGCGGCGGATGCTGGAGCGGACGCCGTGGGCCCTGGAGCGCATCGCGGACCCGGCGGACCGACGGCTGGTCGCGGACTGCGCCGCCGCCGTGCGCGAGGTCGCCGACGAGCCCGGCGACCGGCTGCTGCACTGGGACCTGCACTACGACAACGTCCTCGCCGCGGACCGCGCCCCCTGGCTCGCCATCGACCCCAAGCCGCTGGCCGGCGACCCCGGGTTCGACCTGCTGCCGGCCCTCGACAACCGTTACGACCCGAGCGAGACCCGGTGGCGTTTCGACGCCATGACCGACGTCCTCGGACTGGACCGGCAGCGGGCCCGCGCCTGGTCCCTCGGCCGCGTCCTGCAGAACAGCCTGTGGAACGTGCAGGACGGCGACCCGCTGGAGGCCGAGCAGCTGGAGATCGGGCGGCTCCTGCGGGCGGCGTGAACTGTCAAGGCCCGCTGGATGCACCGTGGTTGAACAGCGAAAGAGATCTCGTCGACGGTCTTCCCGAACCCGGTCACGTGCCCCGTACGGCCGCTTCCGCGTCCATACGCTGACGCGGGTGCGAGGACAGCGGCAGGGACAGCGGCAGACGGACGAGCGCCAGGACGGCGCCCGTGGGCGGAAGCCCTCGGTGCCCCGGCCGGAACGCGCGCCCGGCCTCGGTCAGGCCGGCGGCCACGGCCCGCGCTCCATGCTCGCGCTCCAGCAGAGCGCCGGCAATCTGCGGGCCACGCGGGCGATGCGGCCGAATACGGCGAACAGCGCGGCCGCGCCGGGCGGACCCGGCCTCAGCGCCGTGCCGGAGGCCGCCGAGCGCGGTCTGACCCTCCCCCCGTACCTGCTGGGCCTCCAGGCCCCGGGACTGTCCTCGACGTACGGGCTCACCGGGCACGACTTCGTCCGCACCGTCGAGGCCGGCGCCGTCGCGCGCGGCGACGGCACGGTCGCCGAGATCGCGGCGGAACTGGCCGCGAGGCCCGAGACGTTCTACGGGCAGGGCCGCGCGTTCGCCGTCGAGGGCGGCGAGGGGCGGGGCTGGTTCGACGTGACCGTCACCCTTTCCCCCGCCACCGACGAACGGCCCCCGGAGATCGAGCCGGCCGCCCTCGCGCAGGCCCGCCAGGACGCCACCAAGGTCGACGTGCACCACAACTCGGCCGCCACGGTGGGGGTCGGCTCGGGCGGCTCGACGAGCTACGGCGCGGGCGGGACCTTCTTCGGGCTCGCGCCCGTCGCGCCGGGCCTCTACCTGGGCGGCGTGGGCATGGCGCAGGCCCAGCCCTGGCAGTCCTCCCAGGAGAGCCGCGGCCAGAAGGGCGTGGCCGAACCGCGGGTGCTGCGCGGCGAGTCGGGGTCGGTCGAGGTGCCGCGCAGGGTGCGTTACGGCGTACGGATCCGGCAGCAGGACGCGGCGCCCGCGCCGCCCGTGTACGGCGCCGGCACGCTGACCATGCGGGTGCCGACCGAGAGCCTGGTGCCGTACGACACCGTCTCGCCCCCGGCGGCGGCGGGCCTCGCCGACCCGGCCCTGGCCAAGCGCGTCCGGCACGCCGGGTCCCTCGCCCCGGTCGCCGTCACCGACGGGGCCGGGCCGCACGCGGGCGGCGGCGGACTGTTCGACGCGGTGGCCTCCGTGCTGCACCCCTCGCTCACCCAGCCCGGCTCCCCCGGGCGGGCCCGCCTGTACGCCGCGACCTCCACCGCGACCGTGCTGGAGGACATGCCCCGGCTGCTCGGCAACGGCGTCGTCAGCGACGACCTGACCGGGCCGGACCCCCGTACGGCCGGCGCGTACCGGATGAGCGCCCGGATCGCCGGCCTCGCCCCCGGCTGGGCCGCCGGCGAGACCCAGCTGCGCACCCACGCCCACGCCCAGCACACGGCCGCCGACGCCGCGGGCAAGGGGCGCTCCGGCGCGATCGGCGCGGGACCGGCCGTCGGTGTCGGCGTGGCCATGAACGCCGCCGTCGCCCGGGCCGGGGCGATGCCCACCGCCGCCGCCCGCAAGGCCCGCTTCACCCAGTACGAGCAGACGACGGCCCGCCGGGTGGGCGCCGAGGTCCGCGGTGACAAGGTGCTCTACCTGGCCACCGTCGACCTCACCGTGGAGGGCACCGGGACCGGTTCCGCGGACATGCTGCTGGGCCGGGCCTCCCGGGTGGCGCACCACTCCCTCCGGATGTGGATGACGCTGCGGGCCGACGAGGCACAGGACCTGGGGCTGCCGCTGCCGCCCGGGGTGACCGCCGGCCCGCTCGTCACCGGACCGAAGCGGCGACGGGAGGGAGCCGGGGGCGGCCAGGAGACGGAGGAGGACGTCGAGCGTCACCTGCCGTTCGGGGCGATGGGGGCGAGCGTCGCGCTCGACAGGCTGGACACCACCGGAATGATCGCGTCCATCGAGAAGATGTTCGCCGCCGACCCCCGGCTGGAGGGCTTCCTGCCCCCGTTCGGCGACAAGCGGAGAGTGGGCACCCCCGCGGCGGAGGCCCAGGCCCAGCGGCACAACTACCAGGAACTGGTCACCCGGCTCTCGGAGACCAACCTGAAGGCGAACAAGGACCAGTTGCTGTCCACGGGCGTCCCGGTGCGGCTGCGCCGCAAGAGCCGTATGCACGCCCACGACGTGCAGATACGGGTCACCGGCACGCTCGGCGACGCCGAGTACGCCGGTGACATCGAGAAGTGGCTGGTGCGCAGCCACTCCGGCGTCGGCAGCAACCTCCAGAGCGGGCGGAGCAGTTCCCGGTCGGCCGGCTGGTCGGCGATCGGCCAGGTGCGGATCGTCCCCGGCGTCCTGACGGGCTCGGCCCGCCGCGACCGCACCCGCACCAGCGCCCGCCGCAACCAGGCCGGCCCCACCACCCGCAGCGACGTCCTCACCAACGGCTCCGAGGACGCGAGCGTCTTCTCGGCCCCGCTGAACCTCCAGGTGCAGGTGACCATGACGCACCGGCAGCGCAAGGCCCGGCGCTCGGTCCTGCCCGGCTCGCCGGGGCGCGACGTGCCCGAGCCCGAGCGCATCGCCCGGATGGACGTGGAGCAGCAGGACGTACGGCTGGTCACGCCCACGGAGTTCACCCTGGACGGCGACGAGAAACGGCACCTCGACGAGGAGCGGGCGGCGCGCGGGGCACGGCGGCGGGGGCCCGAGTGGCGGGTGGACGCCGCGGGCATCGGCGACCTGGCCGCGCTGACGCCCCGCCCGGCGAGCGGCCGCGCCCTGCGGAACTGGACCCTGGTGGAGACCGTCGGCTCCGGCGCACCGGTCCGGGCCATGGCCTTCGACCTGCTGGCCGGGGCGGCGGCCAGGGACAAGGGCGTCCGCGAGGACCGGGCACTGCAGACCGAGGGACTCGCACCCCGGCAGGCGATAGAGGAACGGCTCAGTCCGGGCGCGCTCACCGGGGCACTGCGACAGGCGGTGTCCGCGGGGTGGGTGGTGAAGAACCTGAAGTACCCGCGCCGGCTCGCCGCGCTGGACGGGGCGGTGGGCATGCGGCTGGCGCTGACCAACCCGCGCGTGATGCACGAGGGTGCGGGGCCCGGTACGGAGACCTTCCTGCTCGGCGGCCACCAGTCCGGCGGCCAGCAGGGGCGCGGCACCACCACGACGTACCAGGGCGGGTTGATGGGCGTGCAGAACGGTGCCGAGTGGCGCACCGGACAGGGCGCGGCGGTGACCCGGAGCAAGGGGGAGAGCAGCGCCGGGGGCGTCACCGTGTCCGGCACGGTGGAGCGCAACGCCCACACCCCGCGCAAGGCCCCGCTCTACCTGGTCCAGTGCGACCTCCTGGTCACCATGGTCGCCGAGGTCAAGGTCACCGGCGGCGGCCCGTACGTGACCAAGGAGGCGCGGACGCTGCCGGGCGAGGTGGGGGTGTGGCTGACGGCGGAACAGATGTCCTCGCAGGGGCTGCGGCTGCCGAAGCCGGCGGCGGGGGCGGGGGCGCCGGGGGCGGAGAACGCGCTCACACCCCGGCAGGACCGGACGAGGACGGAGACGGAGACGGGGACACGGACGGGGACGGGGACGGGGACGGGGACGGGAACGGAGGCTGCGGGGTCCCGGCGGGCCGGCGGACGGGCGGTGGACCGGCAGGATGGCGCGCCGATGGTCCCGCCCGCCGACCCCGCCCGCACTCCCGCGGAGCCCGTGCCCGATCTCGACGCCCGCCTGCCGCTCGGTATGGGCATGGTCGAGAACCTGCCGAACTTCGCGCCGCTGCTCACGGAGCTGCGCGCCGCCCTCGCCCGCCGCGACAAGTCCCTGGCGGCGGACCTGCTGCCGCATCGGCAGCTGGACGATCCCCACGACAACGTGCAGCGGCTGCTGCGCGTCCTGGACCGGGACGGCTCCGAGGGGCTCCTGTCGAGCGCCATGGACGGCGGCGTCACCGTGGAGCTGTTCGACGGCCGCAGGACGCCGTACTGGGCGGTGTTCCGGGTCCGCCGGTCGGGCCCCGGCAGGTTCGCCGAGATGGCGACCGACAAGCGCGACATGGAGTACATCACCTCGGCCACCACCCAGCGGACGGACTCCCAGGAGCAGGGCGGCTCGCTCGGCGCGGAGGGCGTCCTCGCGGGCTCCGCCAAACCGGACGGCGGCGCCGGGGTGCTCAAGAGCACCGGCGGTGTCGCGGGCCTGGGCGCCGCCACGGCCGACTCGCGGCGCAGGGGCTCGGCCTCCCGCTCCCAGGTGGGCATGAAGCTGGTCGCGGACTCCTCCTCGGGCCCGGCGAAGATGCGCGTACCGGTCGACGCCTCGCTGGAGCTGCACTCGGCGAAGGGCCGGGTGGCTCTCGCCCAGTTGGGGCGCAAGGAGTTGATCCACCGCGTGCCGAAGGACGACCTGACGGCCCTGGCCCGGCTGGAGCCCGTCACCGCCCCGCCGGCCGACGAACGGCCGCCCGCCGCCGCGGACGCCGACCCGGCCCGGCTCGGCGCCTGGCGCGCCGGAGGAGTCACGCTCCCACCGGAAGCGCAGGTCAACGGCTTTCAGGGAGCGCCGCAGGTGCGGCAGTTGGTGGACGCGGCGGTGAAGGAGGCCGGCGGCGGCCACCGTTACCGCGACAAGGGGCAGTCCGCCGCGTACACCCTCCAGGAGGCCGTCTCCACCGAGTGGCTGATCTCGGCGCTGCCGCTGCTGACCAACGCGGGGGCGGAGCTGCCGCCGGTGCACGCGAGCGGGCTCCAGGGCCAGGATCTGCGGGCTTCGGTGCACGCGCGGCTGCGCGCCGGCAAGGTGCTCGGCGCGGGTGCCAGGATGTCGTTCGAGGCGATCGCGCCCAGTGGCCCGGAGGGCCCCCGGCCCACTCAGGAGGACGGCCAGTACTCGGCGGACCGCGGGCGGGCGGGGCGCGGACTGTTCGGTGCGGGTCTGCTCAACGCCACCGAGTTCCGGCTCAACCAGGCCCTGGCCAACGCGGACAGCGCGGGCGGGGCGGCCGGCCTGACGGCGAACGGCTCGGGCTCGATGCCGGTGCACAAGCCCAAGCAGCGGTCCGTCCTCGTCCAGTTCACGGTGGACGTCAGAGTGGTGGCGCGGGTCGTGGCACGCGGCACGCACCGGACCGGGACGGCGGTACGGGAACTGACCCTGCCTACGCCGGTGGTGGTGCGGATGCCCGAGCCGGTCGCCCGGCGGCTGCTCGCCGAGACGGCGGACGACGGCAGGCTCCGGGCCGACGAAGGGCGCCTCGCACCGGCCGACCCTCAGTCCTGAGGGGTGTTGCGTGCGGGGCCCTGAGCGGTGTTCCGTGCCGTGTCGTGGGTGGCGCTCCGTGCCGTGTCGTGGGTGGCGCTCCGTGCGGTGGGGCGCGCGTCCCCGGGCCGGCCTCCCCCTCCCCCGCCCCCGCCCAGCGCGCCGGGCAGCTCGGTCCTGCGGCGTATGCGCAGCTTCCGGTACGTGCTGGTCAGGTGGGTCTCCACGGTGCGCCTGGCCAGGTGCAGCAGGTCGGCGATCTCGGTGTTCGTCCGTCCGTCGGCGGCCAGTTCGGCGATGCGGCGCTCGCTGCCGGTCAGCGCCCCGGAGCCGGTCCGGGCCGTCACCGGGCCCCGGGCACCGCTCTCCCGCAGGGCCTGCCCGGCCATGGCGAGCAGCCGCAGGGCGCCCTTGCGTTCGGCCAGCTCCGCCGCCTCGCGCAGGCAGTCGCGCGCGCGGCCGCGGTCGCCGGTGGCGGCGAGCTGACGGCCCTGGGCGATGAGCGCCGGGATCAGCTCCATGTGGGTGTCGACGGGCGCGTCCCGCAGGGTCCGTACGGCCTCCTCGGCCAGCTCCAGGCCGCGCCGCCCGCCGGTCGCGCTGCCCAGCACGCGCAGGGCGCGGCCCACCGTGCGCGGGGTGTTCCACACCCGGGCCAGCCGCAGTTCCTCCGTCGCCAGGGCCAGTGCCTCCTGGCCACCGCCCAGCGCCAGCCGGCACTCCGCGATCGCCGTCCGCCACGGGGTGACGACCGGGCTGACCACCTCGCGGGCGGTCTGACGCCGACCGCACTCCAGGAAGTCGTGGAGCGCGCCCGCCGGGTCGCCGGTGGCGGCGCGCAGCACGCCCCGGGCGTAAAGGAAGCGGTTCAGCTCCCAGTTCTCCGGCACCTCGCGCAGGTCGAACCGGTCGGCGAGGCGCCGCGCCTCGTCGGTGCGGCCGGTGTGGACCAGCGCCATCACGGCGTGGGCGTCCCGGTTGGAGGGCCCGGTGCGGGACGGTGCCTGGCCCCCCGCCGCGTCGCCGGTGGCGAGCAGCCGGGCGTGGTGGCCGCGGGCCCCGGCGATGTCCGCGCGGGTGTTGAGGAGCGCGTGCTGCATCGGGTGCAGGAGGGCGGGGTGCTGTCCGGCGAGGCCGCGCTCCACGAGCCGGTCCGCCTCGTCGAGTTCGTCGGCCCACTGGGCGACCGCGGCGGCCGTGCCCAGCAGGAAGGGCTCGGCGAGCGGGTCGGTGGGCTGCGCGAGCAGGGCCCGTACGCGAGTCATCGCCTCCTCGGCCGAGATCAGCGCGGCCGTCGCCGCGTACCGCACGAGCAGGGCCTGTCCGGCGGTGCCCACCAGTTCCGGGGAGTTCTCGCCGGTCTCGCACAGCCACCGGTACACCTCCTGCCGGGTCGCCAGGTCCTCGTCGGACAGCAGCAGGCCGGCGGTCTGCACGGTGCGGGTCAGACCCGGGTGGCCGGACAGCCCGCCCTCGGTGCGGCGCAGCACCTCCATGGCCGTGCGGATCTCGCCGCGGCCGGCCAGCGCGGTGCCGAGGGCGACGGCCGTACGCACCCGGTTGCGGGGATCGGCCGGCAGGTGCTGCGCCTCGGCGAGGCGCGCGATGGCCGCCGGGGTGTCGGCCGACGCGTACTCCAGGGAGCCGAGTTCGGTCAGCAGCCGCTGACGGAGGTCGTCCGGCAGCGGCTCGTCGAGCACCCGGCGCAGGTAGCCGACGGCGTCGTCGGGCCGGGCGTCGTGCACGGCGACCGTGACCGCGTCGCGCAGGACGCGCAGCACCCAGGGCAGGCCGACGACCGACGTCCGCAGCAGATGCCGGGCGACCGCCTCGACCCGGTCGCCGCGGCGCAGCATCGCCTCCGCCGCCGCCCGGTGCGCCGCCTCCCGGCGGGGCCTGGGCCAGCCGGTGAGCACGGCGTCGCGCAGCAGCGGGTGAGCGTAGCGGGGGCGGCCGTCGGCGTCCGGGCGCAGCAGTCCCAGCCGGGTCATCGCGGCGAGCCACCCGGCGACCCGCGCGGGATCGGCACCTGCCGCGTCGGCGAGCAGGTCGACCGGATCCCCGGCCTCCGCCTCGGCCGCACGCCCCCGGGGAGAGTGGGAGGCCTGCCCCGGCACCGTCCGGTGCGGTGCGTCGGGGGGCGGCGCGGAGACGCGGCCGTTCTGGGGGTACGGGGCGTACGACTCGTTCGCGGCGTACGAGGCGTAAGACGTGGGCTCTGTGCGCTGGGCGTGGAGGGCGTGCGGGTCGGGCCGCGTGTTGGGGGTGTGCTGCGCGGGCTGGGCGTACGGGTCGTGCGGCGCGGGCTGTGCGAAGTGGGCGCCCTGGCCGGACTGCGCACCCTGCGCGGACTGCCCGCCCTGGTCGCGCTGTGCGGACCGGGTGTGCCGCGCCGCATCCGTGGGCCGGTCATGCCGGCTGAACTGGGCACCCTGCCCGGGCCGCACATCCTGGTCGCGCCCCGCGTACTCCCCGTAGCCCGCGTGCTCCCCGTAGCCCGCGTACTCCCCGTACCCCCCGTACTCCGCCGACTGACCGCACCGGTCACGCCGCGCGGACGTGGCGGGCGGCGTGGCGACCCGCGCATGCTCGTCGTGCCGGTCGTGTCCCGCGTGGTGCGCGTAGTCGGGTACGGCGGCAGCGTGGCTCGGCTCCGTGCCGGGTGGCCACGCCTGTTCCAGTGCCGCGAGGCAGCGGGCGACGTCGGCCGTGGCGGGGCCGGCGCTGTTCAGCCACCAGGAGACGGCCGCCGGGTAGGTCCCGGGGTACAGCGCGGCGCAGGTGTCGGGCAGCGGCGGCGCGCCGTCGGGTGCGGAGCCGTCCTGCCGCGGGATGCCGCCGAGGTCGTCGAGCAGGGCGTGCAGGAGCAGCGGGCTGCCGGCGCCGGCCCGTACGCACTCCTGTGTCCAGCCCGGTCCGGCCCCGGGAAAGGCGGCGCGGACCAGCCCGGCCGCCGCCGCGTCGCTGAGCGGCGCGAGGGTGTGCGTGCGCACGAGGGAGGGTGACAGGGCCTGCGTGAGTCCGGCGGGCCGCGGCTCGATGTCGTACTGGCTGCGCTCGGTGGCCACCAGCAGTACCGGTAATCGATCGACGCGCCGGGCCGCCTCGATCAGCCAGCGCCGCGAGGCGTCGTCGGCCAGGTGGACGTCGTCGACGGCCACCAGCAGCGGGCCCTCGTCCGCGTACGAGCGCAGCAGCCGCCACAGCCGGGCCGCGCTGCCGCGGTCGTCGCCGCCCGGCGCCAGGTCCGTGAACTCCGGTACCGGACCGAGGAGGTGGAGGACCGTGGCGAAGGGGACGCCGGTGTCCTCGGGTGAGCAGCGTGCCCGCAGCACCCGCAGTCCGAGGTCCCCGGCGTGCCTGGCGGCGGCCTCCAGTACGGCGGTGCGGCCGGTGCCGGTGGCCCCGCGCAGCAGCACGAGGCCGCCGGTGCCGCCCCGGGCGCGTTCGGTCTCGGCCGTGAGCAGCGCCAGGGCGTCGTCGCGTTCGCGGAGCGGTCCGGTCATCGGTGCCTCCTGTGGTGGATGGTGCTGCCCCGGCATGTGAGACGTAGGAATGCGGACGCGGGTGGTGTGAGGTGGCCCACGAACAGCGACGGCATCCCGTGGCCCGGGCGGTGGCTGTGGCGAGGCTCACGGTGGTGCGCACCCCGCCCCACGGACCCGCGCCCCTCTGCGCAAGGCCCTTCTGACCTGCTGGAACGTCCGCCCGGCGGCCCGCTCGGGAAGGTTTCCGCACTGGTCTCGTGGTGTGCCTCGTGGTGCTCCACGATTGCGCAGCCCCAGCCGTCACAGAAGTGTGGAACACGCTCATCCGCAACCGGCCTGCGCCGAACGGCGGGCTCGTGAACAGGGGGGAAACGGTTGCTCAACTCACCCCGCACCACCACCACATCGACCCTCGGCGCCGGCCGAGCCGTCGGCGTCACCGACCCGCGCGTCCCGGTGGCGGTGTCCGCTCCGGACCCGATCAGCCGCGAGGGCGCGGTCAGCCAGTTGCGCCGGCACCCGGAGATCGACCTGCGCGAGGAGTCCGGCCCCGGCACGGTGGCCCTGCTCATCGAGGACGCGCTCGACGAGTCGGCGCTCACCCGGCTGCGCCGCATCGTGCGCAGCGAGGGCGCGCGCGCCGTGCTCGTGGTCGGCGCGATCCGGGAGAGCGAGCTGCTGGACGTCGTCGAGTGCGGCGTCGGCGCCATCGTCTGGCGGCACGAGGCCACCGCCCACCGGCTGGTGCAGGCGGTACTGGCCGCTTCCCGCGGCGACGGCGACCTGCCCGCCGACCTGCTCGGCCGGCTCATCAGCCAGGTGGGCACCCTGCACCGGGGCGCGGCGGGCCGCCCCGGCGCCCCCTCGCTGGGTCTCGCACCCCGCGAGGTGGACGTCCTGCGACTGGTCGCCGAGGGCCTCGACACCGGAGAGATCGCCGGCAAGCTGTCCTACTCCGAACGGACCGTCAAGAACGTCATGCACGGACTCACCACGCGACTCCATCTGCGCAACCGCGCGCACGCCGTGGCCTATGCCCTGCGGGAAGGCTACATCTGACCGAACGGGCAATCGAGGGCGGCCCCTCGGGGCCGCACGGGCAGGGCGGCCTGCCCGGCCGCCGTCCCCGGCGCGCCTGCGGGCGGGACGGCACCCGGGGCACGATCGGGGGCGGACGGCGGCGGGCGAGACGGCAGGGCGGGAGCGCGAGAGTGATCCACGAGGTGGACGAGGTGCTCAAGAGCCTCCTCGGCGGCGGGGCGCTGACGGGCTCGGGCATCGACGTGTCCTTCGAGGCACCCACCCGTGACTGGGCGGCCCGGCGCAACGCCCCTGTGGTCAACGCGTACTTGTACGACATCCGGGAGGACGTGGCCCGGCGCCAGAGCGGACGGGTGTCGGTGCGCGACGAGCGGGACATCGAGGTGCGGCGCCGCCGGCCGCCGCGCTGGTTCCGGCTGTCGTACCTGGTGACGGCCTGGACGAAGACCCCGCAGGACGAACACCGGCTGCTGTCCGCCGTACTGGCGACCCTGCTGCCGCGTGAGGTCCTGGCCCCCTCCGAACTCCCGCCCGCCCTGCGGGCACTGGAGCTGTCGATGCCACTCACGGTGGCTGGCACCCAGACGGAGTCCCGTTCCCTCGCCGAGATCTGGTCCGCCCTCGGCGGCGAGCTGAAACCGTCCCTCGACCTGGTGGTGTCCGTACCCTTCCCCGCCTTCCCGGAGTACGACGCCGGGCCTCCGGTCACCGAGGGCGCGGTGGTCCGGGTACGCGAACTGCCCGGCGAAGCGGCGCAGTCCGGCGAGCGCTCCCACCGGCCCCACCAGGTGGCCGCCGCCCGCGCCGCCCGCACGAACGCGGCCCGGCGCGAGGACGCGGCGAACCGCCGTACGGACCAGCGGTGAACGCCCCCACCGAGGACGCGACGACATCCGCCGCCTCCGGCACCCCGACGAACGACCCGTCCGGCCCGTACGGCCCGTACGACTCGCAGGACTCGCACGGTTCGTACGACTCGCAGGACTCGTACGGTTCGTACGACTCGCACGGCGATCCCGCGCACGCCCTGCTCGCCCATCTCGCCGTCCTGCGGGAGCGGGTGACCGCGCTGGTCGAGCACCGCGCCGCCACCGATCCCACGGCCGACGACCCGTTGCGCGGCCTGTACCTGTCCGATGACGCCGTACGCCACCTGCTGCGCACCTGGCCGTCCGCCGACGCCGGTGCAGGCCCCGACGGCAGCCAAGCTCCCGAAGGCCCCGACGCCGCCCCGCCGCACGCGCCCGCCGTCGACCCGACCGGTCCCGGAGACCGGCTGGCGTCGCTGGCCGGGGGGACCGGGCTGACCGAGCTGGACACCGCCGTCCTGCTCATCGCCCTCGCCCCCGACGTCGACCGCACCTTCGAGCCGCTCTACGGCTACCTCAACGACGACGTGAGCCGCCGCCGCGCCACCGTGGGCCTCGCCCTCGACCTGTGCGGGGCGCCCGCCCACCTGGCGGCGGTCCGGGCCCGCTTCCACGCCTCGGCACCGCTGCGCGCCCTCGGCCTGCTGGAGGTCGAGGAGCCCGAGCGGCCCTTCCTCACCCGCTCGTTGCGGGTCCCGGACCGGCTGGCCGGCCATCTGCTCGGCGACGACACCCCGGACGCCGCACTCCTCGGCCGGCTGCACCCGATGCCGGACCCGCTGCCCGCGGGCGCCGACGCCGAGGAATTCACGCGCCGCCTGGCCGCACGCCTGCACGACGGCCCGCTCACCGTCTACCTGCGCGAACAGCGCGAGGGTGACGGGCCGGCCGCCCTCGCCTCCGTCCTGCGCGCCGCGGGCCTCGACGCGCTGTGCTGCTCAGGAGCCGAGGACGACCTCTCGACCGTTCCCGAGCTGCTGCGCGAGGCACGTCTCAGCGGCCGGGCCGTCGTGGTGTCCGGCCTGCCCGGCCAACCGGGCGCGCTGGTGCGGGCGCTGACCGCGGCGACGGACGTGACCGTACTGCTGACGGACCCCCGCCCGTACGATCCGCAGTGGGCACCCCACGACCCGCTGGTCCTGGACGCGCCGGGCCGCCGGGCCGGCGGAGCGGCCGCCTGGCAGGCCGCGCTGGGCCCGGACGCCGACGGGTTCGACCTGGCCACCGCGGTCGCCCCCTACCGCCTGGGCGGCGACCGGATCCAGCGGGCCGCGCACGCCGCCCGCGCCCTCGCCGCCTTCGACGGCGGCCCGGTAACCGCCGACCACGTCCGGCTGGCGGCCCGCCGGCAGTCGGCCTCCGGCCTGGAGAGCCATGCCCGGCGGATCCGCCCCGCCGTGGACTGGCGGGACCTGGTCCTGCCCGAGGCGCCCCTCGTCCAGCTGCGCGAACTCGCCCTGCGCGCCCGCCACCGCGACCGCGTCCTCGGCGACTGGCGGCTCAGCGCGGGCGGTGGACGCGGCCGGGGCGTCCTCGGCCTGTTCGCGGGCGAGTCCGGCACCGGCAAGACCCTGTCGGCGGAGGTGGTGGCCGCCGACCTGGGCCTCGACCTCTACGTGGTCCAGCTGTCGTCGATCGTGGACAAGTACGTCGGGGAGACCGAGAAGAACCTCGAACGGATCTTCACGGAGGCCGACCGCACCGACGCCGTGCTCCTCTTCGACGAGGCCGACGCCGTCTTCGGCAAGCGCTCCGAGGTCAAGGACTCGCACGACCGGTACGCCAACATGGAGAGCGCCTACCTGCTCCAGCGCCTGGAGTCCTTCGACGGCATCGCCCTGCTCACCACCAACCTGCGCGCCAACATCGACGAGGCGTTCACCCGGCGCCTGGACCTGGTGGTCGACTTCCCGTTCCCGGACGCCGGTCAGCGGCTCGCGCTGTGGCGGCACGGGCTGTCGCACGTGCCGTCCGCCGACGGCATCGACCCGGCCCCGCTGGCCCGGGACTTCGAGCTGGCGGGCGGGTCGATCCGCAGCGCGGTGGTCACCGCCGCCTACCTCGCCGCCGGACGCGGGGACCACGTGACGGCGGGCGACCTCCTGGAGGGCGCCCGCCGCGAGTACCGCAAGGCCGGGCGTCTGGTGCCCGGCGAAGGCGGCTGGTGACCGTCAGCCCATCCGGGCTCCGGCCCTCTTCTGCACGTCAGTCCTTCTTCACCGGGGCGATCTTCCATTCCTGGTCGCCGCTGCTCGTGCAGGTGGAGATCCGCAGCCGGGCGAAGAGGGGGCCGTTGGCCTCGTCCACGGCCAAGCACGTGTTGTTGCTGGCGAAGTTCCGGATCCAGTAGTCACCGCTCGGCTGCTTGTCGATCCACCAGAGCTGGTTGTCGGCGGTCGTGCCGTCGCAGTGGAACTCGGCCACGGGCGTTCCGACGGGCCTCGATCCGTACTCGCCCAGGTCCATACAGAGCTGGTCCTTGACGTTCCGGATCTGGAAGAGAGCCACGCCGGCGGGGCCCTTCTCGGCCTTCACCTCGAGGTCCCAGACCTGGTTGTCCCCGTCGGTGCCGTCGCAGACGGCCTGCTGGACGGGGCCGTTGATCTGCCCCTCCTCACGCCCGGGAAGCTCGGCGCACATGTCGCTGGCGGTGTTGCGCAGCAGGACGTTCTCGGCGGGCACCACGGGCTTCTTCTTCGCGGGCTTCTCGGGCTCCCCGCCACCGCCGCCACCGCCGCCCTTGTCTCCGCCGCCGTCGTCGTCGTTCTCGGGTTCCTCGGAGGCCGGCTGCTCGGGCGCCTTCGGCAGCTCGGGGGCCGACTCGGCCGCACTGGGCAGCGTCTCCGGACCGGCACTGGCACTGGGACTGGGCGCGAGCGCACTGCCCGCCTGCTCGATCTGATCCGTGGCACTGGTACGAACCTGCGGCTTGTAAGCGATCCAGATCATCACGAACGCGATCGTCAACGCCAGCGCGATACCGAAGAACGCCGCCAGCCAACCCGGCAGAAACCCACGCTGGACATACGTCCCCTCGACCTCCGTCGGCTCGACCCCCGACCGGCGCACCGCCAGCGTGTACGGCCGCTCCTCCTTCGACCCGAACCAGATGATCTGCCTCGGCTTCAGCGTCGTCTCCACGAACGCCGCCCGACCCGGCTCGATCTGCACATTCCCCGGCCGGATCTCGTACGACAGATGATCCCCGGTATCACTGCCCGCGACCGACGCCGTCACCTTCGTATTACCCAGGTTGTCCACCGCCAGCCTCGGCCGACCCCGGAACCGCCCCTTCACCGTCGGCGGCACCAACTCCGCCCGCACCTCCGTGAACGGCGTGATCGTCAGATTCCCCTCCGGAACCGTCACCGCGTCCGGATGCTCCGTCGGCGTGATCCGCACCGCATACGGATTCGGCCCCGCAGCCGCATCAGGCGTACGCGGCGGCGCGAAGGTCAGTTCGACGGTGCCGGTCGTCCCGGGGTACAGCCGTAGCGTCGGCGGCTCCACCGTCGTCCAGGGCGCGATGTCCCCGACGGGCTCGAACCGGTACTCGTCGACGACATCACCGGTATTGCGCACCCTCAGCCGCACACGCGTGCTGCTGCCGGGATCGACGGTGGCGGACGCGGGCTCCAGGGAAGTCCAAAGGCTCACACACCGACGCTACGCGTGTACCGATACGCCGTCAGGAGCCGGGAGGGCAGACCCGGTTGCCCCCGCGGGCGCGGTCACACGGTGAGACGGACGGCCTCCAGCCGAAGCTTCTTGCCCATCTCACTGCCGAAGTACCGCCAGTTCGCGGGCTCGGTGCAGCCCTGGTTCAGCCAGCCCCTGTTCTGCACGTGGGTGTTCGCGCAGACGGCGCCTTCGGTGGTCTTGATGGTGAAGCCTTCGAGGGCCGAGAGCGCCTCCTTGGTACTCCCGAGATACATGTCCTTGCCGTCGGCGGCACTCGCCCACTTGTCGCCGGTCGGCCAGCCCTCGACGACGTGGGCTCCGTTGCCGCTGGTGCCCCCGGTCCCGGACACGGCGATGTTGAGGGCCTTGATGGGCAGGTCCTTGCCGACCGTGCCGGCCTCGGCGCCGTCGCACACCGGCTCCTGCCAGCCCTGGTCCGCCACATAGGCGCGGTAGCAGATGTGCCGGCCCTCACTGCGCGCGGCGATCTCCCGCACGGCGGTGGCAGCGGTCCTGGGCTTCGGCGGCTCGGCCTTCTTCGACTCACCACCGCCCTTCTCCTCGCCGCCCTTGTCTCCACCGCCGTCGTCGTTCTCGGGTTCCTCGGAGGCCGGCTGTTCGGGCGCCTTCGGCACCTCGGGGGCCGACTCGGCCGCACTGGGCAGCGTCTGCGGACCGGCACTGGCACTGGGACTGGGCGCGAGCGCACTGCCCGCCTGCTCGATCTGATCCGTGGCACTGGTACGAACCTGCGGCTTGTAAGCGATCCAGATCATCACGAACGCGATCGTCAACGCCAGCGCGATACCGAAGAACGCCGCCAGCCAGCCCGGCAGAAACCCACGCTGGACATACGTCCCCTCGACCTCCGTCGGCTCGACCCCCGACCGGCGCACCGCCAGCGTGTACGGCCGCTCCTCCTTCGACCCGAACCAGATGATCTGCCTCGGCTTCAGCGTCGTCTCCACGAACGCCGCCCGACCCGGCTCGATCTGCACATTCCCCGGCCGGATCTCGTACGACAGATGATCCCCGGTATCACTGCCCGCGACCGACGCCGTCACCTTCGTATTACCGAGGTTGTCCACCGCCAGCCTCGGCCGACCCCGGAACCGCCCCTTCACCGTCGGCGGCACCAACTCCGCCCGCACCTCCGTGAACGGCGTGATCGTCAGATTCCCCTCCGGAACCGTCACCGCGTCCGGATGCTCCGTCGGCGTGATCCGCACCGCATACGGATTCGGCCCCGCAGCCGCATCAGGCGTACGCGGCGGCGCGAACGTCAACTCCACCGTGCCCGTCGTCCCCGGATACAGGCGCAGGGTCTGCGGTTCCACCGTCGTCCAGGGCGCCACATCCCCGACGGGCTCGAACCGGTACTCGTCGACGACATCACCGGTATTGCGCACCCTCAGCCGCACACGCGTGCTGCTGCCGGGATCGACGGTGGCGGACGCGGGCTCCAGGGAAGTCCAAAGGCTCACACACCGACGCTACGGGCGCAGGCGACGTCACGTCCCGGTCCGGAGGGCAGGCCGGGCGGCCGCGAGGGCCGGGCCGTCTGCCCTCACGTACCCGCGCGGACCGTTCTCACCTGTGGTGCCACTTGCTGACCGGCAGACCGTTCGGCACCTTGAGTTCGAAGGCTCCGCCGATCGCGGCGTCCAGTGCCGCGGCCGGTTCGTTTCCCGCTCCGAAGGCCGAGGCCGCCAACAGCTCCTTCAGTTTCGTGCCGGACCCCCGGAACGCATGGGCGCCCTTGAGCGCCTCACGCGCCCCGTCCGCGTCCATGTCCTTGTTCATTCGCTCCAGCAGATCCGCGGAGACCCAGCAGTCCGGGATGCTGTCCAGGTCCCACTCCGCGTACCAGTGCTTGTTGTTGAGCCAGTTGCGGTCGGGCACCTTGCCGTCGACGGCCACCAGGTAGAACGAGAACTTGATGTTGCCCAGCGATCGCCAGTCCGCGACGTTGGTGTTCGCGCTCACCCCTCCGGCCTTCGCGTTGTCGTATGTCGACATGATGTCCTGGAAGGTCGGCGGGGACTTCGGGTCATCGCCCGTGTAGTGGCGGATCGTCCACCGCTTGGCCAGCAGGCCCTGGGACGCGGTCTTACGGACGGCGGGAATCCTGTGCTTCTCGACGTCCTTGATGTGGGAAAGCATGTCGAAGTCCGCCTGTCCCTCACCGGCGGGGAACTGCTGCTTTCCCATGTACTGCATCAGCTCCCAGGCGTCGTCCTTGGAATGGCCCGACGCCTCCAGGGCGGCGATCATCTCCGCCGGGTTCCGGGCAGCGCGCAGCGCGTCGTCCCCGGCCCGCTGCACAGTGCCGCCGACCTCGGCCCCCGTGCTCCGCTGGACGGCCGTCTCCGTGCCGTCCGCCTGCTCCGAGACCCTGCGCTGGGCGACGACGGACGGGGCGGTGCCGGCCCCGGACATGAAGGCGTCGCTGTCGGTGTCCGCCGCCCGCTCGGAGCCCTGCCCGGGGTCCGTGACGGTGAGGCCGGCGCCGTGGTTGTTGCCCGTCTCGGGGATGCCCCGGATGTTCTTGTCGAGATGGCTGGCCTCGTGGACGAGGGTCTTCGTGTTACCGACGGCCTTCGGGCCGAGGAAGATGTGCTTGCCGACCGTCATGGCCTCGGCGCCCAGGGCCGCGGTGGCGCGCTGGGCTATCGGGTTGTCGTGCACCCGCCCCTCGGAGAGCCGGTCGTTCTGGAAGAACGGCTTCGCCTTGGCGAGGAAGGCCGCGGGCAGCGAACTGCTCGGCGTGTTCCTGGCGGCGTCGAGGAGGCTGCGCTGAGCCGTCGGGCCGGTGTCCTCCGCGGCTCCGTGCCCGCAGCCGGGCCCGTGCTCGTGCGGTGCCTCCCGGCGCTGCACGGTCGGTGCCGCGTGCCCGCACCCCGGGCCGTGCTGATGCCGCTCCGCCTCGACGGACCGGGCCACCGCCGCGTTCCCGGCCAGGCGCTGGAGGGTCAGCATCCGCTGGACGGGCGCGCTCGGCGCGGCCACCTGGCGGGCCGTCGCGTCCCGCTCGTCGGACGATCGGCTCCGCGTTCCGTGCGCGCGCACGACGCTCCCTTCGACACCGGACGGTTGACCACCCAGCCTTACCGGAGCACCCCCGCCTCCGGCAGGTCCGTGAGGGCAGCCTCGGGGGCAGACCGGTCGGGCACGGGAATCGCCGGCCGGCCCTACGGACAGGTCCTACCCGTCCCCTCCCCGGCACACCGCCGCGCCCCGGACCGGTCAGCCCCACCGGCAGGCCAACCCAACCGGCAGGCCAACCCCACCGACACGTCCTACCCGTCCCCGGCACACCGCCGCGCCTCGGACGCCGGCATCCGGATCACCACCGGGACGGGCAGCACGCCGTCCCGGACACCGGCGGCCACCGCGCCCCGCACCCCCTGCGTGTGCCGGCGCCGCACCCGCGCCACCGCCCGGAACTCCAGGGTGAACTGCACGAGCGCCGAGGTCTCCTTGGGCTTCTGGAGCGGGACGGTGCCGGCCGCGTTGCCCACCGTTCCGGCCGCGCCGCCCTCGCTGCCGACCCCGCCGGGCGCGTTGGTCAGGCCGGACTGCTCGACCCGCACCGGTCCGCCGCCGCCCGAGAAGCCCGCCGAACGGCCGTGCCGTGCCGCGCCGCCTGCCGGTGCTCCACGCCCGCGGGACGGGGGCCCTCCGGGCCGCTCTGAGCCACCGTCTCGAAGGTCATCGCCTCGCTCTCGCCCAGCGGCCGGGCGTCGAGCAGCCGCGCGTGCAGCTCGCAGTCGACGTCGCGGCCCTCGGCGCCGGAGATGTGCACCGGCGGCAGCTCGGCACCGGCGGACACCAGGAGCGGCAGGGCGGCCAGCAGCCACTCGGTGGAGACCGCCTCGCCGTGCGCGTAATGCGCGGCGCTTCCCGTACCGAGGCCGGTGCCTGCGTCGGCGCTCGCCATCGCCCGGCCGATCAGCGCCCGCACCTGCGGCGCGCCCCGGAAGCCGTCGGCCTGCGCCTCCATCGGCAGCCTCGCCCCCGCCGCCCGCCACGTGCCCAGCGCGGCCGGGTGGGCGCCGCTCCCGCCCGGCGCGACCACCGGCCGTCGCCCCGGAAGGCGCTCCTCGGGTACCGGAGTCACGTTGGCCAGGGCCGCCAGGTCCTTCTCCAGGGCCCGGTGCACCAGGACGCCGCCGATATCGACGCGGGCCACCTGCCCGTCGGCGGACCGCAGTTCCAGCTCGGCCTTGATCGGGACGCGCACCTTCACCGAGGGCGCCTCGCCCACGATGGCCCGCAGCCCGGTCTGTCCGCGCTCGGCGACGGCCCGGCTGGTGGCCTCGGAACGGCCGGCCGCCGGTCCGAGAACCCCGGCGCTGCGATCGGCGGCCGCCTCCCCGGACGACTCGGAGCCGGTGAGCACGAGGCCCAGACCGTCGGAGCGGCTCTCCTGGTGAGTTCTCGTACGCTGCGCGGCCGCCACCGTCGCGTATTCCATCTCGCGGTCGCCGCCCGACGGCCCGACGATCTCACCGGCACCGGTCCGCCGGATGTGGAACACGGCCCGGTACGGCTTGGCGCGGCGGCCGGGCCTGCTGCTGTTGCGGAGCAGTTCCACGGGCACGCCGCCGTCCTGGCCCCGGCGAGCAGGCCGGTGGCGCCGGCCGGGTCCAGGACGCGCAGCAGCCGCTGCACGTTGTCGAAGCGATCGGGGCTCTCACCAGCGGTCGGGCGCCCCGGCCTGCCCCAACGGGCACAGCCGGGGGCAAGGTCGGTGCCCCCACTCCGGCCCCCCAGGGCGTTTCGGGGGGAGCAACGCGCGCGCGAGGGTGAGGGGCGTCCTGTCTCGTACCCCGAGGAGAGCAGAGCATGCCGTCCTACCTGTCGCCCGGCGTCTACGTCGAGGAGGTGGCCAGCGGCTCGCGCCCGATCGAGGGAGTGGGCACCTCGGTGGCGGCCTTCGTCGGTCTCGCGCCGACCGGCCCGCTGAACGAGCCCACGCTGGTGACCAACTGGACGCAGTACGTCGCGGCCTTCGGTGACTTCACCGACGGGTACTACCTCGCGCACTCCGTCTACGGGTTCTTCAACAACGGCGGCAGCGCCGCGTACGTCGTCCGCGTCGGCGGTTCCGCCGAGGACGCCGCCGCCGGTTCGGACGGGACGTCCACTCCGGCCTCCGTGACGGGTACCGCCGCCCCGGCCGCGCTGCCGGCCGCCGAGCCCAGGCAGCTCGGCACGTTCGCGGTGACGGCCACCGCCGCCGGCCGGCACGGCCCGCTCTCCGTCGAGGTCGCCGACCCCGAGGGCGAGGGCCCCGCCGAGCGCTTCAAGCTGATCGTCAAGGACGGCGACAAGCCGGTCGAGACGTTCGACGTGAGCGCCAAGAAGGGCAACCGCTCCTACGTCGTCACCCAGGTGAAGGAGCGCTCGAAGCTCATCACCGTGACGGAGGCCGCGCCGACGGCGCAGCTCGCCCGCCCGGAGAACCAGAGCCTGACCCTGCCGGCCCCGCCGGCCGCCGCCCCCGCCGCCCCGGTCGAGAAGAGCGACAGCTCGCACCCCGGGCCGGCCCACTACCTCGGCGACTCCGCGGACCGCACCGGCTTCGGCGGCCTGGAGGCCATCGACGAGATCTCCATGGTCGCGGTGCCCGACCTGATGGCCGCCTACCAGCGCGGCGCGATCGACCTGGAGGCCGTCAAGGCCGTCCAGCTCGGCCTCATCGCGCACTGCGAGCTGATGGGCGACCGCGTCGCCATCATCGACCCGCCGCCCGGCCAGAACGCCCGTCAGATACGCGTCTGGCGCCAGGAGACGGCCGGCTACGACTCCAAGTACGCGGCCCTGTACTACCCCTGGATCAAGTCCTTCGACCCGGCCTCCGGCCAGTCCCGGCTGATCCCGCCGAGCGGGCACGTCGCCGGCATCTGGGCCCGCAACGACACCGAGCGCGGCGTGCACAAGGCCCCCGCCAACGAGGTCGTCCGCGGCGCCGTCGACCTGGAGCTGCAGATCACCCGCGGCGAGCAGGACCTGCTCAACCCGATCGGCGTCAACTGCATCCGCTCCTTCCCCGGCCGCGGCATCCGCGTCTGGGGTGCCCGCACCCTCTCCTCCGACCCTGCCTGGCGCTACCTGAACATCCGCCGGTACTTCAACTACCTGGAGGAGTCGATCCTGATCGGCACCCAGTGGGTGGTGTTCGAGCCGAACGACCACAACCTCTGGGCCCGCATCCGCCGCAACGTCTCGGCGTTCCTGGTCAACGAGTGGCGCAGCGGCGCCCTCTTCGGCCAGAGCCCGGCGGAGGCCTACTACGTCAAGTGCGACGAGGAGACCAACCCGCCGGAGTCGGTCGACCTCGGCCGGGTCATCTGCGAGATCGGCATCGCGCCGGTCAAGCCCGCCGAGTTCGTGATCTTCCGGCTGGCCCAGTTCTCCAGCGGCAGCGGGGAGCTGGAGGAGTAGGACACGCGCCCACCGCCGTTCCGGCCCCCTCTCCCCCCCGCCTCTCCCAGATCACCAGATCACTAGAAGGACAGCGAACACATGGCTCTCATGCCGGGTGACTCCCTCACAGCGAACAACTTCGGGCTCCAGATCGACGGTGTGATGGTCGAGTACCTCGCCGAGGTCAACGGCCTCACCCTCGAACAGGACGTCATCAAGTACCCGCAGAACAACAGCACCACCGGCAAGCACGAGACGGCCGTGCTCCCCGGTAACAAGAAGGACGGGCAGTGCACCGTCGTACGGGGCATGACCCAGTCGTCGTCGTTCACCCAGTGGATCAACGATTCCATGAACGGCCGGATGTCCACGGCGCGGAAGAACGCCTCCATCATCCTGATGGACTCCGAGGACACCCCGGTCAAGCGCTACAACCTGCGCAACGCCTGGTGCAGCAAGATCGACGCCAGCGCGGTGAAGGCCGGCGACACCTCCGCACTGACCGAGACGGTCACCATCGTGTTCGAAGAACTGGTCATCGAATAATGCGGCGTGCGGCTGTCGGGGCGCCCGCCGCGGCCCCCGAGGACCCCCAGACCGCGGCGGCGGGAGCGGACTTCCCCCGTTCGGCTCCCGCCGCCGCACCCACGGAGACACCTGCCGAGGCGGTACCGCGGCAGCAGCTGCGCACCGAGTTCCCCTTCGAGCTGCCGCGCGGCTACGTCGACGACTCGGGCACGGTCCACCGGGACGGTGTGATGCGCCTGTCGACGGCGCGGGACGAACTGATCCCGCTGCGCGACGTGCGGGTGCAGGAGAACCCGGCGTACCTGTCGGTGGTGCTGCTCGGCCGGGTCATCACCCGGCTGGGCACGCTGACGATGGTGCACGACGGGATCGTGGAGAACATGTTCGCCTCCGATCTGGCGTTCCTCCAGGACTTCTACCGTCAGATCAACGCGGAGGGCCACACCCGCGCGGCCGTTCAGTGCCCGCACTGCACGGAGCCCTTCGAGGTGGAACTCGGCGGGAGCCGCCTGGGGGAATCGTGACGTACGCGACCGACCGGCTGCACGAGGAGATCGCGTACGTCGCCTACCACTTCCACTGGAGCCTGGAGGCGATCCTGGATCTGGAGCACCAGGACCGCCGCCGGTACACGGACCAGATCGCGTCGCTCGTGACGCGTGGCGCGGCGGAGGGCTGATCGGTGGGATTCCTGGACCGGCTGCGAGGCCGTCGTGACGGGCTGCGGGACGGCGTCGGCGGAAGCGTCGCCGGGGGCGGCGGCGTCGACGGGGGCGGAGACACACCCCCGGCCGGGGCCGCCGGCCCGGGCCCGGGCCCGGGCGGGAGTACGGCGAGTGCGTCGCGTACGGCGAGTACGCCGAGTACGGCGCACACGGCGAGTACGTCGCGCACGGTCGCCGACCCCGCGCCCGTGGCCGTCGCCGCCTGGACGGGCCTGCCGCCGATCCAGCGGGCGACGGGGGACGTGCGTACGGGAGTCGCGGACGCCGGGTTCGGCGGTCGGCTGCCGACGTGGCAGAACCCGTCGTTCACGGGGGCGCCGTCCCCCGCGGTACTGAATCCGGCGGCCGGCGGCAGCATGCTGTCCGGCGCGTTCGGCGAGTCGGCGCAACCGGTCGCGGGACCCGCACGTCCCGCGCAGTCGCCGCAGTCGGCGTCGCCGGCCGGCGCGGCTCCGGTGCGGCGGATGCCGGTCGCGCCGCTGCGGGCGATACCGGCGGCGACGGCGCCGACCGCGCCCACGGCACCCGGGCCGACCGCTCCGCCCGCGACGGTTCGCGGTGCCGCGTCCGCTACACCGGCCGCGCCGGTCCAGCGGGCGCGCCCCGCCGGACCGGCGCCGTCCGCGGCACCGGCGAGCACACCGGCCCAGGGCTCCCGCGGGGTCCGCGTGTCACCGGTGCCGTCCGCCGCGCCCCGCCCCCGGCAGTCTCTGACCAGGGCCCCGTCCGGGTCTGCGGCCGTGCAGCGCCGGGCCCTGCCCGCGAGCCGCCGGACCACCCACACCCTGCCGGACTCCTCGGGAGCGGCACCGTCGTCGCCGGAGGGTGACCGAGCAGAACCCGGCGCGGCCACGGGCCCGGCCGCCTCCCCGGCCCGCCCCTCCGGCCCCGGAGCGGCCACACCCACGGCGCCGACGGGTCCCACGGCGCGAACCGGTGCCGCACGCACGGCGTCGACGGGTCCCACGGCCACGGCACGGTCCGGCGCCACACCCACGGCGCCGACCGGTGCCACGGCCACCGGTGCTCCGGTGCAACGGGCGGCCCGACCGCACCAGCAGCCGCCGACCGGCACCGACACCCCGACGACGACCGCGTCCGGGGGCGACGCCACGTCCGGCCTCCCGGTACAGCGCGCCGTGGTCCGCCCCGGCCCCGCACCGGCCGCCGGTGCGCGGCACGCCGCCCCGACGTCCACACCCGCCACTCCCGGCGCCGGCCCGGCACCCACACCAGCCGCTCCCGGTGACGGAACGGCAACCGGCACCCCGGTACAGCGGGCGGTGCCACGCCCCGGCCCCGCACCGGCCCCCGGTGCGCGGCACGCCGCCCCGACGTCCACACCCGCCACTCCCGGCGCCGGCCCGGCGACCGGCACCCCGGTGCAGCGGCCCGGCACCGCCCCGACCACCGGCGTCCGGCACACCACCCCGGCCTCCGCCTCCACGGCTTCCGGCGACGGCACGACAGCCGGTACCCCGGTGCAACGGGCCGTACCGCGGCCCATCTCCGCACCGAGCAGCGCGCCCGGCCAGGCACCGGCCCCCCGCACCGGCCCCACCCGCGGGGCCAAGCCCGGCAGTGGCCGCCGGAGCCCCTCGCCGGAGGCCCCGGGCGCGCCGGTACAGCGCGCCGTACCGCAGCCCGGCCCCACCGCGGCCACCCGCGCCACCCCCCGGCCCGACCCCGCCCCGCCCGGCAACCGGGCAACGCCCGCACCCGGCGACGGCACGGCGACCGGAACGCCGGTGCAACGGGCCGTACCGCGGCCCGGCTCCGCACCGAGCGGCGCGCCCGGCGAGCCTCCGGTACAGCGGACGGTGCCCCAGTCCTCCACCGGCACGCCCCCCAGCAACCCCGCGCCCAACGCGGCCTCGCCCAAGGGCCGTTCGGGCACCACAGCCGAGGGCACCACCAGCGACCTCCCGGTACAGCGAGCAGCGGCCCAGCCCACCGCCGGCGCGCCCGCGCCCACCACCGGCACCTCGCGCTCCGGCCGGACACCGGCGGCGGCGTCACCGCCTGCGACGCCGTCATCGACGACGACAGAAGCCACCCCGCCCGCCGGCCGTCCGGCGCCCCCAGTCGCAGGCAGTGCGACGGCCGGCGCCCCGGTCCAACGGGTCATGCCTCCGCTCAACCGCCCCGCCGCAACCGCCAACCGGGCACCGGCCGCACCCGACCGCGCCGCAGCCTCCGGCACCCCGATCCAGCGAGCGGTCCCTTCACCCGGCCGCGCCCCCGCGAGCCCCGGAAAGCACGACGCCGGTCCCGGCGACGCGGCACCCCGCAGCGCTTCCAGGGCCGACGCGGCACCCCGCAGCAGCGCCCCCCGAGCAACCGCGGCCCCCGGCACCCCGGCCCACCCGGCGTCCACGCCCCCGCCGGTCCAACGAGCGGCGGCCCGGACCACCCCCGTACCTGCCCCGGGCAACGACGCGGGCACGCCCACCCCGCCCCGACCGCCCGGCACCGGCCTGCCGTCGAGCAGCCCCACGGTCAAGGGAAGCGGCTCGAACGCCCCCGGAGCCCCCGCCTCCCGCGGCACCGGCACCGGCACCGGCACCGGCACCGGCAACGCGACCGAGGCACAGCGGCCCCTGTCACCTCCCGCCGCCCCCGGCCGCCCCACCACCCCGACCGGCGTGCAGCCCCCCGTCCAACGGCAGGCGGCCACCCCCGCCCAACCGAAGACACCGCCCCCCACGCGGTCTTCGCAAGCCCCGCGGCCCTCACCGGTCCGCCGCGCCCACCACACCCCCGCCCCGGCCGCCCCCGGCACCGCACCGCACCCGCCCACCGACCCATCCTCCGCGGCCTCGCACACGGCGCCGCCGCCGGTGCAGCGCGCCACCGACCGGTCGGCCGAAACACCGAACACAGCCGCCGCCGGCCCGACTTCCGCCGCCGGCCCGACTTCCGCCACCGGCCCGACTTCCGCCACCGGCCCGGCGTCCGCCGCCCACCGCGCCGCCCCTGTCGACGCCGCGCCGCCCACCGTCCAGCGGTCGCTCCCGGGGAACCCCCGACCGTCCGCCGCCGTGCCCCTCTCCCGGCCAGGGAACGAGAAGCCCGGCGCCGCCAGCCCCGCGCACCCGGTGCAGCGCGGCGTCACGCCCCGGCCAGGTCTGGGCGCCCCCACCTCGTCCAGGCAGGCCACCGCCGTACGCCCGTCCACGGAACCCGCTGCCGCCCCGCACGCACACCCGGCCCCCGGCCCGGCACCGTCCGCCCCCGTGCCGGTCCAGCGAGCGGCGGCCCCGCGCCGCTCCCCACTCGGCGCACCCCTCCACGCCCCGCCGGCCGACACCACGCCACTCGCCGAGCGGTCACCGGCGCCGACACCGGCCCACAACACCCCCCGCACCCACGGCCCCACACCGCCGCCGGTCCAGCGGACCACCGCCCCGAGCACCACCACCCCCACCTCAACAACCCCGCCCTTCGTCAGAGCCGCCCCGGCGTCACCCCCGCCGTCCCCGCACCGCGCCACAGCCATCGGTCCGGCCGCCCCCGTACCGGCGGCCCCAGGCACCCCCTCCCACGCGCCCGCGCCCGCCCCCCTCCACAACACTCCGCCCGTCCAGCGCTCCACCCGGCCCACGCCCACGCCCACCAAGGCCGTACCCCTGCGCCGGCCCACGCCCCCGGGTGCCGCCGCGACCCCGCTCCCCGTGGCCTCCCTCACGCCGCCCACCGCGTCACCGCCCGGCCCGCCGCACCCCGTCAGCGCACCGGCGACGGACGCCGACGCCGCCGACGCCGCCTCCGCGCCCACCGTCCAACGCCTCCTCGGGCGCCGTACCGCCACCGGTGCCCTCGCCGCCCACGCGGCGGCCACCGTGTCCTCGGCCCTGAACCGCCTGCTGCCCCCGACGCCCCGGCAAGCCCCGGCCGACCCGCCGCCGCCATACAGTCCGCCGGAGTCCCAGAGCGCGTCGCCGCCCGGCAACCCGCCCCCGTACTCGCCGAGTCAGGCCTCCTCGGCGCAGGAGGACCCGCCCCCCGCGTACACGGCGGTCCCGGCCGGCGGGTTCGACCCGCGCGAGCTCACCGAGTTCCAGCTGGACGAACTGGTGCACCGGATCATCGGCCGCGTCACCCGCCACGTCCGCACCGAACTGCGCATGGACCGCGAACGGATCGGCAGACTCCGCGACCCCCGCCACTGACCGGCCCGCCCGCTCCCTCCGCGCACCTGACACACGTGACACACCTGACGCACCTGACGCACCTGAGACACCCGACAGAAAGGCCCACCCCCGATGCCCCGCCAGGACCCGGGCTCCACGATCTGGTTCACCCTCACCATCGACGGCGAGAGCCTCGGCTACTGGAACGGGTGCGAAGGCCTGTCGTCCCAGGTGGAGATCGAGCAGCGCCAGGAGGGCGGCAACAACGGGTTCGTGTGGCAACTGCCCACCCGCGTCTCCTTCTCCAACATCCGGCTGACCCGCCCCCTCACCCCGGACACGGCCAAGGTCGCCAAGTGGATCTCCTCCGTCCAGACCGGGATCAAGCGGCCGACCGCGCAGATCTCCGCCCTGCGCGCGGACGGGTCACTGGTCGCCCGCTGGGGGCTGATCGACGTACTGCCCGTCAGCTGGCAGGGCCCCAGCCTCGACCCCGGCAACCCGGCCGTGGCGAACGAGGTCCTGGAAATCACCCACCACGGCTTCACCGACTGACGGCGCCGCGGAGCAGAGAGGAAGACCCATGGCAAAGAGCGGCAAGGGCGCCGGCAAGAGCCTCGTACGCGCCAACCTGGCCATCCACGAGCCCCCCACCGGCACGACCACCACACCGGGCGCGCTGATGCGTACCTTCGCCTTCGAGTTCAACCCGGCCCAGCTGTCCCTCACCCAGCGGACCCAGTGGAACGCGACCCCGACGGCGGCCGTGCGCAAGGCCGCGAAGCCGCAGTTCATGGGTGCCGAGCCGCGGGAGATGACCCTGGAGATCTTCCTGGACTCCTCCACCAAGCCGGGCGGCAACACGGTGCTGAAGAAGGTCGAGTCGCTACTGCGCTGCTGCGAGGTGACCGCCAAGAGCCTCGCCTCCGACCAGCCGTCGCCGCCCTGGGTGGTCTTCGAGTGGGGGTCGTTCTCCACGGCCCGGTTCACCGCGTACGTCGCGTCCATCGAGGCGTCGTACACCCTCTTCGGCACCACCGGCATCCCGATCCGGGCCACCTGCCAGGTGCACCTGGTCGAGATCCCCGGCCCGACCCGGGGACAGAACCCGACCTCCGGCGCGCTCACCGCACAGCGCGTGCACCGGGTCGTCGCGGGCGACTCGCTGCAGTCGCTGGCCTGGCGGGAGTACGGCAGTGCCAACGCGTGGCGGGCGATCGCCGAGGCCAACGGCATCGACGACCCGTCCCGCCTGCCGACCGGCACCGAACTCATGCTGCCCGCCGCCGAGGAGGTGCCGCACTGATGGTGCGCCCCGCGTTCTCCAGCATCGTCCAGGTCCGGATCGGCGCCGCGAAGCTGCCCGACGACATCGCCCTGATGCTCGTCGACGGCTGGGTCGACCAGGGCATCGGCGTGCCCGCCGCCTTCCGCCTCACCTTCCGCGACCCCGACCACCTGGTCCTCGGCAAGCTGAGCGTGCAGTTCGGCACCAGGGTGGTCATCACCCCGGTGGCCGACGGCCAGGGCGTCGGCAAACCCCTGCTGACCGGCGAGGTCACCGCCATGGAGGCCGACTACGACGGCACCGGCAGCTACACCGTGATCCGCGGCTACGACTTCGGGCACCGCATGATGCGCCAGCGCCGCGTGGCCGCGTACCGCAACCAGAAGGCCTCCGACATCGCCCGCAAACTCGCCGCCATGGACGGCCTGTCCATCGGCCGGATCCAGCCGACGAAGGGCGCGTACGGGTTCATCAGCCAGTCCAACGTCACCGACTGGGACTTCCTGGCCCGGCTCGCCGACGAGAACAACATGGTGATGTCCGTGGACGCCAAGGGGAAGTTCCGGTTCGTCAAGCCGAACCCGTCGGCCGGCGCACCCTCCCCGAAGACGGACGGCGACAAGAGCGCCTTCGTCCTCCAGGCCCGCCACGACATCCTGCGGCTGCGGGCCGCGGTGACCGCCGCCGACCAGGTCGGCAAGGTCGAGTCGCGCGGCTGGAACGTCACCACCAAGAAGAAGATCACCGAGATCGCCCCCGCGATGACCGACCCGGGCGTCACCATCGGCTCCACGCCGGGCGAGGCGGCCGGCAAGTTCAAGGCCGCCAAGCTCGTCGAGACCGCCAACCCCTACGACAAGCAGGACGAGGTCCGGCACGCCGCGCAGGCCCTCGCCGCCGACGTCACGTCCTCCTTCGCCGAGCTGGAGGTCGCGGTGAAGGGCAGCCCCGACCTGCGGCCCGGCGTGCCCGTGGCGCTCAGTGACGTCGGCAAGCCCTTCGAGGGCAAGTACACCGTCACGTCGGTGCGCCACCACTTCGGCGACAGCGAGGGCTACCAGTCCTGGATCACGGTCAGCGGACGCCAGTGGCGCTCCCTGTACGGGCTGGCCTCGGGCGGCGGCGGTGGCGCCGACCCGACGAGCGCGTCCCGGCTGCCCAGCGTCGCCAACGCCCTCGTCACCGACGTACAGGACCCCCTCAAGCAGGGCAGGGTCAAGCTCCAGTTCCCGTGGCTGGACGACACCTACGTCAGCGACTGGGCGCGCAGCGTGCAGATGGGCGGCGTGGGCGGTGGCGGCGTCTTCCCCATGGACGTCGGCGACGAGGTGCTCGTCGCCTTCGACCGGGGGGCGCTGGACCACCCGTTCGTGATCGGCGGGCTCTACAACGGCCGGGACCTGCCGACCAAGGTCGACGTCCCGCTGCACGACGGTCTGAAGAAGAAGGCCGTCCGGCACACCCTGTCCGACCGCCAGGGCAACCGCGTCGACCTGCTCAGCCAGCGGACCGGCGGACGCAAGCAGGGCGTCCGGATCGCCAGCGGGAACGACAGGCTGACCATCAACCTCGACCGCACCAAGACCGAGATCACCATCGACAGCGCGGGCTCGGTCAGCATCACCGGCAGCCGCTCGGTGTCGGTGGAGGCGGGCATGAACCTCACGCTGGAAGGCCGCCGCTCGGTGACGATCAGAAGCGGCGGGCCGCTCACCATGGAGGGCAAGGGCATCGTCAACCTCAAGTCGCTGGGCGGCGTGGTGGCGGTGAACGCGCTGGGCGGCGCCCTGAACCTGACGTCGGCCGGCGCCGCGACCCTCACCGCCACGGGCCTGGCGACGATCACGGCGGCCAACACGAAGATCACCGGCGCCAAGCTCGACCTGTACGGCGGCTTCTTCGTCAACGAGATCAAGTACCCCTTCGGATGACCGGACGACCGCGCCGGCGCCCGGGGCCCCCAGGGTTCTCCGGGCTCGCCGGCACAAGGAAACGGGAGAGGCAGGTGGCCCTCTGATGGCCGAACAGTTCGTCGGCTCCGGCTGGTCGTTCCCGCTGCGCATCGGGCCCACCGGCGGCATCGCCCTGGTCAGCGGCGAGCGGGAGATCGAGGAGGCCATGCAGCTTGTGCTGGCCACCGCCCCGGGCGAGCGGCCGATGCGGCCCGAGTTCGGCTGCGCCATCCACGACCTCGTCTTCGCCCCGGTCAACGAGCAGACCGCCGGCCGCATCCAGCACGAGGTGTACACCAGCCTGGACCGCTGGGAGCCGCGCGTCGAGGTCCACGAGGTCGAGGTCAGCGCCGGCACCGACCAGAGCGTCCTCTACATCGACGTGCGCTACTCCATCCGCGGCACCAACAACCCGCGCAGCCTGGTCTTCCCGTTCTACGTCATCCCCTCCCACGACGAGCCGGACCTGCCCGACGGTCCGGCCGGTCCCGCGGGCCCGACGGGCTCTCTGACGGGCTCTCCCGAAAGCGATCGCTGATGTCCCTGCCCTCCCCCAACCTCGACGACCGCCGCTTCCAGCAGTTCGTCGACGACGCCAAGCGCTACATCCAGCAGCGCGCCCCGGAGTGGACCGACCACAACGTCTCCGACCCCGGCGTCACCCTCGTCGAGACGGTCGCCCACATGGCCGACCAGATCGTCTACCGCCTCAACCGGGTGCCGGAGAAGAACCACCTCGCCTTCCTCGACCTGGTCGGCATCACGCTCTTCCCGCCGTCCGCCGCCCGCACGGACGTCACCTTCTGGCTGTCCGCGCCGCAGGAGGACGCGATCCTGGTCCCGGTCGGCACCGAGGTCGCCACCCTGCGCACCGAGCGGGACGAGGCGGTCGTGTTCTCCACCGTGGGCGACCTGACCGTCGTACCGTGCTCGCTCGGCCACCTGATGGTGCAGCACCGCGGCGAGGCCGTCACCGACCGGACCACGGACCTCGCCGAGGGCAAGGACCTGATGTGCTTCTCCGAGGCGCCGGCCCCCGGCGACTCCATGCTGATCGGCCTGACCGCCGCCACCCCGCACTGCGCGCTCGCCCTGGAACTCGACAGCCGCGTCGACGGCGTCGGCGTCGACCCCCGCCAGCCGCCCCTGGCCTGGGAGGCCTGGACCGAGGACGGCTGGCAGCCCTGCGAGGTCGACCGGGACGGCACCGGCGGCCTCAACCGCCCCGGCGACATCGTGCTCCACATACCCGGCGGGCACGTCCTGTCCCGCAACGGCGGCCACGAGGCCGGCTGGATCCGCTGCCGGGTCACCGACCCGCTGCCCGGCCAGCCGTTCTACACGACCTCGCCGACCATCCACTCCGCCGAGGCCTACACCATCGGCGGCACCACCGGCGCCATCCACGCCGAGACCGTGTACGACGAGGCCCTCGGCGAGTCCACCGGCCTGCCCGGCCAGCGGCTGCGGCTCGAACACGCCCCCGTGGTCGCCGACGACCCGCCGGTCCTCCTGCAGACCTCCGACGACGAGGGCTGGCAGGACTGGCAGGTCGTCCCGCACTTCGCGGGCTCCGGCCCGCACGACCACCACATCACCCTCGACGCCGCCACCGGCCAGATCGCCTTCGGCCCCGCCGTCCGCGAACCCGACGGCACCCTGCGCCAGTACGGCACCGTCGCCCCCAAGGGCGCCGCCATCCGCGCCCGCCGCTACCGCACCGGCGGCGGCAGGGCCGGCAACGTGGCGCGCGGCGCCGTACAGGTGCTGCGCACCTCCATCCCGTACGTCTCCGAGGTCGTCAACCGCGAGGCCGCCCGCGGCGGCGTCGACGGCGAGACCGTCGAGGAGGCGAAACTCCGGGCGCCGATCACCCTCCGCGCCCAGGAACGCGCCGTCACCCTGCGCGACTACGAGGAACTCGCCCGCCGCGCCGCCCCCGAGACCGCCCGCATCACCTGCCTGGAGGGCGAGGAGGGCGAGCACGGTGCCTACGCCGTCCGCGTCCTGGTCGTCCCCCAGGCCGTCCCCGACCCCGGCGGCCGGCTCCGCTTCGAGCAACTCGTCCCCGGCGACGCCCTCCTGGGCCGCATCACCCGCCACCTCGACGAACGCCGCCTCATCGGCACCCGCCTCGCCGTCGGCCCGCCCTACTACCAGGGCGTCACCGTCGTGGCCACGGTCCACGCCTTCCGCGGCGTCGACACCGACCGCGTACGCCGCCAGGCCCACGACGCGCTCTACCGCCACCTCGACCCGCTCACCGGCGGCGCGGACGGCAAGGGCTGGCCCTTCGGCCGCCCCGTGCAGACCGGCGAGGTCTTCGCCGTGCTGCAACGCGTCCCCGGCGTGGAACTCGTCGACGAGGTCGTCCTGCACCCCGCCGACCCCCTCACCGGCAAGCGCGGCGACCCCACCGACCGCATCGACCTCGGACCGCCGTCCCTGGTCTTCTCCTTCGACCACCGGGTCCGAGTGATCGGGGACGGCGCGTGACGGCCGCGTCCCACCGGGGTTCCGTCGACGGTCTCGGTTCCTCGCTGCCCATCGGCTCGATGCTGCCGGCCGTCTTCGCCGACGACGACCTCGCCCAGCGCTTCGTCGGCGGCCTCGACGACGTCCTCGCCCCGATCCTGAACGTCCTGGACTGCCTGGACACCTACTTCGACCCGGCCCTCACCCCGGCCGACTTCGCCCAGTGGCTCGGCTCCTGGGTCGGCGCCGAGACCGACGGCACCGAACCCGAGGACCGGCTGCGCGCCGCCGTCGCCGCCGCCGCCCGCCTGCACCGCGTACGCGGCACCCGGCGCGGTCTGTCCGAGGCGGTACGACTGGCGTTCGGCGTCGAGCCCGACATCACCGAGAGCGGCGGCGCCGACTGGAACGCCCGCCCGATCGGCCCGTTCCCCGGCACCCCGCGCCCCCGCCTCCACGTCGCCCTCCGGCTGCCCGACCCGTCCCCGGCCGACACCCATCGCCTGGACACCCTGGTCGCCGCCGCCCGCCCCGCCCACATGCCCTACACGGTCGAAGTGACCGCCTCCGAAAGGACCCCGGAGAGATGACCACGCAGAACTGCGCCGAGTGCGGAACCCGCGCGGAACCGGGCCAGTCCTTCTGCGACGCGTGCGGTGCCGTACTCCGCTGGGACCAGGCCGGCACCCGCACCACGCAGCCCGCGGCCTCCTCGTCCGACCGGGGCCCCGGCTGGGACGCGTTCTCCCGCCCGGGCCCCGGCGGTACGGGCGTGCCCCCCGCCCGCACCGGCCGCGCGACGCCCGCCCACGGCGGCCCGGACGACGACGACACCGAGGAGACCCCGGCGGTACCCCGCCCACGCCACCCGGCGGACGCGACCGGACCCGACGCCCCGGAGGCGAACGGCGCCGGACGTCGCGACACCCACAGGGCGCCGGGCGCGCCGGGAACGTCCGGCGCCGGAAACACGGCGGGCGCGGCGGGCGCCGCAGGTGCCGCAGGCGCCGCGAGTACAGCGGGTGCCGCCGGTACCGCGGGAGCGGGAGGCGCCGCGGGCACCACCGGTTCCGCGGGCTCGGCCGCGACCTCCGGTACCGCCGGCTCCCCCGACGACACGGCGACGACCGGGCCGACGGGCACCCACGGAAGCACGGGCGGCCCCGGAAGCACGGACACCCCCGAAGGCACGAGCACACCCGGAAGCGCGGCCACCCCTGGACGCACCAGCACCCCCGGAAGCGCGGGCACCGCCGGAGGCCCCCGCACCTCCGACGTGGACGAGACCGCCCCCACCACCCCGATGGCGTCCGCCCCGGCCCCGAACGCCCCGAACGCCCTCACCGACACGATGTCCGACCGCGCCCGCTCCCTCCTCGTCCCCGTCGCGGACCCGGAGGCCCACAGCCCGGCCCCGCCGCCCGCCGTCGCCCCCGTCCTGCCCGGCCGCCCCGACGCGGACCGCCCGCAGGTACGCGCCCCCGGCCACCAGCAGGACATCGCCAACGGCCCGCCGTGCCCGTGGTGTT
This sequence comes from Streptomyces sp. NPDC096048, assembly GCF_044763415.1. Taxonomy (NCBI): domain Bacteria; kingdom Bacillati; phylum Actinomycetota; class Actinomycetes; order Kitasatosporales; family Streptomycetaceae; genus Streptomyces; species Streptomyces sp. NPDC096048. The sequence goes on from NZ_JBIWGG010000006.1 coordinate 498,340, forward strand.
CCACCCCCAACCGCCCCGACCGCCACTACTGCGCGCGCTGTGCGATGCCCCTGGTGCGCACCGGCGAGGACGGCACCGCACCCGGCCCCTGGTGGCGCCGCCTCTTCGGCGGCCGGCGCAGCGAGACCCCCTGGGCCGGCGACCGCCCCCGCCTGCGCCGCGTCTTCGACCGCATCGGCACCTGGATCACCGTCCTGGTCGTCATCACCCTGGTGGTCCTCGGCTTCGTCTACATCCCCGACGGCGTCCAGGCCACCCGCGACCACTTCGCCAAGCGCGCCCCGGTCTCGCCGGACCGGATCACGGCCTCGCGCTCCTTCACCGGCCACAAGCCGGAACTGCTCATCGACAAACTCAGCAACACCTGGTGGGGCCCGGGCATCTCGCAGTCCGGCCAGGGCGAGTGGATCGAGGTCAGCTTCACCGAGCCGACCCGGCTGCTCGACCTGATCATCACCCCGGGCACCTCCACCAAGCCCGACCAGCTCAACCAGTCGGCCCTGCCGCACCGGGTGAAGGCGACGATCACGACGAAGGACGGCAAGACCACGACCCGCGACCTCACCCTGGACCAGGGCGCCGGCGGCCAGCGACGCCCCTTCCGCGTCGGCGAGGTCACCAAGGTCCGCTTCACCATCGAGTCGGCGCACGCGGCCTCCGCGAAGAAGCAGGTGGCCATCGCGGAGATCGAGTTCTTCGGCCCGTCGAGCGCCAACCGCGCCTGACCCGGCCCCGGAACACCTGGAAAACGGTCTCCGCCCGGCACCGGCGGAGGCCGTTTCCGCCGAATGGACGCCACGCCGCGCGCTCCCGGACGGCCCGCCGGAGCCTGAGGCCATGCCCTCCGCACGAGCGATAGCCACCGCTGCCCTGCTGGCCACCGCCACCCTGCTCTCCTGCTCCCTGACGGCCTGCGCGCCGACGGCGCGGGACGGCGGCCGGGGCGGTGACGGCGGCGGCACGGCAACCGGCGCACAGGACGCGGACCGCTTCCGCGAGCAGTCCCTGGACTGGAAGGACTGCCCCGCCCCCTCCCCCGTCCAGGGCGGCGGCGAGGCCCCCGCGCCCCTCCCCGACGGCACCCGCTGGCAGTGCACCACCATGCGGACGCCACTGGACTGGAAGAAGCCCTCCGGGGAGTCGATCGGCATCGAACTGATCCGGGCCCGCGCCGGCGGTGACACCGACGACCGGATCGGCTCGCTGCTCTTCAACTTCGGCGGCCCCGGCGGCTCCGGAGTCACCACCCTGCCCGCTCTCGCCCCCGACTACGAGAAGCTCCGTTCCCGGTACGACCTGGTGAGCTTCGACCCGCGCGGCGTCGGCGACAGCCGGGGCGTGCGCTGCCTGGACCCCGACGCGGCCGAAGAGGCCGAGGACGAGGTGGACGGGACCCCGGACGACGGCGGCGACGAGACCGACGCGCTGGTCGAGCTCAACCGGTTGACGGCCGCCGCGTGCGAGAAGAACTCCGGCGACGTCCTCCCGTACGTCGGCACCACCGAGGCCGCCCGGGACATGGACCTGATGCGGCACCTCCTCGGCGACGAGAAGCTGCACTACTTCGGGATCTCGTACGGCACCGAACTCGGCGGCGTGTACGCCCACCTGTTCCCCGGGAATGTCGGCCGTGCCGTCCTGGACGGCGTCGTCGACCCCACCCGCGACAGGGTGGAGGAGGCCCTCGGACAGGCCGGAGGGTTCCAGCTCGCCTTCGAGCACTTCGCCGCATGGTGCGTCGAGCAGCGCTGCACGCTCGGCGAGGACACCGAGGCGATCGTGGACGCCGCCGTGGAACTGGAGGCGGACCTGGACGAGACGCCGCTGCCCACCTCGGACGGCAGCGAGCTGGACGGCGACGAGGTGCTCTCCGCGATCACCGGTTCGCTCTACAGCCGGTCCTTCTGGCCCGCGCTCCTGGTCGGCCTGGAGGCGGTGACCGACGGCGACGGCGACGTCCTGGCGGACCTGGCGGAGGCACTCGGACAGCACGGCACCGGCGGCGACAGCGACGACACCACGGACGAGAACACGGACGACCCCGCGGACGAAAGCAACGAGAACGACGCCTTCAGGGCGATCACCTGCGACGACTCCAGCGACCGCTACACCGTGGCGGACGTGGAGGCCCGGATGCCCGAGTTCGTCGAGACGTCCCCCCTGTTCGGTCCGGGCCTGGCGTGGAGCGCGCTCTCCTGCGCCGGCTGGCCGGTGCCGGGAGAGGCCCACCACCCCGAGGTGAGCGCGCCGGGCGCCGCGCCGATCATGCTGGTCGGCAACACCGGCGACCCCGCCACCCCCTACCGGGGCGCCGCCCGCATGGCCGAGGCGCTCGGCGAGGGCGTCGGCTTCGAGCTCACCTACCGCGGCGAGGGCCACGGCGCCTTCGACAGCGCGAACGCCTGCGTGCGCGATGCCGTCCACGCGTACCTGCTCGACGGGAAGCTCCCGGGGAGCGGCGCGGTGTGCGAGCCGGAACCGCTGCCGGAGGGCAAGTAGTACCCGCGTCACCGCGTGAAGCCCTGCCGTCCGGTGGACGGCAGGGCTTCATCTCGCTTCCGAGCCCCCTGTCGGATTCGAACCGACGACCTTCGCTTTACAAGAGCGGCGCTCTGACCAGCTGAGCTAAGGAGGCACTCGCGCGGCGGCGCGCGGAGGCTGCTCCACTGTACACAGAGCCGGTGAACGATGGGATTCGAAAATTTCGGCGAAGTTCACAGGTCCACAGGTACTGACAGACCAGGTGAACGCCAGGTACCGTCTCGCCCAGCTTCACCTGTGTGGACTACACCACACCACCTTCCTACAACGGATCGTCCGGCACGTTCCTGCCGGTAGAAGGGGGCCCATTCACCATGGCCACTGTTACGTTCGACAAGGCGACCCGCGTCTACCCGGGTTCCACGAAGCCCGCCGTCGACGGTCTCGACATCGACATCGAGGACGGCGAGTTCCTCGTCCTCGTCGGCCCCTCCGGCTGTGGCAAGTCCACCTCGCTCCGCATGCTCGCGGGGCTCGAGGACGTGAACGGCGGCGCCATCCGCATCGGCGACCGCGACGTCACGCACCTGCCGCCGAAGGACCGGGACATCGCCATGGTGTTCCAGAACTACGCGCTGTACCCGCACATGACGGTCGCCGACAACATGGGCTTCGCGCTCAAGATCGCCGGCGTCAACAAGGCGGAGATCCGGCAGAAGGTCGAGGAGGCCGCGAAGATCCTCGACCTCACCGAGTACCTCGACCGCAAGCCGAAGGCGCTCTCCGGTGGTCAGCGCCAGCGTGTGGCGATGGGCCGCGCGATCGTGCGTGAGCCGCAGGTCTTCCTCATGGACGAGCCGCTGTCCAACCTGGACGCCAAGCTGCGTGTCTCCACCCGTACGCAGATCGCCTCGCTCCAGCGCCGCCTCGGCATCACCACCGTCTACGTCACCCACGACCAGGTCGAGGCCATGACGATGGGCGACCGCGTGGCGGTCCTGAAGGACGGTCTGCTCCAGCAGGTCGACAGCCCCCGCAACATGTACGACAAGCCCGCCAACCTCTTCGTCGCCGGCTTCATCGGCTCCCCGGCCATGAACCTGATCGAGGTCCCGATCACCGACGGCGGCGTGAAGTTCGGCAACAGTGTGGTGCCGATCAGCCGCGAGGCCCTGCAGGCCGCCTCCGACAGGGGCGACCGCACGGTCACCGTCGGTGTCCGCCCGGAGCACTTCGACGTGGTGGAGCTGAACGGCGGCGTCTCCAAGGCCCTGTCGAAGGACGCCGAGGACGCCCCGGCGGGCATGGCGGTCTCCGTGAACGTCGTGGAGGAGACCGGCGCCGACGGCTACATCTACGGCTCGGTCGACGTCGGCGGCGAGAGCAAGGACCTCGTGGTCCGCGTCAGCAGCCGCGCGGTGCCGGAGAAGGGCTCGACCGTCCACGTCGTGCCGCGCCCGGGCGAGGCCCACGTCTTCTCGTCCTCCACGGGCGAGCGCCTCACCGACTGAGAAACCACGCGGCCGGGTGAATTCACCCGCGTTGACGAAAAGAGCCCCGCGGCCTGCTGCGGGGCTCTTTTCGTTGTCGACAAATACCCCGGCACAACGGACGTTTCGAGCACTTCGCGTCAACGCTCTACCCATTTCCCTCCCCCTCTTCATCCCCCATCCGGGTGACTAAATGTCGCCAAATCATTACCGGGCGCTACCCTCACTCGCGTGAAGCACTCCGTGAAGCACTCCACCACCCGACAGACGCGACGCGGCCGGGGCCCCGCCCGCCGGATCGGCCGCTCTCTCGCCTTCGTCCTGCCCGTCGTCCTGGTGCTCTCCGGGACCCTCGCCGTCACCCGGGTCAACTGGTCGGGGGATCCGGCCGACTCGGTGCTCGCCGCGTCGGAGGCCACCTCCTCCAAGGCGTCCTCCAAGGCCGCCGCCCGCGCGCCGCACGAGGTGCTGCGCGACCGGCTGCTGACCGAGCTGCAGGAGGAGGATCCGGGCGTCGCCCTCACCCACCTCCAGGAGGCCGTGAACGAGCGCCCGTCGCTGGCCGGCCACTGCGCGTCCATCGCCCGCGCCCTCGGCCGCGCCGCGGTCAAGGTGTACGGCCCGACACGCGCCCAGTCGTACGCGCGCCCCGTCTGCGACACCGCCTTCGCCTCGGGCGTGCTGGCCGCGCACGGCTGAGCACCCTTTCGGGGGCCGGTGGGCCGCCGCGTACAGTTCGGGCATGACCGATCCGAGCGCCGCGTCCCGCCGCCCCGTGCAAGCCGTCGTCCTGGCCGGCGGACAGGGTTCCCGGCTGCGTCCCTACACCGACGACCGGCCCAAGCCGATGGTCGAGATCCCGGGCACGGGCACTCCGATCATCGGCCACCAGCTCGCCTGGCTCGCCGAGGAGGGCGTCACCGACGTCGTGGTCTCCTGCGGCCATCTGGCCGAGGTGCTGCAGAAGTGGCTGGAGACCGCCGACCTGCCGCTCTCCGTCACCACCGTCGTCGAGACGGAGCCGCTGGGCCGCGGCGGCGGCCTCAAGTACGCCGCCGCGCACCTGCCCCACCCGGACCGGCCCTGGTACGCCACCAACGGCGACATCTGGACCCGTTTCTCGCTGCGCGACATGGCCGACTTCCACGCCGAGCGGGACGCCGTCGCGTCCCTCGCCCTGGCCCGGCCGCGGCTGCCGTGGGGCGCCGTGCAGACGGACGGCTTCGGCCACATCACCGACTTCATCGAGGCACCGCCGTCGACCTTCGAGATCAACGCCGGTGTGTACGTCTTCTCGCCCGGCTTCGCCGCGATGCTGCCGGAGCGCGGCGACCACGAGCGGACGACGTTCCCGAGGCTGGCCCGTGAGCGCCGGCTGGCCGGCTTCCCGATCCCCCAGGGCTCCTACTGGCGCGCGATCGACACCGCGAAGGACCTGACGGAGGCGGCACGGGAGCTGGCGGCCCTGGGCGGCCGCTGAGCACCCTGGTACGCCGATACGCCGAAGGGGCCCCGCACGTCATCCGTGCGGGGCCCCTTCGGCGTACGGAGGGCCGCGTGAGCCCTGTGGGCCGGCTAGCCCAGGAGACCGCCCACGAGGCGGCTGCCCGGCTCTCCGGTGGAGGAGGAGCCGCCGCCGTCGTCGCCGCCGCTTCCGGTGCCGGTGCCGCCGGTCGAGCCATCGCCGCCGCCGGTCGCGGTGCCGCCGGAGGTGGGTCCCGCCGTGGTGCTCGGCGCCCGGTCGGCCGGGGAGGACTGCTGCGGCGGGGCCTGGCCCGTGGTGCCCTGGGTCTGGCTGGGCGTGCCGCCGGTGCGGGTGCCGCTGTCGCGGGTCGCTCCCGGGGTGGTCGCGGCGTCCTCGGAGGGGGTGGCCGCACCACTGGTGGCGCCCTGGGTGGGTGAGGCGGACGCCTCCGGAGACGTCTTCGGCTTCCGGGTGCCGGGCTCCTGCGGGAGCGGGGAGCCGGGCAGTTCGTTGCGCGGGGCCTCACCGGGGCCGGGGACGACCACGCGGTCGGCGTCCCGGACCGCGCCGCCGAGCAGCGAGCCGACGAGGAGGGTGATGCCGGTGACCAGGAAGGTGACGAGGGCGCCGCGCCGCAGGACGTAGCGGCGCAGGTCCCAGATGTCGGCGCGGGGGCCAAGCCGCCGCCAGGCGCTGCCGGCGAGCCGACCGTCCACGGAGTAGACGGGGGCGCCGGCGATGATCAGCGGGGACCAGGCGGCGAGGTAGATGATGTCGGGCGCGTCGTAGACGGGGACGCTCTTCCAGCTGACGGTGACCAGCAGCGCGGCGGACAGGCCCGCGCCGATGACGGCGCCGACGCGCTGCCAGCAGCCCAGGACGGTCAGCACGCCCACGATCACCTGGAGGAAGGCGATGACGAGCCCGGAGCCGACGGGGTGGGCGAGGGCGAACTGGCGCAGCGGCTCGGCGACGTCCCAGGGGTGCAGGGTGTTGAGCCACTTGACCATGGAGCCGCGTTCGCCGCCGTCGAAGTAGACGGGGTCGCAGAGCTTGCCCATGCCGGCGTAGATGGAGATGAAACCGAGGAAGACGCGCAGCGGCAGCAGCACGACGCCGAGGTTCATGCGGCGGCCGGGGAAGTAGGCGTGCTTCGCGGGATCGTCGGCGTGGCGCCTGGTGCGCGGCTCGGCCGGCTCCGCGTCGTCGTAGCCGTCGGGACCGGAGCCGGAGCCGAAGTCGTCGCCGGCGTAGGCCGGTTCGTCGTAGGCGCTGCCGACGGTGCGCATGGCGGGCAGCAGCCGGGTGCCGTCGGGGACGGGGCCGCGCTGGGCGCCGACGAGCGGGGTCTCCAGGGTCTCGGTGGCGGGCCCGTCGTCGTAGCCGTCATAGCCGTCGTAGCCCGGGGCGCCCCCGTCGATGTCGACGCGGGGGATGACCTGCGTGGCTCCGGCATCGGTGACCGGGTCCTCGGCGTGGTGACCGGCGCCGGCCCGCACCGCCTGGAGCAGCCGGTGTGCGCCGGTGTCGTCCGGGTCGGACCGTCCGCTCCACACGAGGGCGCGGCGGCGGGCGGCGGCCGGGGCGGCGGGGCCCGCGGCACCTGCGACGGGCATGCGGGCGGTGTCCTGGGTGGCGCTCAAGTGCCGCGCGATCCGCGGGGATTGGGTCCGCCGCGCGGAGGCACCGAACTGCACGCGGAAGCTCGCGTGATTGACGATGACCTGGGCCGGATCGCTCGGCACCTTCACCATGCTCAGCGCGGGAGCGTCGTCGATTCCCGACGAGCGGTCCCCCGTGGGTGTGCGGGGTGTTCTGGTGTCCACACTCATCTAACCGAGTGATGTGTCGTTAGGACACTGCCTTGACCGCCCTGAACTGTCCGGACCGCGTCAAGCCTGCCCGGACCGCCCGGAACACCCCGTACGGGGGACCGAGTCGAACACCCGCTCCCCCTCCGGCGACCGCGCGCCCGCGCCCCCTCCCGCCACCGCGCTCGCACGCCGCGCGGCGTCGCACGGCCGCGCCGGCCTCCGGCCGTCGGGACACCGCGCCCCGCGCCGGTACGCCGTCAGGCCCGCCGACGCGCCGCCTCGTACAGCACGATCCCCGCCGCCACACCGGCGTTCAGGGACTCGGCACCACCGGGCATCGGGATCCGCACCCGGTAGTCGCAGGTCTCGCCGACCAGCCGCGACAGGCCCTTGCCCTCGCTGCCGACCACGATGACCACGGGGCCGCCGAGGGCCTCCAGCTCACCGAGTTCGGCCTCGCCGTCGGCGGCGAGGCCGACGACCGTGACGCCGGCCTTCTGGTACGACTCCAGCGCGCGCGTGAGGTTGGTGGCGCGGGCCACCGGCGTACGGGCGGCCGTACCGGCGGACGACTTCCAGGCGCCCGCCGTCATGCCGGCCGCGCGCCGCTCGGGCACGACGACGCCGTGGCCGCCGAAGGCGGAGACGGAGCGGACGACGGCACCGAGGTTGCGCGGGTCGGTCACGCCGTCGAGGGCGACGATCAGCGGGTCCGCGCCCTCGTCGTGGGCGGCGGCGACCAGGTCCTCGGGGTGCGCGTACTCGTACGGCGGCACCTGGAGGACGAGGCCCTGGTGGTTGAGCCCGTTGGTCATCCGGTCCAGCTCGGGGCGCGGCGCCTCCATCAGGTTGATGCCGCCGCGCTCGGCCGCGAGCTGGAGCGCCTCGCGCACCCGCTCGTCGTTGTCGATGAACTGCTGGACGTAGAGCGTCGAGGCGGGCACGCCGTCGCGCAGCGCCTCGAAGACGGGGTTGCGGCCGACGACGAGCTCGGACGTCGACCGTCCGCCACCGCGCCGCTGCGGGGCGCGTCCGGTGGCGCGACGCGCCTTCGCGTTGGCGACGCGCTGCTTGGCGTGCCCCTTGCGCATCTCGGCGGGAGGCGTCGGCCCCTTGCCTTCCAGGCCCCGGCGTCGCTTGCCGCCGCTGCCGACCTGCGCGCCCTTCTTGCCGGACATGCGGCGGTTGTTCGCGGCCATGAGTTACCTGTCTCCGCTCTCTACGGGAGTGTGCGTAATGCTTGCGTCTTATGCAGTGTGCCGCCCGGGAGGCCGGGCGGCACAATCGATCTACGGAACCCGCGCGGCCAACAGGCCCGGGCTCCGGTGGACCGGGCGGCGGGTCAGCGGGAGCCGAGGCTCCAGCGGGGCCCCTGCGGGCCGTCCTCGATGACCAGACCGGACTGTCCGAGCTGGTCGCGGATGGCGTCCGCGGTGGACCAGTCCTTGCGCTCCCGCGCGGCCTCGCGCTGGTCGAGGACGAGGCGTACGAGGCTGTCGACGACGTGCCGCAGGTCCTCGCCCTGCTCCTGCTCCCCGGCCCAGTGCGGGGCCAGCGGGTCGAGACCGAGCACCCCGAGCATCGCACGGACCTCGGCGAGACGGGCGACCGCGGCCTCCTTGTCGCCGGCGGCCAGCGCGCTGTTGCCCTGCCGGACGGTGGTGTGCACGATGGCCAGCGCCTGCGGCACGCCCAGGTCGTCGTCCATCGCCTCGGCGAAGGCGGGCGGCACCTCGGCGCAGGGCCCGACGGCCTGGCCGGCCAGCTCGGTGACGCGCTGCACGAAGCCCTCGACGCGCGCGTACGCCGACTCGGCCTCGCGCAGGGACTCCTCGCTGTACTCGATGGTCGAGCGGTAGTGCGGGGTGCCCAGGTAGTACCGCAGCACGACCGGGCGCCACTGCTTGACCATCTCGCTCACGAGCACGCTGTTGCCGAGCGACTTGGACATCTTCTCGCCGCTCATGGTGACCCAGGCGTTGTGCACCCAGTACCGCGCGAAGGCGTCGCCGAAGCCCTTGGCCTGGGCGATCTCGTTCTCGTGGTGCGGGAAGATCAGGTCGATCCCGCCGCCGTGGATGTCGAACTCCTCGCCCAGGTACTTGTGCGCCATGGCGGAGCACTCCAGGTGCCACCCCGGGCGTCCCCGCCCCCACGGCGTCTCCCAGCTCGGCTCCCCGGGCTTGGCCGCCTTCCACATGGCGAAGTCCCGCGGGTCCCGCTTGCCGCTCTCGCCCTCTCCCGAGGGCTGGCGCAGCTCGTCGAGGTCCTGGTTGGACAGCGACAGGTACCCCGGCAGGGACCGTACGTCGAAGTAGACGTTGCCGTCGGCCTCGTAGGCGTGGCCGCGCTCGATGAGGCCGCGCATCATCTCGACCATCTCGGTGATGTGACCGGTGGCGCGGGGCTCGTAGGTGGGCGGAAGGCAGCCGAGGGCGTCGTAGGCGTCGTTGAACGCCCGCTCGTTGTCGTACCCGATGGACCACCAGGGGCGGTTCTGCTCCGCGGCCTTCTTGATGATCTTGTCGTCGATGTCGGTGACGTTGCGGACGAAGGTGACGTCGTAGCCGCGGTACGCGAACCAGCGGCGCATGATGTCGAAGTTCAGCCCCGACCGGATGTGCCCGATGTGCGGGGCGGCCTGCACGGTGGCACCGCACAGGTAGATCGAGACGCAGCCCGGCGTGAGGGGGGCGAAGTCACGAATCTGCCGGGCGCTGGTGTCGTACAGGCGAATAGTCACGACTCCAGGGTAGTAGGCGGCGAGCAGTGCCACGGGCGCACGTGCCCGCTTGTTACCACGTCTTGCCCGACCGAGTCGGGTGGTGGGTGGGCACAGGCCGGGGTCCAGGGGCGGAGCCCCTGGCCGGGTGCGGGGCGGAGCCCCGTCACGGCACGCCCCACGCCGGCGCGACACACCACCGGCCCAGGACACACCCCACCCCGCTCACCTCACCCGCTCACTCCACCCGCACGACCAACGCCGTGGCCACCGCCACCAGCCCTTCCCCCCGCCCGGGAAATCCCAGCCCGTCCGTCGTCGCCCCGGACACCGACACCGGCGCCCCCACCGCCTCCGACAAGACCTTCTGCGCCTCGCCCCGCCGCTTGCCGATCTTCGGCCGCGCTCCGACCACCTGCACCGCTACGTTCCCGATCCGGAACCCCGCCGCCCGCACGATCCGCGCCGCCTCCGTCAGCAGCGTCACCCCGGACGCGCCCGACCACTCCGGCCGTCCGGTACCGAAGTGCTGCCCGAGGTCGCCGACCCCCGCCGCGGAGAACAACGCGTTGCACGCCGCGTGCGCGACGACGTCCGCGTCGGAGTGCCCGGCCAGCCCGGCGCCCTCGCCCTCCCACTTCAGCCCGGCGCACCACAGTTCGCGCCCGTCCTCGAAGGCGTGGATGTCGGTCCCGATGCCGACCTGGGGCAGCACGGGGAACCCGTCCGTGCCAGAGGTGTCAGAACCCATCGTTCAGCCTCCTGCGCGCCAGCACGGCCTCCGCCAGCACCAGATCGAGCGGCCGCGTCACCTTGAACGCCTCCTCGTGCCCCGGCACCACCATCACCGTGAGCCCGAGCTGCTCGACCATGCTCGCGTCGTCGGTGACGTTCTCGGTCACCGTCTCGTGGGCGCGCACCAGCGTCCCCCGGTCGAACCCCTGGGGCGTCTGCACCGCGCGCAACCGAGCCCGCTCCGGTGTCGCCACGACCGGTTCCGGCTCGCCCGGCACGGCGGCGGGCTCGACCTGCTTGACCGTGTCGGCGAGCGGCACCGCGGGCACCACGGCGGGTGCGCCCTCCCGGACGGCCTCGATCACGGCGTCCACCGTGTCGACCGGCACCAGTGGCCGGGCGGCGTCGTGCACGAGGACGGTGTCGTAGTCGGCCGGCAGCGCGTCCAGGCCGAGCCGTACGGACTCCTGCCGTGACTCGCCGCCCGGCACGACGAGGAAGTCCGTCCGCTCCGGCAGCGCGTGCGCGTCGAGCAGGCTCTTGACCTCGGCGGCTCCGTCGGGCGGGGCCACGACGACGACGAGGGAGACCGCGCGGGAGGCGGCCATCGCCCGGACCGCGTGGATGAGCATGGGCGTGCCGCCCAGCGCACGGAGGGCTTTCGGAGCGCCCGGACCGAGCCGAACGCCCCGCCCGGCGGCCGGAATCACGGCCGCGGTTCGGGTGTTCGCACGGGTACCGGCGGGCATCTCGGCGGGCGAGGGACGCGATTCGTCAGACATCGGTTCCTGTCAGGTTTGTGTGCTCGACCTAGTTGGGTATGGCCTCACCGTGCCGGGCGCGACGCCTTGACCGGACCCTTCCGTGACCCTGGTCGAGCCAGCTTCCCGGGCCCGGCACGCCAGGACCACGCAGACCCAGCACCGCGCGGTACCCAGGACCACGCGGACCGGGGGAAGTCTCCCGGAGTGATCGTACGAGGACTCGATCCGGGTACGAACATGCCGCAGCGCCCGGCGACAGCAAAGGATGTCATCGGGCACCGCGGCATTTCAGTGCGCTGAACCGAGCGGGCAGGTCTGCGCCTCGCCTCAGAGCCTCAGGAGGCGAGCACCTCGTCGAGCAGGGCCTCCGCCTTGTCCTCGTTGGTGTTCTCCGCGAGAGCGAGCTCGCTCACCAGGATCTGGCGGGCCTTGGCGAGCATGCGCTTCTCACCGGCGGAGAGTCCGCGCTCGCGCTCACGACGCCACAGATCGCGTACGACTTCCGCGACCTTGATGACGTCGCCGGAGGCGAGCTTCTCCAGGTTTGCCTTGTAACGACGCGACCAGTTCGTGGGCTCCTCGGCGTACGGCGCGCGCAGCACCTCGAAGACCCGGTCCAGCCCGTCCTGACCGACCACATCACGCACGCCGACGAACTCCGCATTGTCCGCTGGCACACGTACCGTCAGGTCACCCTGGGCGACCTTCAGCACCAAGTAGGTCTTGTCCACGCCTTTGATCTGGCGAGTTTCGATAGCCTCGATCAGCGCGGCCCCGTGATGGGGATAGACCACGGTGTCGCCAACCTTGAACGTCATGTGACAGGTACCCCTTCCGTGGCTATCCAGAGTAACACGGATACGGCGTCTTCTGAATGGCGTTTTCGCAGGTCAGGGCATATCTCGGGGCTTGACAACAGCAACAGGAACGTGCTGCGGCGGGCGAGCGGAAGAAAGTATTCGCAGGTCGGAGCAGTTCTTCAGGCCGGACGAAACGCGCACGTCGCACACATCCGGAGGCCCTCCCGCCTGCCCGAAGAGCCCCATATGTCCGATTCCGGGCGTGCGACTTCCGCTACTCCGTTCGGTGACCGGGGCGGGCTTCCGGACGAATCCGGAATTGATCACGAGGCACCCCGTCCGACCCCCCGATGATCAATTTCCGGCCGCCCCCGCATTCCTTCACGGAAATTTCGCGCGCCGCTCGACGACCGGTATGCCGGTCGGCTTCTTATGTGAATGACGGACGAGTACCAGCCACAAAGCGACGCGGGAACCGGTCACGGAACGAGCGCGCCGCGCACTCCTGCCGCGCGCCGCTCCTACCGCCTGCCGGGCGAAGCGGGGGGTCTTGGGGGAGGGTCGGGTGCGGCGGCCCGGGAACGGCTCGGTAGCCTGAAGCCGCTGACAGACACTTAGGGCGGCTTTATCCGTTGCCGCCTCCTCGCTCGAGTCCAAGGAGTTGCCGCCGCCGTGAGCAGCAGCCTTCGACGCGGTGCCCTCGCCGCCGCCGCCATCGCGTTCTCGATCGCCTCGCTCGCCGCGTGCGGTGCCGGTCACAACGCCCAGACGCTGGAGATCAAGCCGGACAACGCCGCGACGACCGTCGGTGACATCCAGATCCAGAACGCGATCGTCATCACGCAGCCCGACCTGGAGTCGACCGGCCCGGCCGTGGTCTCCGCCACCCTGTTCAACAACGGCAGGTCCGACCAGACGCTCGAGTCCATCACCGTGGCCGGCACCGGCAAGTCCGCCGAGCTGAAGCCCGCCGAGGGCGAGAAGGGCGGCAACGGGGGCCTGACCGTCCCGGCCGGCGGTTCCCTGGTCCTCGGCGGCGAGGGCAACGCCTCCGCCGTCCTGCCCAGCAGCCGCGAGGCCATCCAGGACGGCAACGCGCAGGAGATCACCTTCACCTTCAGCAAGACCGGCGAGGTGAGCCTGCGCGCCTTCGTCGTGCCCGCCGAGAGCTACTTCTCCAAGTGGGGCCCGAGCGACGTCCCGGCGGCCCCCGGCGCGTCGGCGGAGCCGTCGCAGGAGACCTCCGGCGAGCCGTCCGACGGCCAGACCTCCGGCACCCCGGCCGACGGCACGACGGATCCCGCGACCGGCGAGTCCGCCGAGGCCGGGGACGGGACCGAGGGCGGCACCGAGGCCGGTACGGCGACGGACGGCACCTCGCAGGGGACCGGCGCCGACGCCGGCCACTGAGCACCGTACGACGAAGGGCGGGACCTCTCCGGAGAGGTCCCGCCCTTCGTCGTACTCGCGTGCCGTCGAGGGCGCGGACGCGCGCCCGGGCGCTCTACGGCTCGAACTTGTAGCCGAGCCCGCGCACCGTCACCAGGTACCGCGGCGCGCCCGGGTCGGGCTCGATCTTGGCGCGCAGCCGCTTGACGTGGACGTCGAGGGTCTTGGTGTCACCGACGTAGTCGGCGCCCCAGACCCGGTCGATCAGCTGCATGCGGGTCAGCACGCGGCCGGCGTTGCGCAGCAGCATCTCCAGCAGGTCGAACTCCTTCAGCGGCAGGTCGACCTTGGTGCCGCCCACGGTCACGACGTGCCGGTCGACGTCCATGCGGACGGGGCCGGCCTCCAGCGCGGCGGGGGTGACCTCCTCGGGCTCGCCGCGGCGGCGCAGTACGGCGCGGATGCGGGCGACCAGCTCGCGGGAGGAGAAGGGCTTGGTGACGTAGTCGTCGGCCCCTATCTCCAGCCCGACAACCTTGTCGATCTCGCTGTCCTTGGCGGTCACCATGATCACGGGAACGTTGGAGCGGCCGCGCAGCTGGCGGCAGACCTCGGTGCCCGGCAGGCCGGGCAGCATCAGGTCGAGGAGCACGAGGTCGGCGCCGTTGCGCTCGAACTCGTCGAGTCCGTCGGGGCCGGTGGTCGCCACGGCGACCTCGAAACCCTCCTTGCGGAGCATGTACGACAGGACGTCGGAGAAGGACTCCTCGTCCTCGACGACGAGCACACGGGTCACGGAAGGACCTCCGGGGCGGGAAGCGTTTCGTACGGGGAAGTATGGGGGGATGAGGGGGACCGCTCGGTCTCGACACTGAGTCCGGCGCGGTCGGGATGCCGCTGTGCGCGGCCGCGGGCGGGGCCCGACTCCGGCAGTCGCAGCGTAAAAGTGGAGCCCTGGCCTTCGGCACTCCACACCGTGACCTCCCCGCCGTGCGAGGCGACCACGTGCTTGACGATCGCGAGACCCAGACCGGTGCCTCCGGTGGCCCGGGAACGGGCCGGGTCGACGCGGTAGAAGCGCTCGAACACGCGCTCCTTGTCCTTCTCGGAGATCCCGATGCCCTGGTCGGTCACGGCGATCTCGATCAGATCGCCGCCGGGGGCGTTGACGCGGCGGGCGGCTATGCCGACGCGGGTGCGGGCGGGCGAGTAGTTGACGGCGTTCTCGACGAGGTTGCCGAGGGCGGCGGCGAGCTGGCCGCGGTTGCCGCGTACGCGCAGATCCGCCGTTCCTCCGGCGGCCATGGTGATCTGCTTGGTGCCGGCCTGCTGCCGGCAGCGGTCGATGGCCTCGGCGACCAGCTCGTCCACCCGGACGGGCTCGGCGTCGTCGAGGGGGTGGTCGTTCTGGACCCGGGACAGGTCGATGAGCTCCTGGACCAGGTTGGTCAGCCGGGTCGCCTCGATCTGCATGCGCCCGGCGAACCGCTCCACGGCCTCCTGATCGTCGGAGGCGTCCAGCACGGCCTCGGAGAGCAGGGAGAGCGCGCCGACCGGTGTCTTCAGCTCATGGCTCACATTGGCGACGAAGTCGCGGCGTACGGCCTCGATGCGGCGGGCCTCGGTGAGGTCCTCGACCAGCAGCAGCACCAGCCGCGACCCGAGGGGCGCCACGCGTGCGGAGACGGCCAGCGCCTCCCCCCGCCCGTTGCCCCGCCTCGGCAGATCCAGCTCGACCTGCCGTATCTCCCCGTCCCGCCGGGTGTCCCGGGCCATCTGCAGCATGGGCTCGACGGCGAGCTTGCCGCCCCGGACCAGGCCGAGGGCGTACGCCGCCGAGCTGGCCTTGACCACCGCGTCGGCCTCGTCGAGGACGACCGCGGAGGAGCGGAGCACCGACAGGACGGTGTCCACGCCGGGCGGCAGCACGGGGTCCGTGTGCAGCGAGGTGCGCGTGGGGCGCTTCTGCTCGCGCTCGCTCCAGCGGAACGCCAGCATGGCGATGACACCGGTGAGTACTCCGGCGATCGCTGCCGCTGCGGCGACCGCCGCGTTCACGTCCATGCGTCCAGGTTAGGCATGCCGAACGGCCCCGCCCCAGCCATCGGACTGCGACCTCGAACACTCGTCGCCCAGAGTTCACCTTGGAGCCAGGGACGGTTCATTTGTGATGCCGGAAACGGACGCGTACAGGCCGGAACGTGTAAGCGTGGGGGCACGGCAAGGGGTGCGAGCCGATGCGAGCAAGTGCGAGCCCCCTTAAACGGACGTACGAGAGGGAACCCTGATGCGGGACGCGTACCACGAGGAACTGGACTCGATCGGCGACAGCCTGGTGGAGATGGCCCGGCTGGTCGGGTCGGCGATCGGGCGCGCCACGACCGCCATTCTCGACTCGGACCTGAAGCTGGCCGAGAACGTGATCGAGGGCGACCAGAAGGTCGACGAGCTCCACCACGAGCTGGAGGCCCGGGCGATAGCGCTGCTGGCCCGGCAGCAGCCGGTCGCCACGGACCTGCGGATCGTCGTCACGTCGCTGCGGATGTCGGCCGACCTGGAGCGCTCGGGCGACCTCGCCCAGCACGTGGCCAAGCTGGCCCGGCTGCGCTACCCGGAGCGCGCGGTCCCGAGCGACCTGCACGCGACCATCCTGGAGATGGGCCAGCTCGCCCAGCGCCTGATGGCGAAGGCGGCCGAGGTGATCATCACCAAGGACGTCGACCTGGCCCTCCAGCTGGAGCAGGACGACGACGCGATGGACCTCCTCCACCGCACGCTCTTCCAGCACCTGATGGACGACCGCTGGAAGCACGGCATCGAGACGGCCGTGGACGTCACCCTCCTCGGCCGCTACTACGAGCGCTACGCCGACCACGCCGTCTCGGTCGCCAAGCGCGTCGTCTACCTGGTCACCGGCGAGCACGTGAACGACCTCCAGGCGGACATCCAGCCGTCGACGCAGGTCGAGGGGGCCTGACGCGGAGCTGGGCGCGGAGCTGGGCGCGGAGCTGAGCGAGGACCTGGGCGGACCTGGGCGGACCTGGGCAGGAGCGCCCAGGCGTGGGGCAGGGGCGCGCGGTCGCCCCAGTGCGCCGTTGATGCGACGGCCACCGGGGGCGTGCAATGGGCCCAGGCACCAGCCTCTAGGAGGAACCCATGGCCGATTCCCCCAGCACCAAGCCCGCCCCCACCGAGGAACGCCGGACCGAGCAGCCCGCCGAGACCCGCAGTCTGCCCCTGATCGCCGCGTGCGGCTGCGGCTCGGGCTGCGGCTGCGGCTGCCAGTCGGGAAATCCGTGCCAGTGCGGCTGACGCGGTAGCGGCGGGCGCTGGACGGCAGGCACCACCGTCCGTACGGCGGCCGGGTTCGCCCCGGCCGCCGTACGGGCGCACCCTGGAAGAAAGACCCCTGAAGGGGGTGCGAGGCCATGGCTCACTTCATGGACGTGCACCACGGGATGCACGGCATCACTTCGGACCAGCTCCACGAGGCCCACCAGGCGGACCTCGCCATCGGGAAGGACGAGGACGTCCACTTCGAACACGCGTGGGCGGACCCGGACTCCGGCACCGTCTACTGCCTCTCCGAGGCCCCGTCGGCCGACGCGGTCCAGCGCGTCCACGAACGCGCGGGCCACAAGGCGGACGAGATCCACGAGGTCCCACTGACGGTATAGCCCCTCCCCTGGGTGTCGCGTCGCCCGACTTGAGTACGAGTACTCAGGCCTGGGCGCCGCCTCCGTCCGACCCTGGAGCACAGGACGCCGACCAAGGGGAGACGACACCCGATGAAGACCAGCCGAACCAGCCGGATACGCACCCTCACCCGCCTGACCGTCGCCAACCGCGCCTCGGCGGTCTACCTCGCCGTGGTCGGCGGCGCGATGACCGTCGCCGCACTGGAACCCCTCTTCACGTCCGCCCCGGACGCGTCCCTCATCTGGGTCTGGCCGGCCCTGTTCACCTTCCCGGCCTTCGGCTTCGTCGCCTGGCTCGGCGAAGCGGGCTGGGGCGGCGACGCCCCGACGTGGTTCTTCCTCGGCGGCATCGTGCTCTCGGCGCTGGTCCAGTCACTGGCACTGGGCGCGACGTGGAGTGCCCTGCGGGGGCGGCGGGAGCGCCGGGGGCGGCTGACGACGGCGAGCTGACGCGGGGCGCCGGGCCGGGCCGGCGACCGGGCCGCAACGTACAGGGGTCGTTCTACGAAAACGTACCCCTAGACCTGCGCGGGACCGAGCGCCTGACAGTCCGAGTGTCAGTGCCCGCGGCTAGAGTCTCGAAGGCGCGGTCGGCTTCCGGGGGTTCCAGCTCTACAGGGAATGGTTGCATCCCCGTCCTGTCCGGGGGCGGCCCGGAGATCCCGTCCGGGACCCAACCGACGGTCGGGCCCAGTCGATGACCAGGGAGAGACCTGCCAGCGCCGGCCGCGCGCCCCTTAATGTGCCATGCATGACAGAGCGACGTTCCATCCTCAGCGGCTCGACGTTCGAAGAGCGGATCGGCTACGCCCGTGCCGTGGTCGACGGCGACTGGGTGCACGTGTCGGGCACCACCGGCTTCGACTACACCACGATGACGATCTCCGAGGACGTGGTGGAGCAGGCCGAGCAGTGCCTGCGCAACATCGAGGCCGCCCTGACCGACGCGAAGTGCACCTTCGCCGACGTGGTCCGGGTCCGCTACCTGCTCCCCGACCGCACCGACTTCGAGCCCTGCTGGCCGGTACTGCGCCGCGCCTTCGGCGAGATCCGCCCGGCCGCCACCATGCTGATGTGCGGCCTCGCCGACCCCCGCATGAAGATCGAGATCGAGGTGTACGCACGGCGGCGCACCGCGTAGCGCGCCCTCACTTGCCGGCTTCGGGCCCGTACCACTGGAGCGCTTGGCCGGTGGCGGCGACGCACTCGAAGTCACGGTCGCGGTGGAGGAGGGTCAGCCCCTGCAACTCGGCGGTGGCGGCCACCACGAGGTCGACGGGACCGGCACCGCGGTGCTGCCCGCGACGGGTGAGGATCTCCTGGACCTGCCAGGCCCGGTCGTAGGCACGGTCGTCCACCGGCACCCACCCGAAGAGCACGCGCAGATCCTCGACGCCCTGCGTACGGTCCGCGGCGGAGCGCGCGCTGTAGAAGAGCTCCAGCTCAGTGATGGGGCCCGCGAGGGGAGTTCCCTCCGGGGCGAGGTGCACAACCCAGGGCTGCCGGGAAACGTCCGGCTCAGATGCCCCGACGCCAACGACGCGCACGGGCGCGGGTTGCTCCTGGTCGACTCCCTCGCCCACTCGTGGCACACCGGGCCCAGCCACTTCGGAGGAACGGTGGTCTCCTTCGAGATGGCCGACGCCTGGCCGTCCTGAGTACGCCGCCGGATCATCCGGTCATCAGTAAGCCCCCGCGCCGCGAAGTAGCCGCAGTGCGGGGGCTCGGTGATGTGGGCCTACTTCTTCTTGCCCTGGTTCTTGACCGCCTCGATCGCCGCCGCGGCCGCGTCCGGGTCCAGGTAGGTCCCGCCCGGGTTCAGCGGCTTGAACTCGGCGTCCAGCTCGTAGGAGAGCGGGATGCCGGTCGGGATGTTCAGGCCCGCGATGTCGGCGTCGGAGACGCCGTCAAGGTGCTTGACCAGGGCGCGGAGCGAGTTGCCGTGCGCCGCGACCAGGACCGTGCGGCCGGTGAGGAGGTCGGGGACGATCGCGTCGAACCAGTACGGGAGCATCCGGACGACGACGTCCTTCAGGCACTCCGTCTGCGGGCGCAGCTCCGGCGGGAGCGTCGCGTAGCGGGCGTCCGAGAACTGGGAGTACTCGGCGTCGCGGTCCAGCGCCGGCGGCGGGGTGTCGTAGGAGCGGCGCCACAGCATGAACTGCTCCTCGCCGAACTCGGCGAGGGTCTGTGCCTTGTCCTTGCCCTGGAGGGCGCCGTAGTGGCGCTCGTTCAGGCGCCAGTGGCGGTGGACGGGGATCCAGTGGCGGTCGGCGGCCTCCAGCGCGAGCTGGGCCGTGCGGATCGCGCGCTTCTGGACGGACGTGTGGACCACGTCGGGCAGCAGGCCGGCGTCCTTGAGCAGCTCGCCGCCGCGTGTCGCCTCCTTCTCGCCCTTCGGGGTGAGGTTGACGTCCACCCAGCCGGTGAACAGGTTCTTCTCGTTCCACTCGCTCTCGCCGTGGCGGAGGAGGATCAGCTTGTACGGTGCGTCGGCCATGGTCCCGAGCGTAATCGAACCCCCTGATTCCCCGCGCGGTGCGCCCGACGGTCGGACAGTTGACGAGAAGTGTTAATCGACTGGCCTCCGACGGCCTCCCGTTCGTAAGTTGTGCCCACCGATAGAGCCACTTACAGCCGCTATCCGTTCACGGGGGTCCCATGTCAGTCGCCGGAGTGAGACGTGCCGTGCGCGAGTCCGTCTCCGGGCTCCCCCGCGAGTTCTGGTGGCTGTGGACCAGCACCCTGGTCAACCGGCTCGGTGCCTTCGTCGCCACCTTCATGGCGCTGTACCTGACCATCGACCGCGGCTACTCCGCCTCGTACGCCGGTCTGGTCGCCGCTCTGCACGGGCTCGGCGGGGTCGTGTCCTCGCTCGGGGCCGGGGTGATGACCGACCGGCTCGGGCGGCGGCCCACGCTGCTCGTCGCGCAGGTCTCCACCGCGTTGTCCGTCGCGCTGCTCGGCTTCGTGCGGGACCCGGTCGCCATCGCGGGCGTCGCCTTCCTGGTCGGCATGGCGAGCAACGCCTCCCGGCCCGCCGTGCAGGCGATGATGGCGGACATCGTGCGGCCCGAGGACCGTATCCGGGCCTTCTCGCTCAACTACTGGGCCATCAACCTCGGCTTCGCGATCTCCTCCATGGCGGCCGGGTTCATCGCCGAGGTCAGCTACCTCGCCGGGTTCCTGATCGAGGCGGGCATGACCATGGCGTGCGCCGTCCTCATCTTCGTCAAGCTGCCCGAGTCCCGCCCGCAGAAGGTCACCACGGAGGGCCAGGTCGCCGTCGAGAGCACGCCCGTCTCCCTCGGTACGGTCCTGCGCGACGGGCGCTACATGAGCGTCGTCGGACTGTCCTTCCTCATCGCCCTGATCTTCCAGCAGGCGTACGTCGGGCTGCCGGTGGCCATGGGCGAGGCGGGGTTCACGCCCGCCGACTTCGGCATGGCGATCGCCGTCAACGGTGTGCTGATCGTCGTGCTCCAGATTCCCGTCACGCGGTTCATCGAGCACCGTGATCCGCGGCTGCTGCTCGTCGGCTCGGCGCTGCTGGCCGGGTACGGCTTCGGGCTCACCGCCTTCGCCGGGTCGGTCGGTGTCTTCGCCCTCACCGTGTGCGTGTGGACGCTGGCCGAGATCGTGAACGCGCCGACCCAGACCGGTCTCGTCGTCCGCCTCTCCCCGGTGCACGGGCGCGGGCGCTACCAGGGCATGTACACCATGTCCTGGGCGGTCGCCGCCCTCGTCGCCCCGCTGATGTCCGGTTTCGTCATCGACCACTGGGGCGCCGAGTGGCTGTGGGGCATCTGCGCGGTCGTCGGCACGGTGGCGGCGGCGGGGTACTGGGCGCTCATGCGGGGGCTGCCGGCGGAGGAGACGGTCCCTTCCGAGACCGCCCCCTTGGAAGGGGCCTCCCCCGGGACGGCCGCACCCGCGAAACCCGAGGTCAGCCCCGCCTGACGGCCGTCCGGGTCAGCGCGGCCCGACGGCAGCCTGCGGCTCCGCCGCGCCCCCGGCCTCACGGGTGCATCCGTGCCCCCTTCAGCACCTTGTCCACCGCGTTCCTGGGGCCGTACACCGCGAGGCCGACCAGATCCAGTCCGGCCGTGGGCACGGCCCGTACCGCCGCCCGGTTGTCGCGGTCGTTGCCCGTGGTGAACAGGTCGGACGTGAAGAGCGCGCGGGGCAGGGCGCGGGACAGCACGCGCGCGTGGGCGTTCGTCAGCGTCTCCTTGGTGCCCTCGAAGACCAGGACCGGCTGGCGGAACATCGGCAGGTAGCCGACCGCGTCGGCGTCCTCGTACGGCTCCCCGATCACCTCGGGGAACTGCGCTCCCAGGCCGCTGACCAGGAACGCGGTGACGTTCAGGCGCTGCCAGGTCTCCAGGTCCTCGCGGAGCAGGACGGCGATCTTGGTGTCGAAGCGGACGGGGGCCGCCGGGTCCGCGTCGTGCGTGCTCACATGCGTGCTCATACGGTGAGACTGCCGGTCGGCGTGCGGCCGGGTCTTGTACGTTTTTTGCATGGCCGACCAGGACCGGCGGCGGACCGTCTCCGCCTGGCGACCCCCCGTACCGGGCGTCGTCGAGGTCTTCCACGCCCACTTCACCGAGTACGCCTACCCGATGCACGTCCACGAGGCGTGGACGCTGCTCATCGTCGACGACGGGGCCGTACGGTACGACCTGGACCGGCACGAGCACGGCACCCCGCACGACACGGTGTCGCTGCTGCCGCCGCACGTGCCGCACAACGGCTCCCCCGCCACCCCGGACGGCTTCCGCAAGCGCGTCCTGTACCTGGACGCCTCCCGGCTGGGCGACGACCTGATCGGGCGGGCCGTCGACGCCCCCGACCTGCGTGACCCGGTGCTGCGGCGGCGGGTCGGACAGCTGCACTCCGCGCTCGCCCTGCCCGGTGACGAACTGGAGGCGGAGAGCCGGCTGACGCTGATCGGCGAGCGGCTGCACGAGCATCTGCTGCCCCGCCGCGAGGAGCGTCCGGAGCGCCGGGACCCCGTCCTCGCCCGCCGGCTGCGGGAGCTGCTCGACGAACGCGTCGTCCAGGGGCTCGGCCTGGAGGAGGCGGCCGCGCTCGTGCCCGCCCATCCGGCCCACCTGGTACGGGCGTTCAGCGGCGCCTACGGCATCGCGCCGCACCAGTACCTGATGTCCCGCCGCGTCGACCGGGCCCGGCGCCTGCTGCTGGCGGGGCGCACCCCCGCCGACGTGGCCACCGCGACCGGGTTCTACGACCAGGCACATCTGACCCGGCACTTCAAGCGGCTGGTGGGCGTCCCGCCCGGGCGCTACCGCGTCAGCGGAGGAGCGGTCTGAGGGCGCGTCAGTCCCCGGAGCGCTCGATCAGGTGCTGGAACGCCTCCAGGTTCCGCGTCGACTCCCCGCGCGAGGTGCGCCACTCGTACTCCTTGCGGATGGCGGACGCGAAGCCCAGCTCCAGCAGGGTGTTGAAGGCGCCGTCGGCGGCCTCCAGGACCTGGCCGAGGAGGCGGTCGATCTCGTCGGGGGTGACGGTGACGAGGGGGAGTTTCGCGGTGACGTAGATGTCGCCGAGGCGGTCGACGGCGTAACCGACTCCGTAGAGCTTGAGGTTGCGCTCCAGCAGCCAGCGGTGGACGGCGGGTTCGTTCTCGTCGGGGTGGCGGATGACGAAGGCGTTGAGCGAGAGGGAGTGCCTGCCGAGGAGGAGGGAGACCGTCGTCGAGAGCTTGCGGGTGCCGGGGAGCTTGACGACGTAGTTGCCGGACTCCGGGCTCTCCCACTCCAGCTCGGCGTCCTTCAGGGCATCCTCGACGACCTGTGCTGCCTTCCGCGCTGCCTCAGCCATGGTGGGAGCGTACGCGACGGCGGTGGGACTGGATCGCGGCCGTGTAGGCGTCGGCCGTGGCGGCGGCGGCGCTGTCCCAGCCGAAGGACTGCGCATGCCGGGCGGCGGCGGCGCCCATCCGGGGCGTCAGCTCCGGGTTGTCGGCGAAATCGCGCAGTACGCGCGCGTACGCGGCGGGATCGTGCCCCTCGACGAGGCGGCCGGTGTGCCCGTCGCGCACGGCGACCGGGAGGCCGCCGACCGCGGCGGCGAGCACCGGCGTACCGGCCGCCTGGGCCTCTATGGCGACCAGGCCGAAGGACTCGCTGTAGGACGGCATCACCAGCACGGACGCCGCCCGGAACCAGTCGGCGAGCTGCTCCTGCCCGACGGGCGGACGGAACCGCACGACGTCGGCGATGCCGAGCCGCGCGGCGAGTTTCTGCAGCCCCTCCGGCTTGGCGAGGCCGCTGCCGCTGGGGCCGCCGACGACGGGGACGACGATGCGGGAGCGCAGCTCCGGGCGTTCGTCGAGGAGCACAGCCACGGCACGCAGCAGCACGTCCGGCGCCTTCAGCGGCTGTATGCGGCCGGCGAAGAGCGGGATCAGCGCGTCCTGCGGCAGGCCGAGGCGGGCGCGGGCGGCGGCACGGGCGGACGTGCCGTCCCCGCGGCCCGGCTCGGAGCCCTTGGGGAAGGGGCGGAACCGTTCGAGGTTCACGCCGGGGTGGACGACGGCGACCTTGTCCGGGTCGGCGGCGTAGTGCCGGACCAGCTCGTCGGCCTCCTCGGCGGTGTTGGCGATCAGCCGGTCGGAGGCGGCGACGATCTGCGTCTCGCCGATGACGCGGGCGGCCGGTTCGGGGGTGTCGCCGTCTGCCAGGTTGGCGTTCTTGACCTTGGCCATGGTGTGCATGGCGTGCACCAGGGGGGCGCCCCAGCGCTGGGCGGCGAGCCAGCCGACGTGGCCGGAGAGCCAGTAGTGGGAGTGGACCAGGTCGTAGTAGCCGGGGCGGTGGCCGGCCCACGCCTGCATGACGCCGTGCGTGAAGGCGCACAGCTGGGCCGGCAGCTCCTCCTTGGCCAGGCCCTCGTACGGTCCGGCGTCGACGTGGCGGACGAGGACGCCCGGGGCCAGTTCGACGCAGGGCGGGAGCGCGGCGGTGGTCGCGCGCGTGAAGATCTCGACCTCGATGTTGATCGCGGCGAGGCGCTGCGCCAGCTCGACGATGTAGACGTTCATGCCGCCGGCGTCGCCGGTGCCGGGCTGGTGGAGCGGCGAGGTGTGCACGGAGAGCATGGCGACGCGACGGGGCCTGCGCAGCAGCCGGAGCCGTGGGGAGGCCGCCGGTGAGCGACGCCCGAGCCTGCTGACGTACTGGCTCACGAGCCGTTCCTCCTCGCTGCGGGCATGCCGGTCGGAGGACACGCGCCGCCCTCCAGGAGGTGGAACACCGGATGGCGGTGCTCCATTTCCGGTTTCCCGACCTTTGCCGAATCATTACCGCTGGTCGCTCAACCGTTCGAGCGCGGGATGCGTCAAAGAGAGCGGGCCGGGCCGCATACCCTCGTACGCATGCCCTCCCGCGCCACCCCCCGCCCTGTGGGCACCGTCACGCGCGGGACGACGAATCCGAACCGGCTGCGCCGCATGGACCGCTGGATCGCGGCCACCCACGGTGCCGAGCTGCGCCGCGCAGCCGATCCCGTCGCCGTCGACCTCGGCTACGGCGCCGCCCCCTGGACGGCCGTCGAGCTGCTGCACCGCCTGCGCACGGTCGCGCCGCACGCGCGCGTGGTGGGCGTCGAGATCGACCCGGCGCGGGTGGCGGCGGCCGAGCCCTACGCGCGCGCGGGGCTCGTCTTCCGGCACGGCGGGTTCGAGGTCCCCGCCCCCCGGCCCCCGCTGCTGATCCGCGCGGCGAACGTGCTGCGCCAGTACGACGAGGACGAGGTGGCCGCCGTCTGGCAGCGGCTGTGCGCGCGGCTCGCGCCGGCGTCGGGGCACTCCCGGGGCGGGCTCCTGGTCGAGGGGACCTGCGACGAGATCGGGCGCCGGCACGTGTGGGTGGCGCTCGGGCCCGAGGGGCCGCGCACGGTCACCCTCGCGACCCGGCTGGGCTCCCTGGAGCGCCCCTCCGACCTGGCGGAACGGCTGCCGAAGGCGCTGATCCACCGCAATGTCCCCGGCGAGCCCGTGCACGCCTTCCTGCGCGACTTCGACCGCGCCTGGGCCGCCGCCGCGCCCTACGCCTCCTACGGCGCCCGCCAGCGCTGGATGCGGGCCGTGCGGGACCTGGCGGCCGACTGGCCGGTGACGGACGGGCCGGTGCGGTGGCGGCAGGGCGAAGTGACGGTGCGGTGGGAGGCGTTGGCACCGCGCGCGTGAACCGGCGGCCCGCGCCCGGACCGGCACCCGTACCCGGACCGGAACCGGCGCCCGGACCGGCACCCACGCCCGGACCGATACCCGTGCCCGGACCGATACCCACGCCCGGACGGACGCCCACGCCCCGGTCGATGGGCGGGAACGATCTCCGTGCGGTGTTCGTCACACAGCGGGGGAGCCGTCGCAGCAGGCAGCCGTCGCACGCGAAGGCGGAGGTGAGGCAGGAAGCGAGGCAGAAGGGGCAAGGAAGGCAAGGGAGGGGAAGCGGAAGGAAAGCACGACCTCTGTCGCTTTCCACGCCGGCATGGCACGATCCCCCAGGCGACCTATGTTACTGACGGTTAACCAGTTTGGGGGCGAGGTATGCGTACGGGGAAGCATGGCTTGATGACCGCTGCCGTGACCGTGGTCTGCGCGGTCACGGTGCTCGCGGCACCGGGCACGGCGTTCGCGGATCCCGGCCCCACGCCCTCACCCGGCACCCCGAGCGCCTCACCGTCCCCGGCCGCCACACCCGGCAAGGACCTGGAAGCCGTACGCAAGAAGCTCGACAAGCTCTACCGCGCGGCGGCCTCCGCCACGGACGAGTACAACGCCGCCGAGGAGAAGGCGGACAAGCAGTCCGCCGAGATCGTCGAACTGGCCAAGAAGATCGTCCAGGGCCAGGAGAAGCTCGACGGGCTGAAGGAGCGCGCGGGCGCCGCGGCCCGCTCCCAGTACCGCACCGGCGGCCTGCCCGACGAGGCCAAGCTGCTCCTGAGCGACGACCCCGAGGAGTTCCTCGACGGCACCGGCCGGGTCAGCCAGGGCCAGCGCGCGACCAAGGGCCTGCTCGGTGAGATGACGCGCACCCAGGAGGACCTGAAGGCGTACGCGGCGGACGCCTCCGCCCAGTTCAAGAAGCTGGAGGCGAACCGCAAGGCCAAGGCCACCGCCCAGAAGAAGATCGAGAAGCAGATCGCGGCGGCCGAGAAGCTGGAGTCCGAGCTGGAGAAGGAGGAGAAGGAGCGCCTCGCCCGGCTGGAGCGGGAGGCCCAGGCCAAGGCCCAGACCGCCTGGCTCGACTCCGGCATCCTCAAGGACCTCGACACCAGGGCGACCGAGCGGGGCAGGAAGGCCGTCGAGTACGCCACCGCCCAGATCGGGAAGCCGTACCAGTGGGGCGCCGAGGGCCCGAAGGCCTACGACTGCTCCGGCCTGACCTCACAGGCCTGGGTGGCGGCCGGGCAGTCGATACCGCGCACCTCGCAGCAGCAGTGGAAGCAGCTCGAACGCGTCGACATCAAGGACATGCGCCCCGGCGACCTGATCATCTACTTCGACGACGCCAGCCACGTCGGCATGTACGTCGGCGACGGCTCCGTCGTGCACGCTCCGCGCCCGGGGCGCTCGATCACGATCGCGGGGGCGGGCACGATGCCGATCCTCGGCGTCGTACGTCCGGACACGGGCGCGGGCACGGGCGCGACGCCCTCGGAGTGACACGGGCCACGCGCCTCGCGGCGGCGTGAGACGGGCCACGTGACCCAGTCCACGCCCGGCGCCCCGCCCCGCGTGACCTTCGTCATCCCCGGCCCCCGGTCGACGTGTCCAACTGCGGTACGGAACGCGGCATATGACAGTGGCCGACGACCGCCCGACGTGTTCTGGACCATTCCGCAGCGGCACCGTCACCCGCTATGGTCCCCGTCGGTGGGTCGAGGTCCCTCGCCCCGCCATGCCCTCGGGGGGAGGGAAGGAAACAAGACGATGCCCGTACCCGTACCGCGGCAGAGGGCGATCCCGGCCGCGGAGTGTGGTCAGGCGCCCGCCGCATCCCCGGACAGCGGCCCTTCCACGGAACAGGCCGCGCCCGGGACGAACCCGGCCGAAACCCCCACCGCTCGGCGAGAGAACCCCACGGAGAAGCGCGAGAAGACCACGAACGAGACCACGGACCAGCTCGGGAGCACCGCCCCCACCAACCTGACGCTGCTGCTGATCGAGGACGATCCGGGCGGCTCGCCGATCGTGCCCGACCTGCTCGACCAGACCGGCAAGCCGGTCCGCGTGCGCACGGCCCGCAACCTCACCGAGGCCGAGCGGCTGCTGACCGACGACGTCCACTGCATCCTGCTGGACCTCGCCCTGTCGGCGCCCGCCCCTGCCCGCGCGAGCGCCGACGGCAACGGAGGCGGTGACGCCGACGGCAACGGGGACGACGAGCTGGCGGTGCTCAGGCACGTGCTGGAGCTCGCGCCCCGGCACGCCGTGCTCGCGCTGACCTCCTCCAGCGACGCCGAGCGCGGCGCGGAGGCCGTGGCGGTCGGCGCCCAGGACTACCTGTTCCGCGACGAGCTCGACGGCCGGCTGCTGAGCCGGGCGATCCGCTACGCCGTCGAGCGCAAGCGGTCCGACTCGGCGGAGCGGCGCCTGGCCGAGGGCCGGCTGCGCGCCCAGGAGAACCGCCGTCTGGAGCGCGGCCTGCTGCCGACGCCGCTGCTGGCCGGTTCCTCGCTGCGCTTCGCCGCCCGCTACCGTCCGGGGCGCTCGCGCGCACTGCTCGGCGGCGACTTCTACGACGTCGTCCGCACCCCGGACGGCACCGTGCACGCCATGATCGGTGACGTCTGCGGGCACGGCCCGGACGAGGCGGCGCTCGGCGTGGAGCTGCGGATCGCCTGGCGCGCGCTGACCCTGGCCGGTCTCTGCGGCGACGAGCTGCTCGGCACGCTTCAGCAGGTGCTGGAGCACGAGCGCTCGGACGACGAGATCTTCGCGACCCTGTGCGCCGTGGACATAGCCCCGGACGGCCGCCGCGCCGGCCTGTGCCTGGCCGGTCACCCGTCGCCCCTGGTCGCGGGTCCGGGCACGCCCGCACGGCTGCTGCCCTACGACAACAACGGCCCGGCGCTGGGCCTGCTGCCGGGCGCCCGCTGGCCGCGCACGCAGGTGGAGCTGGGGGCCGAGTGGAGCCTGATGCTCTACACCGACGGCCTGATCGAGGGCCACGTCGGCGAGGGCCGGGAGCGGCTCGGCCAGGACGGCATGGTGGAGATGGTCCGCCGTCAGTTCGCCCAGGGGCTGGAGGGCGAGCAGTTGCTGCGGGCGACCGTCAACGAGGTCCGCGAGCTGAACGGCGGCGAGCTGGCGGACGACGTGGCAGTGGTGCTGCTGGACCGGACGCCCTGAACGGGACGGACGCCCGCGGCACAGGGTGACCGCCGTACAGGGTTGACCGTCGTACCCCGCCCGCTGGTCCGCTGCGTCTGCTCGCGCAGTCCCCCGCGCCCCTGTCGGGGGCGCGGCGGCGCCTCAGCGTCCGCCGTTGTACGGGCCGTAGGGGCCGTCGCTGCTGGAGCCGCGGCGGCTGCTGCGGCCGCCGCCCGGCAGGCCGCGCAGCGCGGGCCGTACGTCGACCATGTAGACGATCGTCGCGATGAGCCCGATGATCGGCAGGAACGACAGGATGTTGAAGATCAGGTTCACCACGAAGGCGATCCCGAGGATGATCAGCCAGAACGGCTTGGTCTTCTTGTCCGCCGCGCGGTAGGCGTCCTCGCGGCGCACGGCGGCGTCGACCAACGCGAAGCCGCTGAAAAGGATCAGGGCGATGCTCAGCAGCCACATCAAGCCTGCGAACCCCTGCATCAGCACAACGTCCACCACCAGACTCGGATCGTCTCTACGCGGTCACCGTACCCGGAGAACGGGCCGGACACCCCAAGGGTGCCCGGCCCGTACCGTACTCGTGCCGCCTCTCGCCGGTTACTTGGCGGGCGGCGTGGTCTTCTTCGCGGTGCCGTTGGTGCTCTTCTTGGCCGGAGCCTTGCGCGGGGCGGGGGTCTTCTTCGCCGCGGCGGTCCTGTCCTCCGTGACCTCGACCGTCTCGGACTTGGCGGGCTTGGCCGGCTCCACGGCCACGGCGAACTCCTCCACCTCCTCGGCGATGTCCTCGATGCCGTCGGCGGCCTGGCCGCGCCAGGTGCGCACCGCCTGCTCGCCGCGCTCGGCGACCTTCTCGTAGGTCTCCCGGGCCTTGACGGCGTATTCGGCGGCGACGCCGACCGAGCGCAGCGCGAGGTCCTGGGCGCTCTCGCCGAGCTTCTTGAGGTCGGTGTCGAGGGAGCCGAAGAGCTCGTTGGCCTTGGCCTGGAGGGTCCCCTGGGTCTCCTTGACGCGGGCCGTCGCCTTCTCCTGGACGGCCTTCGGGTCGGTGTTGCGCACGGCCTCGATACGGGACGGCGCCTCGGCCCGCAGCTGCTCCACCAGCACCGGCACCTTCTTGGCCTGCTGGAAGGCCAGGTCGGCGGTGCCGGCGGCGAAGTAGAGCGGGGTGGGGTCGCTGAAGGTCTTGCGCAGGTCGTCGGTGATGGCCATGGTGATGGTCCTCCGGTATTGCGTTCGGCTGAGGGTTTCGTGGTGGTCCCGCGCCGGGCCGGCTACTCGCTCCCGCTCATCCGGCCGTCTGCTGCGGGCCGGCGTCACTGCCGCCGGTCGTACGGGGGCCGAGCCCCGGTATGGAGGCCCCGCCTTCGGCGGCGTCGCCCGCCGTCGCGTCCTGAGCCGGCACCTCGTCGCCGGTGTCGTCGGCGTCGGTCCCGAATCCGTTCTCCTTGCGGAAGGACTCGTAGATCTGGAGCAGCACCTGCTTCTGCCGCTCGTTCAGCGAGGGGTCGGCGAGGATGACCGCACGCGTCTCCACGTCGTCCCGGTCGCGCTCCGCGTCGAGGATCCCCGCGCGCACGTACAGCGTCTCGGCGGAGATGCGCAGCGCCTTGGCGACCTGCTGGAGCACCTCCGCGCTCGGCTTGCGCAGCCCGCGCTCGATCTGGCTCAGGTACGGATTGGACACGCCCGCGGCGTCGGCGAGCTGCCGCAGCGACAGCTGCGCGTTGCGCCGCTGCTCGCGCAGGTACTCACCGAGATTGCCGACGTTGAGCGATGCCATGCCTCCACGATGCACCACGCCGCTAACTATTGCAAGCATGCGCTTGCAATAGTGTGCCTTCGCGTGCCGGACCGCGCACCTCCGGGCGCACGGTCACACTGTCTCGCAGCGATCGCGCAGAATCGCCGCACCGTCGCCCGCGAGTTCGTCGCAGTACGTCGCGCGTCCGGTCATGGCCATCACCAGGGCCAGGGTGGAGCCGGACACGAGCGGCCCCGAACCGGTCGAGAAGGGGCCGTCGTCCGCGACGAGCCTCAGCCCGCCGACGCGTCCCTTGGCGACGAGCACGAGATCCGAGCCCCGGTAGTACTCGGCCACCCGGGTGAGGACCTCGACCGGGTGGTCACGGCGGATGCCCAGCGGGCGCCGGATGTCCTCCCCGTGCACGACCGTCTCGCCCAGCATGGCAAGGGCGGGCAGGGGAGGCTTGGTGGTGCTCGGGACGATGCGCCGGAACCGCTCGAGGGTCTCGGCCGGGGTCGCACCCAACTGCTCGGCCAGCCGCATGGCCACCTGCTTGTCGAAGTCGAACCGGCAGCGGATCACCCCCGCCATCCAGCGCACGGTGTTGAGGCTCCCGCCCGCGGTGAGGTGCGCGAGCACCTCGCGCACCGTCAGGCCCGCGCAGAGCGAGGGCGTCTCCCACCGCTCGTCGGTCACGTCCCCGAGATCGGCCGCCAGCGCGGCTCGCTCGGCGCGGATCAGGGGCCAGGCCCCGGCTCCGTGGCCGCGGCCGCGGGGCGCTGTCACTGCCGGATCAGTCATACGGGAGGTCTCCTGTCACGGGGGCGTACTCCGACATCGCGCCCGGGCAGCGTCCGGCACGGGCGTTCGTGAGGAAGACCGGTGATCCGGAGGAAAGTCATCGCCCGCGACGGACCTCGCTCCGTCCCGGCTCGGACGCGCCCGGGCCAGGACGGCACCTACCCACTTTTTTGTGCGTACTTGGCAGCGCGTCCCCCTCGGCCGAAGCTGAAGGGGCAGGTGATCGTCAGGAGGCAGCGCGGGTGGCGGTCTCCGGCCCGGCCAGCCTGTCCAGGCGCCGGTGGCCCCAGTCGGAGAGAGGAGAGAGGGCCTCGGCGAGGTCGCGGCCGAAAGCGGTCAGGGAGTACTCCGTCTTCAGCGGAAGCACGTCGTACACCCGCCGGTCCACCAGTCCGTCCGCCTCCATCTCGCGCAGCGCCTGGGTCAGCACCTTCTCGGTGAGGCCGGGCACCCGCCGGCGCAGTTCGGCAGGCCGCTGCGGGCCGGACTCCAGCAGCCACAGCAGCGTCGTCTTCCACTTGCCCTCGATCACGGCGATCGCGGCGGTCACTCCGCAGACGTTCGGATCCTGACGCCGGTGCGCCATGCCGTGCCCCTTTCCTCAGCAATTGCTCACTACGTTACGGGAGTTGAAACATGTGCGTGCACACCGACCAGTCTGCCGCCGCCGTCACCGTTCTCGGCCTCGGTCCGATGGGCCGGGCGCTGGCCGAGGCGTTCGTGGCCGCCGGGCTGCGCACCACCGTCTGGAACCGCACGCCCGGCCGGGACGCCGATCTGGTCGCCCGGGGCGCGGCCTCGGCGCCCTCCGCGGAGGAGGCGGTCGCCGCCTCCCCGCTGACCGTCGTCTGCGTGGTGAACTACGACGCCTCCGACGCCGTACTGCGCCAGGACGCCGTCGCCGCCGCCCTCAAGGGCCGTACGGTCGTGAACCTGAGCGCCGACACCCCCGAGCGGGCCCGGGACACGGCCGAGTGGGCCGGCCGGCACGGCGTCCGCTACCTGGACGGCGCGATCATGACGCCGACCCCGACCATCGGCACGGACGACGCGGTGTTCCTGCACAGCGGCCACGAGGAGCTGTACCGGGAGCACCGGCCCGTGCTGGCGGCGCTCGGCGGCACCCACACCCACCTCGGTGAGGACCCCGGGCGAGCCGCGGCCTACGACATCGCGCTGCTCGACATCTTCTGGACGGCGATGGCCGGATACTCGCACGCCCTCGCCGTGGCCCGGGCGGAGGGCGTCACCGGCGCGGAACTCGCCCCCTTCGCCCAGGGCATCGCCGCGATCCTGCCACCGCTGTTCACCGAGTTCGCCGCCGACACCGACGCCGGTTCGTACTCGGGCGAGCTGAACCCGATCACCTCGGCCGCGTCGACCATGGCGCACGTCGTCCACGCCTCCGAGGCGCACGGCATCGACGCGAGCGTGATGCGCGTGATCGAGGGGCAGGCCCGGCGGGTCATCGCGCTCGGGCACGGCACGGACGGGTTCACCCGGGTCGCCGAGGTGATCGGCCGCCGCTGACCCCGCGACGGGACGTCAGAAGGGCAGGGGACGTCCGTGCACCACGTCCAGCCGGGACACCGCACGGGTGAGCACCACGTACAGCCGGTGCAGGCCCCGCCCCCGGGCGCCCTCCGCCTCCGCGATCGCCGCCGGTTCGACGGTGACGACGTGGTCGTACTCCAGTCCCTTCACGACACTCGCGGGCACCACGGCCACCCGGGCGCCCAGCGCCTCCGGTCCCGCCGCCGCGATCCCGGCGGCGTCGAGGGCGTCCCGCAGCCGGGGCACGTCCGCGTCGGCGGCGACGACGCCGACGGACCCCTCCCGGACGAGAGCGTCCCGTACGGCGTCGACGGCGGCGCCGACGACCTCCCCGGGCGCGGCCGGACGCATCGTCAGCTCGCCGTCCCCGCGCAGGGAACGGGCCGCCGGTACGTCCACGTCCAGCCGCGCGAGCAGCCGGTTGGCGAGGCCGACGACCGCCTGCGGCACCCGGAAGCCGGTGGTCAGCGGCGTCACGGTCGCGTCCGGCCGGCCCAGGTGCGCGAGGGTCGTCCGCCACGACCGCGCCGCCCACGGCGTGGTCCCCTGGGCCAGGTCGCCGAGGACGGTGAGCGAACCGAAGGCGGCCCGGCGGGCGATGGCCCGGCACTCCATCGGGGAGAGGTCCTGGGCCTCGTCGACGACGATGTGCCCGTAGCCCTCGGGGTGTTCGAGGAGCCCGGCGACCTCGTCGAGGAGGACCAGGTCGGCGGCGGACCAGCGGGCCGACCGCCACGACTGCGGCGCGCCGGCCGCCGTCCACCGGACCGCCCGCTGCTCGTCGTCGTCCAGCAGCCCGTCGGCGGCCCGCGCCAGCGCGTCGGGGTCGCCGAGCAGCCGCGCGACGACCTCCTCGGGGCGCACCCGGGGCCAGACGGAGTCGAGGTACGCGCCGACCGGCCGGGACCGTTCGATCCGGCGCCCCCAGGCGCCCGTCCGCGGCCCGGCGCGCCGCTCGGCCAGGTCCCGGACGTACCGCACGATCCGGGCCCGCACCCGCTCCCGCCCCACGGTGTACGGCGGTTCCTCGTCCCGTACGTCCGCCACGATCCGGGCCAGCTCGTCGGCCGGGACCCGCCAGCGGTAGGAGCCGTCCGGTACGGCGAGGGAGTCGGCGGCGCCGGCGGCCACGCGCGCGTACAGGGCGCGGCGCAGCACCTCGGCCGTCCGGGCGTCGTGCTTGACGGCGGCGGCCCGCTCGCCGTCGGTGCCGGTGACCGGGTGCCGGGCGATCTCCCGGGCGAGCGTGGACTGCCGTACGCCGGTCTCGCCGAGGGCGGGCAGTACCTCGGCGATGTAGGAGAGGAAGGTGGGGTTGGGGCCGAGGATCAGCAGTCCACCCCGCCGGATGCGCCGCGGGTGGGTGTAGAGCAGGTACGCGGCCCGGTGCAGTCCGACGGCGGTCTTTCCCGTGCCCGGGGCGCCCTGGACGCAGACCGTGGCGGTGAGGTCCGCGCGGACGAGGTCGTCCTGCTCGGGCTGGATGGTGGCGGCGATGTCCCGCATGGGTCCGACGCGGGGCCGTTCGATCTCGCGGGCGACGATGTCGCTCGCCCGGGACTCGCCGCGGCCGAGCCGCTCGTCCTCCAGCCCGGTGAGGTCGGCCGAGTCCCCGCGGCTGCCGGGCGCCCACCCGAAGCGGCGGCGGACGGCGACACCGTGCGGGTCGCCGGCGGTGGCCTGGTAGAAGGCCCGGGAGACGGGGGCGCGCCAGTCGACGACGAGGGGCGGCGCGGCGGGGTCCTCGGTGATCCGCAACCGGCCGATGTGCAGCCCGGCGTGGTCGCCACCGGCGTCCGGGTCCTGAGGCGCGGCGGCCTGAGCCACGGCCTCCTGAGCCACGGCGGCCTGAGGCGCGGCGGCCTGAGCCACAGGGTCCTGACCCACGGCGTCCCGAGGCGAGGCGAAGTCCAGCCGGCCGAAGAACAGCGGCCCCTCGGGCAGTTCGCGCAGCGCCTTGGCCCGGCTGCGCAACCGGTGTCCGAGCACCTCGGCGTCGGCACCGGAGGCGGAGACGTCCTCGCCGGTGACCACGTGTTCCCGGGCGCCGTCGACCATGGCGGCGAGAGCGGTACGGCAGTGGTCGTGGTGGGCGCGTTCCTGGGCGAGGGCGTGCTGGAGGGCGGAGTCGGGTGACGTCATTCCAGCGAGCGTACCCGAATAACGTTACCGAGTTACTTTTTTTACTCAGTCGCGTGAATCGGGTTCCGGCAGAGCGAACCGCGGCAGCCCCGCCGCCAGTCCGCCGAACGCCCGCTCCGCCGCCGCCACGGCATCACCCCGCACGTCCGCCATCCCCTCCCCGGCCGCGATCCGCCGCCAGTTCTCCTGCGCGAGGACCCGCCGCACGGCGATGATCTGCCCGGCGGCCAGCCTGGCCTCCAGGTCGCCGCCGAGGGCCTCGGCGAGCGCGGCCTCCGACCGCTCCAGGTGCGTGTGCAGCCGGGCGAGGAGGGCGGGAGTGCCGTAGAGCAGCGTGTGGAAGGCGAGTACGTCGGGACGGTCGCTGAGCCCGGTCACCGGGTCGGACCGCTCCAGCCCCGCCAGGAAGTGCCGGCGCAGCGCCTCGATCGGCGCCGGGCCCTCCCCCGCGACCCGTGCCGCCTCGCCCTCGTGGTCGGCGATGCGGTGCAGGACGAGGTCCTCCTTCGCCGGGAAGTACCGGAAGAGCGTCGGCTTGGACACCTCGGCCGCGGCGGCCACCTCGGCGACGGACACCGCGTCGAACCCCCTCTCCACGAAGAGGCCGATGGCGATGTCCGACAGCGACTGGATCGTCCGCTGCTTCTTGCGCTCACGCAGGCCGGTCTCCACCATGCGACGACCCTACGCCGGGCCCGCGGGCCGATGGCTCACACGCGGCGACCCCGGTGACGGCTCAGGCCTCCGCCGGGACGAGGGCGGCGGCCCGTGGGCCCCCGTGGCCTCCGTGGCCTCCGTGGCCTCCGTGGCCTCCGTGGCCCCCGTGGCCCCCGTGGCCCCCGTGGCCCCCGTGGCCCCCGTGGCCCCCGTGGCCTCCGTGCGGCAACGCGCGGGCCAGGGAGGGACTGGCCGTGGACTTGTCCGGCAGGCCGAGGGCCGCCGTGGCCTCGGCCAGCGTCATCGCGTAGGCCTGGACGGCGCGTTTGACGTTGGGCGCCTCCAGGCCGGCGCCGGTCACCAGGCGGTGCAGGTCGACGTAGGCGGAGCGGACGGTCTCGATCCACCGGTACACACGCCAGTCGTCGTGCCAGTTGCGGGCGCAGTCGGGCGGCAACCGGCGCTCCCACCGCCGGAACATGCGGTCGCGGATCTCCGGCCGCGTCGGCGTGAGGTGCATGTGGCGCACGAGGTCGTACAGGGGATCGCCCACCATGGCCATCTCCCAGTCGATGAGCGTCAGGCCGCCGTCCGGGCGGCGCACCAGGTTCCACGGGTTGAGGTCACCGTGCAGCAGTACGGGCCTGCGCCGGCTCAGGGTGTGCCGGGTGAGGATCTCGGCCAGCCGCACGGTGTCCGGCAGTCCCAGTTCGCGGGCCAGTTCCATCGTGGCCTTGGGCAGCGCGCCCACCATGCGCACCAGCTCGCCACGCAGCCAGGGGTAGAACGCGGCACCGTTGAGCGGGTCCAGCTCTCCGCACTCGACCTCGGTCAGCGCGCCCAGCTGGTCCACGAGGTCGTCCGCCTCGTGCGGGCGCA
The DNA here is from genome assembly GCF_044763415.1 of Streptomyces sp. NPDC096048. Lineage (NCBI taxonomy): Bacteria > Bacillati > Actinomycetota > Actinomycetes > Kitasatosporales > Streptomycetaceae > Streptomyces > Streptomyces sp. NPDC096048. The sequence goes on from NZ_JBIWGG010000006.1 coordinate 534,840, forward strand.
GCCCGTGCTCGGGGTGCTCCGGGGGACGGAAGCCACCGGCCGGCCCTTCGTAGGAGTGGATGGTGAACCGCTCGCGCAGCCCGCTGGTGCCCAGGGCCAGCACCCGCGGAGCCCGTACGCGCGCCCCGGAGCGTTCGATCGCCGTCAGCACGGCGTGCTCGCTGAGGAACCGGCGCTCCAGGGATTCGGTGGCGCCCACCTTCCGACGGACCATGACGGGGAAGCCGACGCCCTCGACCTGCACGGCCGTGTTCAGATGGGCGGTCCCCTTGAAAACCCGGTCGGCGGCGGCCGCGCCCTCCTCCAGCAGAGCCCGGCTGACGGCCCAGGCGGGGAAGTCACCGCGGATGCGGACCCTCCGGTCGCGCTCCCACGCGATCCGGAAGAGGGTCCGCTCCCGGCCAGGCCGGACGCCGTGCGACTCGTTCCACCGGTAGAGGATGCGTTCGATGGCCGGCTCGTCCGGCACGCTCTTCAGGCGCAACGGTTCCTCCGCCGCCACCAGCGCCCGACGCACCGCCCGGGTCGCGGCGTCGAGGTCCTCCGGGCCGGAGGAGTCGCCGAGCGACTTCGCGGCCCGCATGACGTCCGGATAGACGGACTGGGCCCGCTCGAACGCGACGTAGTGCCTCAGGTCCCGGTCCAGGCCGTTGACGGCCTTGCCGCGCCGCTCCCCCGTCACCTTGCGCCACGCCTCGATGACCTCCGGCCACTGGTACTCGGGGTAGCGCATGCGCACCAGGTGGGTGGCGAGGTCGTGGAGGGGGTCGCCGTAGCCGGCCAGTTCCCAGTCGACACAGGTCAGTGGGGGGTTCCCGCCGTGGGACACGATCACGTTGTCCCGGTGCAGGTCCGTGTGGAGCAGGCTGAACGGGCGGCTGACGAGGGTGGGCACCCTCTCGGCGAACCGGACCAGGGCATCCTCCGGCACGCCCAGCATGGCGAACAGACCGCCGAACTCCGCCCGGTTGCGCTGCCTGATCTGCTCGTCGGCCGCGAACGCCAGTGCTCTGAGGAACGCGCCGCCGTCCCGGCTGGACCGGGGCCAGTGGACCGGCAGCGGGGGCAGGTGCTGCCTGCGCACCTGGGTCATGTCGGCGAGCAGCCCCGCCAGCGCGACGATCAGGTCGTGGTCGACGGGCGTGTCGCCCGGGCAGACGGTCGACAGGGGTACCCCCTCGACGTAACTGAGGACGACGACGTCACGGTGCTTGGCCAGACAGCGCGGGACGTTGTGCAGCACACCCCAGATCCGGTTGAGCAGGTCGGACTCGTCCTGCCAGGTCCGGATCACCACCGGCAGGGCGGACGGGACGCGTTTGCGGACGGTGACCGGCGCACCGTTCTCGGCGGCGACCAGCCGCGAGTCCTCGGCGGTGAGGGGGCGCACCATGTAGTTGAGGTGGTGGTGCCCCCGGCCGAACCGCCCCAGCGCCGTGGCGTGAGCCAGGAACCGGTCGAACGCCTCGTCCGCCGCCCGCTCGAGTGCCGGCTTGCCGAGCGGGGACGGACGACTCACGGAGTGCTCCAGGAGGGACTTGCGACGCGCCAGATCTTCATGCTGCGACGAAGAAAGTGGGCACACAGTACAGCCAGGACTCGTGGCCCGTTGAAAGTACTCCAGTATCCGGAACGCACTTGAGCAACTCGGGTGACCGGATCGAGCGAATCAGCCCCGCCACCCGAGCCCCGGACACCCTTCGCACGGGATCGGCCGGCGGCCCCGGCCGGCGAACGTCCTGACGCCGTGACTCAGGCGGGGCCCCGCCCCCGGGCGTCCTCCCACAGCAGCCTCAGTACCGGCTCCAGTGAGTGCACGACCGTTTCCGCGCCGGCCTGCCTCAGGAGCTTCGCCTTCTCGTCGTCGCGCGCGTAGCCCAGGAACGGCACTCCGGCGCGCCGGGCGGCGGTCAGGTCGGACGTGGTGTCGCCGACCATCAGCGCCTGGCCGGGGGCGGCGCCCATCGCTCTGAGGGCCCGGTTCAGGCAGTACGGGTCGGGCTTGAGCAGGTGCAGGTCCCGGGTGCGGCCGTAGATGTGGGGGGCGAAGCAGTCCAGCAGGCCCCGCGTGGTGAGGTACTCGCCCACCACGCGCGGCGAGTTGTTGGTGGTGACCGCCAGTCCGACACCCAGCGCGGTCCAGGTGCGGATCAGGGGGTCCGCGTACGCCGTCGGCCGCGCGGTGGCCACGGCGCGCAGCTCCTCGCAGGTCAGCCGCTCCTCGAAGTCGGCCGCGAGGTCACTGCGGTGACGCCTGCGGTCGACGGCCCCGAGCAGGACATGCGGGTCCGGGTGGACCTGCTCCTCCTCGCTCAGCAGCTCCTTGAGGCCCAAGCGTCCGAGCCAGTCCACCAGTTCACCCGCGACCCGGTCGGCGGAGTAGCCCGCGAACAGCCTGCAGATGGGGCCGTCGAAGTCCCAGAGGACGACCCGGGCGCCCGAGACCAGCTTCCTCAGGCCATCGGCCCGCTCGGCCACCGGTTCCGTCTGATCCGTATCGGAAGTCACTAGGAGAGTGTCATGTCCGTGGTGATGGTTTCCCAGAGGGCGTCGAACCACTTCTGCGATTCCTCCACGAACACCGCGTCCCGGTGGCCCGCCCGCTTCAGGAAGGAGAACAGCAGCGACTGGGAGCCGAGGGCGTCGTACATCTCCAGCGTCCGGCTCTCGTACTCCTCCTCGCGCCGGGTGAGCATGTAGTAGCCGAGGAGCGCCTCGTCGCCGTTGAGCAGGTAGAGCTTCATCGGCGGGGTGAAGGGCAGGGCGCGGAAGGCGATGTGCACGTCGACGCGGTGGGTGGAGCGCACGGCGTGCAGGTTGTGCTGGAGCACGCGGGCCTGGGCGTTGCGCATCTGGAGCCAGCGCTGGTGGACCGGGTCGTCCTCCTCGTCCTCGACCAGGACGGGGAAGGCCAGTTCGATGTCCCTCGACGGCATCAGGACGCGGAAGTCGATGGACTCCGGGTGGATGCGGCCCTCGTGGATCATGCGGAGCGGCTCGCTCAGGGCCAGCATCAGCGTCTCCGAGGTGTGGCACACGACGTCGACCCGCACCCGCGGTGCCGAGAACGCCTCCGCCAGCCGCGGCCCGAGCGCCACCATCGTCGGCTGCGGCTCGCCCCGGGGCGTGGCGGGCTCGGCGATGCGGGGCGGGCTGCCCTTGCTGACGTTGGTGAGCAGGCCGTCCTCCTGGAGCGCCCGCAGGGCCTGGCGGACGGTGCCGCGCTCCACCTTGAACTCGTCGGCCAGCTCGGCCTGGGTGGGCAGGCGGTCGCCCGCCTTGAGGTCTCCCCCGCGGATCCGCTCGCGCAGGATCTCGGCGATCTCCTGGGACGAGAGCCTTCTGCCGCCGTTCACGGACACGTTCTCCTGAGTCACGACCAAACGCTACAACTTCGACCTACCTACAGGGAGTTGCTTGAAACTTGTTTATAGATAGCAGCCAAGTGGGGACAACATAGGCAGAGTTGGTTGCCAACTTGGTCTAGTTGGCGGAAGTTCCTTCCCAGACTTCCGAAGGGGGAAAGACCATGCCCGTTCTCGCCCTTGTCTCCGCGGTCCTCGTCGTCGCCTTCGAGCAGATCGTCCAGTGGAAGTACGGCGCCTCCGGCATCGTCGGCCTGCTCCTGCTCACCATCGGCATCAAGGCCAAGAGCCCGTCCGTCAGCTCCGTCGGAGCGGTGGTGCTGGCCCTGCTGGTCGCGGGCCCCGCGCTGTGAGCGGGAGTCCGATCAGGCGGTGAGCAGCAGTTCCGAACTGATCGTCTCCCACAGCGCGTCGAACCACAGCCGCGACTGCTTCACGAACACCCCGTCGCGCAGGCCCCCGCCCTGCTCGAAGGTGAACAGCGTCGAGCGGGTGCCCTCCGCGTCGTACATCTCCACCGGCTCGTGATCGATCTCCTGCTCGCGCCGGCTGAGGGTGTAGTACGCGAAGAGGGCCTCCGCGCCGTTGAGCAGGTACAGCTTCACCGGCGGCGTGAAGGGCAGGGCGCGGAAGGTCACGCGCACGTCGATGCCGTGCGTGGCCCGCAGGCCCAGCAGGTTGTGCTGGAGCACCTGGCCCTGGGCGTTTCGCATGGCCAGCCACCGCTCGTGCACCGGGTCGCCGGCCCCCCGTCCGGCCACCGCCACCGGGAAGGCCAGGTCGATGTTCCGGCTCGGCAGCAGCACCCGGACGTCGATCTTGGCCGGTTTCAGTCGCCCCGCGTGGATCTGGCGCAGCGGTTCGCCGATGGCGAGGGTGAGGGAGACCGAGGTCAGGCACAGGGCGTCGATCTCGACGTGCGGGGCGGCGAAGGCCTCGGCGATCCGGGGCGCGAGGGCGGCCGTGGTGGGCATCGGCGGCGCCGCGGGCCCGCCCAGGGAGCCGTGGAGGTCGGGCGCGACGGTCGCGGGGCTCCCTTTGGACACGTTGGTGAGCAGACGCTCCGACTGCAGGATGCGCAGGGCCTGGCGGACGGCGCCGCGCTCCACGCCGAACTCGTCGGCCAACTGGGCCTGTGTGGGCATGCGCTGGCCCGGCTGCAGCCGACCGGACCTGATCCGGGCGCGCAGTTCGTCGGCCACCTCGCGGTGTGTCCGCTGTGGCCGCTGCGGTCTCTTCCGCCCATTGACGGGGGCATGTTCCGGCTCCACGACCAAACACTACAACTTCTCGCCATCTTTAGGCAGTTCGCGGAAAGGTGGTTATGAGACGCGTCCAAGCGGAGATAAGTACAGTGAAGTTGGCAGCCAACTTGAGCAACGTGGTCGGACCTTCAGGGGGTTGGCCACCACGGTGACAGGGGGACCACCATGCCGCTCATCGCCATCGTCGTCGCCGCTCTGGCCATCGGGTTCGAGCAGCTCGTGCAGTGGAAGTACGGGCCCATGGGCGTCATCGCGCTCGTCGCGCTGTCCATCGGCATCAAGGCGAAGAACACCATGATCGGCGGTGTGGGCGCGGTGATCCTCGTGATGCTGCTCGCCCAGTCCGGCTGAACCGACGTACTGCTGTCCGGGCCCCCTTCCGGAGGGGAGCCGGGAGCCCGGGCAGTCAGTCAGCACCACGCACCACAACCACAACCACAACTGAACAACGGCACCACAACCACAACCGAAGAGCACGCGCTACGGATGCGCACACCCACCCGTCACCGGCAGAAGGGGGCCACCTCAGAACATGTCCGGGCACCAAGGCCGCCTGGACGTACGCAGCAGGGCGTCGGCCACACGGGCGGCGCCCGCTCGTTCTTCCCGGACCCGGCCGAGCGCGGCCAGCCGTACGGCCGACTCGTCGCCCAGCCACAGCGTCGCCAGCTCGGCCACGTCGAGCACGAGGTGGGCGCTCTCGGTGGTCGGCACGCAGGACGCCCCGTCCGCTCCCGCCTCCAGCCGCCACCGCCCGCCGGCCGGCCCTCCCCCGCTCTCGGCTCCGCTCGAGCGACGGGACCCCCATCGGTCCACGACCTCCAGCACCAGCGAGCCCTGCCCCTCGTACGTCCGCGCCTCCAGCGCCCGTACGACGTCCAGGATCCGCACCCACAGCCAGTCCGCCTGCGTGCTGATCCTGGCCGCGCGCGGATCCGGCAGGAGGTGCGGAAGCAGGTCGTCGGGGGCCCGCCAGCCGCTCTTCACGGTCGTGATCCAGTCGATCGAGCACAGGTAGCGCCACAGGGCGCGCTCGGCGTCCGGCGTGACGGCCAGCAGCCAGTCGACGGTCGCCGTGTTCAGCGGCTGCTTGGCGTCGCCCCACTTGTCGTCGGCCCGGTACGAGGCCATGCCCTCGACCTCGCCGTCCGCCGAGCGGTAGACGGCGTAGTAGGGCTCGGTCCACGGAGTGCCGTTCGTGCTCAGGACCCCGGTACGGGCCTGCCACCACAGCTCGTCCCGGCTGACCGCGCCGGGCTGGGTCCGGCGCAGCCGCTCGTGCAGCTCGGGGCCGAGCTTGCGGACGTCCGCCCCGTCCACGAGGTCGATCCGGCCGCCGTCCTCCGGGGCCGCCCAGCGCGCGTCGAGACCGGCGCGCGGCACGTCGACCGTCCACTCGGTCATCGTGGTGGCCGGGCCGAAGCCGTACCGGCCGTAGATCGGGTACTCGGCCGCGATCAGGGTCGCGACGACGTCCCCGCGGTCCTTCGCCGCCGCGAGGTCCCGCGCCATCATGCGGGTGAGCAGGCCGCGGCGGCGGTGGGTCGCGGTGACGGTGACGTTGGAGATCGCGTCGGCGGGCACCGGGGCGCCGCCCACGGCGGTGATCTCCTGCGCGAAGGACCGGTAGGTCGCCACGCACCGCTCACCGTCGAAGGCGCCGAGCGACCGGCCGGGGACGAAGAGGTTGCGCCGGGCCTCCAACTGCTCCGCGGCGACGGCGGGCGGCATCAGGAAGCCGGTGTTCAGGGCGCGGTTCCAGTCGGGGAACTCGGCCTCGGTGATGGGACGTACGTCGATGTCGGTGCGGCGGGTCATGCGCTCACGGTAGGTCGACGACCACGCCGGCGTCGCGCGGATTTGCCCGCGCCCGCGTCCCGCGAGCCACCCGCCCGGGCACCTCGGAGGGACACCCGACCGCCGGGGGGGACCCGACCGCGAGGGGGCCACCCGACCGCGGGCGGACACCCGACCCGGCGGGACACCCGACCCGGCGTGACGGCACCTGCCTACCCCGGCGTGACGGCACCTGCCGGCCCCGGCAGCACGGGAACCACAGGGCGCTGCGCGCTGCCCGCCCCCGCGCCACGGGCCCCGGCGGCACCGGAGCCGAGCCCCCACCTGCCCGCTCCGCCCCTCAGAAGGCCGCCCGGACCTCCCCCACCTCGCGACCGCCGCCCAGCAGAGGCGCACGGCCGATGCGGTCGACCACCGGCCCCGCCACGCCCAGCAGCGTCAGCGCGCGGGCCAGTACCGGGCCCAGGGCGCGCGTCGCGCCGTCCTCGACCTTGAAGGCCAGGGCGCGGCCGTCCGGCAGGGCCACCGCCTGGACGGCCTCCGCGCCCATCTTGGAGAGCGTGCCGGGCACCTCGCGCATCAGCCAGGTGTCGGCGCGGCGGGTGCCGGCGACGTACTCGGGGTGGGCGCGCATCGCGTCGGCGACCCGGCGCTCCGCCGTTCCGGGCTCGGCGCGGACGAAGGTGCGGAAGGCGCGGGCCAGCCCGACCAGGCTGATCGCCAGCAACGGCGCCCCGCACCCGTCCGTGCCGACGGCGGCGACCGGCTCGCCCGCGGCGTCCTCCACAACCCTGTGGATGATCCGCTGCAACGGGTGCTCGGGGTCGAGGTACGACTCCAGCGGCCAGCCCCGCCGCGCGCAGACGGCCAGCATCGCGGTGTGCTTGCCGGAGCAGTTCATGGTGACCCGGTCGGGCGCCGCACCCGACGCCAGGTACGTCTCCCGCTCCTCCGCGTCCAGCGGCAGGTCGGGCGGGCACTGGAGCAGGGCCGGGTCGAGGCCGTACTCGTCCAGCATCCTGCGGACCAGGCCGCGGTGGAAGGGCTCCCCGGAGTGGCTCGCGGCGGCCAGCGCCAGCCGCTCCCCCGCGAGGTCCAGGCCGGCCCGCAGGACGCCGGCCGCCTGCATCGGCTTGTTCGAGGAACGCGGGAAGACCGGCGCCGTCACCTCCCCCAGCGCCAGCTCCACGGCCCCGTCGGCACCCAGCACGACCAGGCTGCCCCGGTGCCGCCCCTCGACGAAGCCGGACCGGACGACCTCGGCGAGGACGGGCGGTACAACGGGCGCGAGGGCGGACGTGGGCGCGGGCGGGGACGGCTGGGCCGTCGGGGGAGGGGACGGTCGCGACGCGGGCATCGGCGGTGGCCTTCCGGACGGACGGCCCGCCGCGGCGACGGCCCGGGATCGCCGGGCCCCCGGGGGGCGGCCTCGTGAGCCGCCCCTCGTGTCACACGAGCAGGTCGTCGACTTGTGCTTCCCCCTCACGGTACCGGCGTGCGATCTCCGCGCTGCAGTCGTCGGCCGTGCGCTGCAGCCGCTGCCGTCGACGGGAGACCTGCTGCTCGTAGCGCACGAGCCGGCCCATCCCCGCGGTCAGCTCGACGTCGGTGCGGGCCGTCAGGTCGGACAGCTCGACCTCGCCGAGCATCTCCGCGGCCAGCCGCCGGCACTCCTCGCTCCGCGGAGTGCCGAGCGTCACGTGCCGGGCGGAGGAACGCTGCCGGGCCGGTGCGTCGGTCAGGATCTCCGACAGCCGCTCGACCACGGACCCCTTCGCCGCGGTGGTCACCACGGACGCGGGCCGGCGCCCCGCCAACTCCGCACGCAGGATGTCGATACGGCCCTGCAGCAGCCGCCGTACGTAGCTCAGGTCGGCCTCCTCGCGCTGCGCGTCCCGGCGCAGCGTGCGCAGCTCCGGCAGCCTCAGCGCGATCAGGTCGTGCCCCGGAGGATCCGCGGGCAGCTCCGGGCTGTCCGTGCGCTGCACGGGCGGCCGGGGCGCCTCCAGGCCACCCGGACATGTCAACGCGACAGTCCCAAGCGGCTGCCCCGTACTCGGTGTGCTCATATGCCTCTACCGTCCCCTCGACCGGCCTCTGGGGAGCATCGTGCCACCCCAAGTGGCCGCTATGTGACCGAGTGCCCACGATCGGCCCCGATCGGCCCCAGATGGGGGGTTAGGGAGCGAAAAAAACCCCGGTACGGGCCCGCGTGCCCACACCCTAGGGGCGCACGGCATCATGACGGGATGCGTGCGGTGGTGCAGAGGGTGGACGGCGCGAACGTCGTCGTGAACGGCGAGACCGTGGGAGCGATCGACGGCGAGGGCCTGTGCGTCCTGGTCGGCGTCACCCACGACGACACCAAGGAGAAGGCCGCGCAGCTGGCCCGCAAGCTGTGGTCGGTGCGGATCCTGCCCGACGAGAAGTCGTGCAGCGACATCGACGCACCGCTTCTGGTGATCAGCCAGTTCACCCTTTACGGCGACGCCCGCAAGGGCCGCCGCCCCACCTGGAACGCCGCCGCGCCCGGCGACGTGGCCGAACCGCTCGTCGACGAGGTCGTCGCGCGACTGCGCGCACTGGGCGCGACCGTGGCGACGGGCCGCTTCGGCGCCCAGATGCGGGTGTCGCTGACGAACGACGGCCCGTTCACGGTGATCGTCGAGGTCTGAGACGGCCCCGGGCTCCACTCGGGCCCGGGGACCTGTGCTCTCGGGGCTCTCAGGGCGCTACGGCGGTCTCAGGGCTCCACGACGGTCTCCTGGGCCGCCGCCGTGGTCTCCGCCATCAGGCGGGCGTCCACCGGCACGTTCCGCTTCACCAGGGCCAGGGCGACCGGTCCCAGCTCGTGATGGCGTACGGACGTGGTGACGAAGCCGATCTTCCGGCCGTCGGGACCGTCGTCCGCGAGGCGCACCTCGGCCCCGTTCGGCGGCAGGTGGACCTCGCTGCCGTCCAGGTGCAGGAAGACCAGGCGGCGCGGCGGCTTGCCGAGGTTGTGCACCCGGGCGACGGTCTCCTGCCCCCGGTAGCAGCCCTTCTGCAGATGGACCGCGGTCCCGATCCAGCCCAGCTCGTGCGGGATGGTCCGGTGGTCGGTCTCGAAACCGAGGCGGGGACGGTGCTGCTCGACGCGCAGCGCCTCGTGCGCGAGGATCCCGGCCGGCGGGCCGGCCCGATCGGCGAACGCCTCCAGCCTCTCGCGCGGCAGGAAGAGATCACGGCCGTACGGCGTCTCCCGGACGGCGACGCCCTCGGGGACCTCGGTGATCGAGCCGGCCGGCACGTGCACGAGCGCGATGTCGGCGGTGCGGTCGGCGACCTCGACCCGGTAGAAGAACTTCATCGACTCCAGGTAGGCGATCAGCGCCTCCTGGCTGCCGGGCTCCACGTGGGCCCAGACGGTCGTGCCGTCGTCGACGAGGTACAGGGCGTGTTCGATGTGGCCGTTCGCGGAGAGGATCAGCGCCTCGGTGGCCTGGCCGGTCGGCAGGTCGCTGACGTGCTGGGTGAGCAGCAGGTGCAGCCAGCTCAGCCGGTCGTCGCCCGTCACGGTGACGACACCGCGGTGGGAGAGGTCGACGAAGCCGGTGCCGTCGGCGAGGGCACGCTGCTCGCGGAACAGGTCGCCGTAGTGCGCGGCGACGCCTTCGTCCACGCCCTCGGCTGGGACGGCGCCGGGCAGGGACAGCAGGGGGCTCTTCATACGCCCTAGCCTACGACTCGGTAGTTGAGCCCTTCAGGGAACAGTCCTCGCACCGGCCGAAGATCGCGAAGTGCTTCAGATCGGTGTCGAAGCCGAACTGCTCCCGCAGCTTGGCGGTGAACTCGGCGGCCACCGACAGATCGGCCTCGATCACGTTGGTGCAGTCCCGGCAGACCAGGTGGATGTGGTGGTGCCGGTCGGCCAGGTGGTAGGTGGGCGCGCCGTGCCCCAGGTGGGCGTGCGAGACCAGCCCCAGCTCCTCCAGGAGCTCCAGCGTGCGGTAGACGGTGGAAATGTTGACCCCCGACGCCGTCTTCCTCACTTCGCCGAGGATGTCGTCGGGGGTCGCGTGCTCAAGGGTGTCCACGGCTTCGAGGACCAGCTGCCGCTGCGGGGTCAGCCGGTAGCCGCGCTGCCTGAGGTCGCTCTTCCAGTCGGTGCTCACCACACCCACGAGTCTAGGGTGTGTCGGCCGCGGGCCTACTTGAAGAAGGCGATCCCGTCGTCGGGCATGTCATCGGGCAGGGCCTTGGCCCAGCGCTCGACGTCCTCCGGGGTGACGACCTTCTTCAGGTGCGCCGACATGTAGGGGCGCAGCTCGACGTCGGGGGTCTGCTTCTCGCCCACCCACATCAGGTCGCTCTTCACGTAGCCGTACAGCCGCTTGCCGCCGGTGTAGGGCCGCGAGGCCGCCGTGCGGGCCACCGCGTCCGTGACCAGGTCGATCTGGGGCTTCTGGTCGGCCAGCTCGCCGTACCAGATCTCGATGACGCCGTCGTCGCGGGTCATCGTCACCTCGACCTTGCGGTTCGCGTCGATGCGCCAGAAGCCGTGCTCGGACTCCAGCGGGCGCACCTTGTTCCCGTCCTGGTCCAGGACCCAGCTGTGGGACCGGTACTCCAGGAAGTCCCGGCCGTCGTGGCTGAAGGAGACCTCCTGCCCGAAATTGCACTTCTCGGCGCCCGGGAAGTCGTGCACGCCCGCGCCCGCCCAGTCGCCCAGCAGGAAGACGAGGGGGACGAGGTCCTTGTGGAGGTCGGACGGGATCTCGATCATGAGCGGTACTTCCTGGCGTCGGTGATCAGCGCTGGCCCTGGTACAGCTTCTTCACGGTCAGACCGGCGAAGGCGAGGACGCCGACGCAGACCAGGACCAGCAGGGCTTCGAAGAAGATCTCCACGGGGTGCTCCTCGGTAAAGCGGAGTGCGGTGCGTGCGCCGGGTGCGCTACGTGCACAGGGCCGTGGCCCAGCTTACGCGGCCCGGGGCGGCGCCACTTTGCGAGGTGCGCCCTCCAGTGCGCCGTATGATGCGGCCATGGCGAAGAAGCTCGTGATCAAGGTGACGGCGGGCGCCGACGCGCCCGAGCGGTGCTCCCAGGCGTTCACGGTGGCGGCGGTGGCCGTGGCCAGCGGCGTCGACGTCTCTGTGTGGCTGACCGGCGAGTCCGCCTGGTTCGCGCTGCCGGGCCGCGCGGCCGAGTTCGAGCTGCCGCACGCCGCGCCGCTGCCCGATCTGCTGGACTCGATCCTGGCGGGCGGCCGGCTGACCCTGTGCACCCAGTGCGCGGCCCGCCGCGACATCACCGAGAAGGACGTCCTCGACGGCGTACGGATCGCGGGTGCCCAGGTCTTCGTGCAGGAGGCGCTGGGGGACGAGACGCAGGCGCTGGCCTACTGACCCTGCCGAAAAGCGAACGATGACGGAGAAGTGCCCTCAGAACGCCCACCTGAGCACCCCGAGGACATCTGAGGGCGAAATGCCCACGTCAGCGGAGCAGCAGGGACTGCAGAGCCACGGTCTGCCGGAAGGGCACCGCCTCGGCCTCGCCCTTGCGGCTCTGCAGGACGATGGCCAGCACGTCACCGGCGCCGAGGTATGACGTGAAGTGCGCGTTCCGTATGCGCGCACCCAGGAGACCCACAGCCGACGACCGGGGTTGCGGCGAGGTTGATCACGATTCGGCCCCGACGCTGGGCTCCCGGTGCGTGTCCCGGGCGCGCGGCACACAGGCGCCGCTACCGGGAGTGCGGGCGCTTCTTGCCGTCCAGCTCGTCCCACCACTCGTCGGACTTGGGGTCGCCGGAAGGGTCGTCCCACCAGCGGTCGTCGGGGCCGCGGCGGTTGGCGACCATCGCGGCGAGCGGGGGGATGACCATGGCGACCACGCACATGCCGACGGCCGCGGGGACCGACCAGAGGCGGACCACGCCCCACGCCAGGACGAACAGCGCGATGCAGATGCCCATCATCACGAAGTAGCAGTGCCGCCGCCGCGCGTACATACGTCCAGGGTAGGTCGGGACGGGAGGTCCGGACATGCCGAAGGGCCGCACCCCGGGCGTCCAACCCATGGGGTGCGGCCCTGCGGCCGTCGCTCGCCGCTGCCGCGTGCCGTCAGACGGCGATCGCGACCTCCGCCAGTCCGCCCTGCTGGGCGACGACCGTGCGGTCGGCGCTGGCGCCCGGGACGAGCGCCCGTACGGTCCAGGTGCCCTCGGCCGCGTAGAAGCGGAACTGGCCCGTCGCGGAGGTCGGGACCTCCGCCGTGAACTCTCCGGTGGAGTCCAGCAGACGGACGTAGCCCGTCACCGGCTCGCCGTCGCGGGTCACCTGACCCTGGATCGTGGTCTCACCGGGCTTGATCGTCGAGGCGTCGGGGCCGCCGGCCTTCGCACCGCACATGTCGTACTCCTGAGGGGTTGAGGGGGCGGGACTTACTTGTTGGCGCCGAGCTCGATCGGCACACCGACGAGGGAGCCGTACTCGGTCCAGGAGCCGTCGTAGTTCTTGACGTTCTCCACGCCCAGCAGCTCGTGCAGGACGAACCAGGTCAGGGCCGAGCGCTCACCGATGCGGCAGTAGGCGATGGTGTCCTTGGCCAGGTCGACCTGCTCGTCGGTGTAGAGCTGCTTGAGCTCGTCGTCCGACTTGAAGGTGCCGTCGTCGTTGGCGTTCTTCGACCACGGGATGTTGCGGGCGGACGGGACGTGGCCCGGGCGCTGCGACTGCTCCTGGGGGAGGTGGGCCGGGGCGAGCAGCTTGCCGGAGAACTCGTCGGGCGACCGGACGTCGACCAGGTTCTGCGCGCCGATCGCCTTGACGACGTCGTCGCGGAAGGCGCGGATCGCGGTGTTCTGCGGCTTGGCCTTGTAGTCGGTGGTGGCGCGCTGGGGCACCTCGTCGCCGGGGACCAGCTCGCGGGCGTCCAGCTCCCACTTCTTGCGGCCGCCGTCGAGGAGCTTGACGTTCTCGTGGCCGTACAGCTTGAAGTACCAGTAGGCGTAGGACGCGAACCAGTTGTTGTTGCCGCCGTAGAGGACCACCAGCGTGTCGTTGGCGATGCCCTTCGCGGAGAGGAGCTTCTCGAAGCCCTCCTGGTCGACGAAGTCGCGGCGGACCGGGTCCTGGAGGTCCTGGGTCCAGTCGATCCGGATCGCGTTCTTGATGTGGTTCTTCTCGTAGGCGGACGTGTCCTCGTCCACCTCGACGATCGCGATGCTGGGGTCGTCCAGGTGGTCCTGCACCCAGTCGGCGTCGACCAGGACGTCGCTGCGGCTCATGTTTTCTCCTCCGGGGCAGTTGCGGCGGGCGTGCGGTGCGAGGGTGCGCGCGCTCGGGCCGTGCGGCGGCGCGCGGATGCCCAGGGCAGGGCGGGTGAGGGGGAAGGACGGCGGCGTCGCCGTCCGCTCAGAAGGTGCGACAGAGCATGGCGGCAACGCGGCACAGGTCCACTGCCCGCCGCTTCGTGAGGTCCGCCTGGCGCTTCATAGCCCCGATCGTAGGGACGGACAGCGGGACATGTCACCGGCGTGTCGGATTCTGAGACGGGATCGTCCGCGATATGGGATCAGCGCGCCACCCGGAGCCCCCTGGAACGCCGCCGGACCGGGGTGGTCGCCGTCGCATCTACGGTGCGGACGGCGTCGTCTCGCCTGTCGGACTTCGGGTCGCCGCCCCCGCCTTTCCGGCGGCCGACCGTCGTCCTACCCGGCCAGCTCGACGTTCGAACCCTTCACCGTGATCTCGACGCCGTCCTTCGCCGCCTCGACCTTGTCCAGCTCGATGCCGCCCGGCAGTTCGTCGATGGTCTGCTGGAAGTCGGTGATAGCCCGGATCCGGGACTCGGCGAGCTGCTTGCCGCCGATCTCCGGCAGGCCGTCGGCGACGACCTCCACGTCGTTGTCCTTGACCGTGACCGAGCTGAGCACCTCGACCGGCTCGGGCACCTCGACACCGAGCACCGTGGCCTGGAGCGACACCTTGATCTTGCCGTTGCCGCCGTCGGAGAGGCCGACGACCTTGGCGGTGATACCGGGCGCGATGTCCGTGGGCTCGGATTTGGTGGCCTTCATCAGCTCGTCGTAGCCGACGGTCGCGGTGCCGGTGGCGGTGGCCGCGGTGGCGGAGCTGTAGTCGCCGGAGAACTCGACGCCCTTCATGTTCGCGCGCAGGTGGTCGATGAGGATCTTCTCGCCGCCGTTGCCGGTGGACGCCTCGTAGTCGTCGATGCCGATCTCGACGTCGTCCAGCTCGCCGCCGGCGACCTGGGTGAGGAAGGGGAAGCCGTTGATGGAGACGTCGGGTGTCGAGGGCAGGTTCTCGGTGCTCCGCAGCTTGTCCGCCACCTCGTCCTCGGCGAAGTTGACCGCCACACGGTCCGCGATCACGAAGAGCCCGCCCAGGATCACGACGACGATCAGCAGTATTCGCAGTGCACGCATGCGGTGTTCCCCAACCCTGGGCGGTCAACGACGGCGGTCCCCGACGACCTGCGGCCGTCCAGCGCGAGGGTAACGCGGCCGGGCGGGGCCGCCGGGGTTTTGTCGATCAGCTGTGACAGGGGTGCGAGGGCCCGTACGGGGCCCGTACGGGGCCCGTACGGGGCCGGTGCAGCGCCGGTGCGGGAGCCTGTGCGGTGGCGTGGCTCGCGCGAGGGCCCGTGCGGTGGGAAACGCCCGGCCCCGGCGGACGCCTTCCCGGTCGGAGGCGTCCAGCCCGGGGGCGGATCAGGCGAGGGCCCTGCCGAGCACGTACACCGCCGGTGCCGCCGCCGCGAGCGGCAGGGCCACGCCCGCGGTGAAGTGGACGAACCGGGAGGGGTAGTCGTAGGCCGCCACCCGGTGGCCGATCAGCGCGCACACCGCCGCGCCCGCCCCGAGCAGCGCCCCGGACGTCCCGAAGTCCGTCATCGAGCCGACCGCGATCCCCGCACCGGCCGCCGCGAGCAGCGCGACGACCACGGACACCCGCGCCGGCAGCGGCAGGGCGCGGGCCACGACGGCCACGGCCACCGCGATCGCGCCGACCGCCACCGCGTCCGCGTCGGCGGCGAGGTATCCGCCCGCGACGATCGCCAGGGCCGCCGCGGCGACGGTCGCGAGCAGGCCGTACATCCGCTCGTCGGGGTCGGCGTGCGAACGCAGTTGCAGTACGAGGGACAGCAGCACCCACACCCCGAGCGTGCCGAGGATCGCCGCCGGGGAGCGGTCCGACACCAGCATCGCCGCGTCGGCGGCGAGCGCGCCCGCGAAGCCCAGCGCGATGCCCTGCCGGGCGGGCCACATGCCGTTCAGGCGGAACCAGCCCGCCGCGGTGACGGCCTGGAGGACGACGAGCGGAACCAGGAGGGCGTACGTACCCAGCGCCGCCCCGCCCGCCAGCAGCAGCCCGAGCAGCGCCGTGAGCCCGGCCGGCTGTATCCCCGGGTCGATGATCGGCGAACGCCCCTCGGCGCGGGCGCGCTGCGCGTCGGTGACCCGCGTGTTCCCGGCGAGGGTCGAGGGGCCGTAACCGGGCGCGTCGGAGGAGGGCGCGGGCTCAGCGACGGCGGGAGCGGGGGCCGGGGCCGGGGCCGGAGCCGCGGGTTCGTACGGCTGGGGCTGGGGCTGGGACTGGGGCTGGGGCTGGGGCTGAGCGTGGGCCTGGGGGGCGTACGCCTGCGGCTGTGACGGGTACGGCTGCGGGTACGAGTGAGGCTGCGGGTGTGGCTGCGGCTGCGGGTGTGGCTGCTGCGGCGCGTAGGAACCGGTCGTTCCGTACGGCGTGCCCGTCGGCTCCGGGTATCCGTTCGGGGCCTGCGGCGGCAGGTACGCCGTCTCCTCCGCGGATACCGGCGGCTGCACCTGGGTCTCCCAGGTCTGCCCCTGCCACTGCTGCGTGTACTGGGCGGCGTCCGGGTCCTCGTAGCCCGGCCCGTCCTGATACGCCTGCTGCCCCTGAGGCTGCTGGTGCGCGGGCCACGCCTGGGCGTCGTACTCCGACTGCCCCTGCTGCCATCCCTCGTACGCCTCATATCCCTCGTACGGCTGATTCTGCCCGTACTGCTGATGCGGCTGATGCGGCTGGTTGGTCATCGCTCACCCTCCTGCGAACGGCGGGAGGACCTCGACCGTGCCGCCGTCGGCCAGCCGTACCGTCTCGTGCGCGCGCGTGCCCACGGGGTCGCCGTCGACGAGGAACGAGCAGCGCAGCAGTACGCGCGTGAGTTCGCCGGGGTGCCGCTCGCGCACCGCGCCGAGCGCGTCGGCGAGCGTGGCCGCCTCGTACGGCTCCTCGGCCACTCCCGCCGCGGCCTTCGCGGCGGCCCAGTAGCGCACCGTGACCTTTGCCATCTGGATCCTTCGTCGCCGGTGCCGATCGGCGTCCGTGTCGATCGGCGGTGAACACCGTCAGGCTAGCCCGCCCGGGACACGGCCCAGTCGCCGATGCGGCGCAGCAGGGCGTCGTCCGACGCGTGCTCGGCGTGGCCCATGCCGGGCTCCAGCCAGAGTTCGCCGTGGTCACCGGCCGCCTCGGCCAGCATCCGGGGGTGGTCGACGGGAAAATACCCGTCCCGGTCGCCGTGCACGACGAGAAGGGGCGTCGGCGCGATCCGCGGCACCGCCTCCACCGGCGACAGCGGCACCGGGTCCCAGTCCCGGTGATGGATACGGGTGCGCATGCCGTAGCGGCCCACCAGGCGCCCGGCGGGCCGCATCACCAGCCAGTGCAGCCGGCGCATGGGCGCAGTACCCCGGTAGTACCAGCGGGCGGGGGCGCTCACCGACACGACGGCGTCCGTGCGGGCGTCCCTGTCACCACCGCCGTCACCGTCACCCACGCCTCTGCCGTCACCCCCGCGTCTGCCGCCGTCGCCGCGTTCGCCGTCGGCGCCGCCGTACAGCGCGGCGTGCCGCAGCACCACCGAGCCGCCCATGGAGAAGCCGACGGTCACCACGCGCGCGTGCCCGAAGCCGCGCGCCCAGGTGACCGCCGCCGCCAGATCGAGCACCTCGCGGTCACCGACGGTGGAACGTCCGCCGGAGGCACCGTGGCCCCGGAAGGAGAACGTGACCACCGCGCCGTAGCGCCCGAACGCCTCCGCGATCCGCCGTACGTGGGGCCGGTCGGCGTCGCCGGTGAAGCCGTGCGCGATGACGAACACCAGGTCAGGGGCGTCGCGACCGCCCGCTCCCGGCTCGTACACGGCGTCGATCCGGACCCCGTCGGACGTGCGCAGGAAGGTGCGTGAGGGCGTGCGGCGCGGCGTCCTTTGGGGCGTCTCGGGATGCGGACGGTCGGTGGAACGCGCCACATGACCTGCCGGTCGGTTGCTCATGTCGGCTATTCTGCTGGGCAGAGGACTCGGGCAACGTAGCCCCCGGGTCCTTTTGTGCTTCCAGGAGCGCCGCCGGGCAGTCGTCGGGCGTTCACCTCCCGGACCCACAGCGGGCCCCACGGGCACGGGATCCGCACCTGTACGAAGCAGTGCCGTAAACGTCCTCGCAGGGACCGAGGAGGAACCAGACGTTATGGGCGAGCGAACCGTGCACGACCGTAAGACGACCCAGGCAGGTGGGGCGCGATGAGTTCTCTGCTGCTCCTGACCAACGCCCTCCAGCCGTCGACGGAGGTGCTTCCCGCCCTCGGCCTGCTGCTGCACAACGTCCGTGTCGCGCCGGCGGAGGGCCCCGCCCTCGTCGACACCCCCGGCGCCGACGTCATCCTCGTCGACGGACGCCGTGATCTACCGCAGGTCCGCAGCCTGTGCCAGCTGCTGCGCTCCACCGGCCTCGGCTGTCCACTCGTCCTCGTCGTCACCGAGGGCGGCCTCGCCGCCGTCACCGCCGACTGGGGCATCGACGACGTGCTGCTGGACACCGCCGGCCCGGCCGAGGTCGAGGCCCGGCTGCGGCTGGCCATGGGCCGCCAGCAGATCGGCGGCGACGACTCCCCCATGGAGATCCGCAACGGCGACCTGTCCGTGGACGAGGCGACGTACTCCGCCAAGCTCAAGGGCCGGATCCTGGACCTGACCTTCAAGGAGTTCGAGCTGCTCAAGTACCTCGCCCAGCACCCGGGCCGGGTCTTCACCCGCGCCCAGCTGCTCCAGGAGGTCTGGGGCTACGACTACTTCGGCGGCACCCGCACGGTCGACGTGCACGTACGGCGGCTGCGCGCCAAGCTCGGCCCCGAGCACGAGTCGCTGATCGGCACCGTCCGCAACGTCGGCTACCGCTTCGTCACGCCGGAGAAGCCCGAGAAGGGGGAGCGCGCGGAGGACGCCAAGGCGAAGGCCGGAGCCCGGCCGGAGGCGCAGGCGGACACCGCGGTGGAAGAGGCGTCAACCAAGGTGTGATACGCCCTGCCCGGGGCGGATCCATCCGCGTAGACTCCGCGCGTGGCCAAGGTGACTCGGGATGACGTGGCGCGACTGGCGGGGACTTCCACCGCCGTCGTCAGCTATGTCATCAACAACGGACCCCGGCCGGTCGCCCCGGCCACGCGCGAGCGTGTCCTCGCCGCGATCAAGGAACTGGGGTACCGGCCGGACCGGGTCGCCCAGGCCATGGCGTCGCGGCGCACGGACCTCATAGGGCTGATCGTGCCGGACGCGCGCCAGCCCTTCTTCGCGGAGATGGCGCACGCGGTCGAGTGGGCCGCCGCCGAGCGCGGGAAAATGGTCCTCGTCGGCAACTCCGACTACGCCGGCGAGCGCGAGGCGCACTACCTGCGCGCGTTCCTCGGGATGCGCGTCTCGGGCCTCATCCTGGTCAGCCACGCCCTGAACGACCTGGCCGCCGCCGAGATCGAGGCCTGGGACGCCCGCGTCGTCCTCATGCACGAGCGCCCCGAGGCCATCGACGACGTCGCCGTCGTCACCGACGACCTGGACGGCGCCCAGCTCGCCGTGCGCCACCTGCTGGAGCACGGGTACGAGTACGTCGCCTGTATGGGCGGCACCGCCGAGACCCCGTCCGTCGGCGACCCGGTCTCCGACCACGTCGAGGGCTGGCGGCGCGCGATGAAGGAGGCCGGGCTCTCCACCGAGGGGCGGCTCTTCGAGGCGCCGTACAACCGCTACGACGCGTACCGCGTGGGGCTGGAGCTGCTCTCCGGGGCACAGCGCCCGCCCGCGATCTTCTGCTCCACCGACGACCAGGCGATCGGCCTGCTGCGCGCGGCCCGTGAGCTGCGCATCGACGTACCCGGCGAGCTGGCCGTGGCCGGCTTCGACGACATCAAGGAAGCCGGCCTGGCGGACCCGCCGCTGACGACGGTCGCCTCGGACCGGTCGGCGATGGCGCGGGAGGCGGTGGACCTGGTCCTGGACGACGGTCTGCGAGTGGCGGGCTCGCGGCGGGAGCGGCTGAAGGTCTTCCCGTCACGCCTGGTGGTCCGGCAGTCCTGCGGCTGCGCGTAGCCGCACCGCACGGCTTCCGGCTCTTGCATCGGGTGGCTTTATATCGGGCATACGAGGTTCTGCCGGGCTTCTCAGGCAGCACTCAGGCCGCTCTCATCCGGGGGCGGAAAGCTCATGAACATGACCGAGAGCCTCCGCCGCAACGGCGAGTACGAGCACGCGCAAGAGAACCCGTACGAGAACCCGTACCAGGGCGCCCAGCAGCACGCCTCCTCTCCCGTCGACCCCGAGTGGCCGCCCCCGCCGGCGCAGCCGCCCGCCGCCTTCTTCCAGGACGGACAGCCCGAGCAGCCGCACAGGAAGCGCACGTCCCGTCGTCGCGGCCCCGTCGCCCTGCTCGCGGCCGTGGCGATCGTCGCGGCGGCCGTCGGCGGCGGCACCGCGTACGGCATCCAGGAGCTGACCGGCAGCGACACCGTCGCCTCCAGCGCCACCAGCACCAGCGTGGTGCCCACCGGCCAGAAGGGCACGGTCGCCGGGGTCGCCGAGTCGGTCAGCCCGAGCATCGTCGAGATCAGCGCCACCTCGAACGCCGGTTCCTCCACCGGTTCCGGCGTGATCATCACCGGTGACGGCGAGATCATCACCAACAACCACGTCGTCTCCGGCGCCTCGTCCGTCAAGGTCAGGACCAGCGACGGCAAGCAGTACACCGCCCGGGTCGTCGGCACCGACAGCAGCAAGGACCTGGCGCTGATCAAGCTGGAGGACGCCTCGGGTCTGAAGGCCGCGACCCTCGGCGACTCCGACGGCGTCGGGGTCGGCGACCAGGTAGTCGCGATCGGCTCCCCGGAAGGCCTCACCGGCACCGTGACCAGCGGCATCGTCTCCGCCCTGGACCGTGACGTGACCGTCTCGACCGACGAGGGCCGGCAGCAACAGCAACAGCAGCAGGGGGGCGGCTGGCCGTTCGAGTTCGGCGGTCAGGAGTTCAACGGCGACACCGGCTCGTCCACGACGACGTACAAGGCGATCCAGACCGACGCGTCCCTCAACCCGGGCAACTCCGGCGGCGCGCTGATCGACATGAACGGCAACATCATCGGCATCAACTCCGCGATGTACTCGTCGGCCGAGTCCTCCGCCGGTGCCGGAAGCGTCGGCCTCGGCTTCGCCATCCCGATCAACACGGTGAAGGCCGACCTGCCCGAGCTGCGAGCGGGCGCCGACGGCTGAGCGGGCGGCCCGAGGCCGATGCGAACATGCGACGCTGAAGACGCCCGCAGCCGTCACCCGACACCGCATCCGAGAATTCCGAGGAATCCGAGCCCATGAGCCCCGCAGATGGCGACCGCGACCGTGACACCCAGCGCATCCTGATCGTCGACGACGAGCCGGCGGTCCGCGAAGCCCTCCAGCGCAGCCTCGCCTTCGAGGGGTACGACACCGAGGTCGCCGTCGACGGCGCCGACGCCCTGGAGAAGGCGGCGGCGTACCGGCCCGACCTGGTCGTCCTCGACATCCAGATGCCCCGCATGGACGGCCTGACCGCCGCCCGGCGCATCCGCGGCGCGGGCGATGTCACCCCCATCCTGATGCTGACGGCCCGCGACACGGTCGGCGACCGGGTGACCGGCCTGGACGCCGGCGCCGACGACTACCTGGTCAAGCCCTTCGAACTGGACGAGCTGTTCGCCCGCATCCGCGCCCTGCTGCGCCGCAGCTCCTACGCGGCGGCCGTGGAGGCCGGTGCCGACAACGACGACACCCTCACCTTCGCCGACCTGACCATGGACCTGGCGACGCGGGAGGTCGTGCGGGCCGGGCGCCCGGTGGAACTGACCCGCACGGAGTTCACCCTCCTCGAGATGTTCATGGCACACCCGCGCCAGGTCCTCACCCGGGAGCAGATCCTCAAGGCGGTCTGGGGCTTCGACTTCGAGCCGTCGTCCAACTCCCTCGACGTGTACGTCATGTACCTGCGCCGCAAGACCGAGGCGGCCGGCGAGCCGCGCCTCGTCCACACGGTCCGCGGCGTCGGCTACGTGCTCCGGCAGGGCGGCGCGGAGTGAGAAGGCTGGTTCGCCGCTTCCGGGCGCTCCCTCTCCGGTCGCGCCTGGCGCTGCTGGTGGCCGCGTCGGTGGCGTTCGCCGTGACGGCGGCCGCGGTGGCGTGCTGGTTCGTGGTGAAGAGCGTGCTGGTCAGCTCATTGGACGAGGCCCTGAAGGCGAACCGCATGAGCAAGGACCAGGTGAGCCAGTACGTCAACCTGCGCACCGGCCAGTGCGCCCACGACCCCGTCACGCACGAGAAGAATCCCCTCGGGTCGTCCGTACAGCTCGTCGACGGCACGGGCGGAAGCTGCCTGATCATCGGCACGGAGGAGGTCCCCCTCACCGACGCCGACCACGCCGTGGCCGAGGGCAGGGCCACCGACGCGCTGCACGACGTCAAGGGGGCCGACGGCGCCCAGTACCGCGTCTACACCTACAGCGTGCTGCCCGAGCTGGGCGTGGCCGCCTCCGCCGCGCGACCACTGAACGAGGTGAACAGGAGCCTCAGCAACCTCGCGCTGGTGCTCGTCTTCGTCGCGGGCGCGGGAGTCGTCGGCGCCGGCGCCGCCGGCCTGTGGGTGGCCCGCACCGGCCTGCGCCCCGTCGACGAACTGACCCGGGCCGTGGAACACGTGGCCCGCACCGAGGATCTCACCGTCCGCATCCCCGTGGAGGACGACAGCGAGGACGAGATCGCCCGCCTCTCGCGCTCCTTCAACAGCATGACCTCGTCCCTGGCCAGCTCCCGTGACCTGCAACAACAGCTCATCGCCGACGCCGGCCACGAACTGCGCACCCCCCTCACCTCTCTCCGCACCAACATCGAACTCCTCTCCCGCAGCGAGGAGACCGGCCGCCCGATCCCCGAGGCGGACCGCAAGGCGCTCCTCGCCTCGGTCAAGGCCCAGATGACGGAGCTGGCCGCCCTGATCGGCGACCTCCAGGAACTCTCCCGCCCCGACACCGGCCAGCACGAGGGCCGCACCCGCATCCTCGCCTGGCACGACGCCGTCGAGTCGGCCCTGCGCCGCGCCCGCCTGCGCGGCCCCGAGCTGACCATCACGGCCGACGTGCGGCCCTGGTACGTACGGGCGGAACCGGCGGCCCTGGAACGCGCGGTCGTCAACATCCTGGACAACGCGGTGAAGTTCAGTCCCGAGTCCGGCACCGTCGACGTACGCCTCGCCGACGGCGTCCTCACCGTCCGCGACCACGGCCCCGGCATCCCCGCCGAGGAACTCCCCCACGTCTTCGACCGCTTCTGGCGCTCCCCGAGCGCCCGCGCCCTGCCCGGCTCGGGACTCGGCCTGTCGATCGTGGCCCGGACGGTGCAGCAGGCGGGAGGCGCGGTGAGCCTGACTCCGGCGGAGGACGGTGACGGCGGAACGGTGGCGACCGTACGGCTGCCGGGGGCGCCGGTACCGCCGCCGGAGGCGGACGCGGCCGGCGGGGGTCAGTGGTAGCCGAGCATGCCGGGGGAGTCGATGTCGACGGTGACGACGCCGGGGGGATAAGCGTCCTCCCGGTCCGTGAGGAGGATGGACATGCCCGTGAACTCGGGGCGGGGCAGCGCGCAGTACAGGGCGTGACAGGTGTCCGCGCCTCCGTACCCGTCGCGGATCATGGTGCCGACGGTGACCGACCCGGCCGTGTCCAGGTCGTCGACGACCACCGACGAGAAGGCCAGTACCCGTCCGCCCGCCCCCGCTTCCTCCGACTCCGCCTGCACGAGGCAGAGAGCGGGAATGCGGAGCAGATCGCCCGGCGTACGAGCCATGTTTCCGGCGAGCAGGTTCAGCGTCTTGTGGCCGTCCGCGAGGGCACGGGTCGCGCTGGTGTCCAGAATGATCACGCGGCGGCGCCTCGGGCCATGCGGACCTTCTCGGCGGCGATCCGATAGATGTTCCCGAGCACGTCGGGCGCCCGGTCGAATTCCTCGTCGCTGATCGCTACGCCGACGACGTCACGAACGACCTGCCGATCGGCCGCCACCCGCTCCGCGATCTGCTCCGCCGTCGGCTGCTCCGAGGCCAGCTGCTCGACGAGCTGGCCGAGGGTCATGCCTCGCTCCTTGGCGACCTGCGCGAGGTGGTCACGGGCCTGGCGTGACACCTGAATGGTCGTGTTCTCTGCCATGACCCCACCATAGTCGCGCCACGGCCAGGAGGCCGCCGTCCGTCGCTTCCTTCACCCGAAGGTGCCTACGGCCCTCGCCCCGGTTGACTCCGCCGTCGCGTCACCCAGGCGGGCGGGCGTCCGGGTACCGGCCCGGCTCGGCCCGAGTGGCTATGCCTTCAGCCGGGCCACGAATGCCCCCCACGACGTCGCCCCGAAGACCAGCACCCGCCCGTCCGGCACCTTGGTGTCGCGCACGGGGACGAGGCCGGGGTGACCGTCGGCGACCTCGACGCAGTTCGTGCCGCCCCCGTCACTGTAGGAGGACTTGCGCCAGGTCGCGGCGGTGAGGTCAGGGAGTCGGTTCATGATTTGCGCTCCTCCAGAAGGCCCTTGATGAACGCCATCGACTCCACCGGGGTCAGAGCCGCGTCCCTGACCAGATCGTAGGACAAGCGAAAGGACAGAACCTTGTCCGGATCGTCGATCAACTCGCCAAAGCCGTTGCCTTCCACGTAGGCAACGGGGTCGCCGACCCGTTGCCACAGGAGCCAGAGGTGACTGTCCATGAGGTCGTGCACACCAGCCGCGTAGGGCAATACCTGAAGCGCGACCGTGGGCAGTTCTGCCGCGTTCACCAGATGCGAGAGCTGGTCCCTCCACACCGTCCTGTCCGGAACAGGCCGCCGCAGCGCCCCTTCGTCCAATATCACGCGGATACTCGGCTCCGGTTGTCGATGCAGCAGTTCCTGCCGCCCCAGGCGCAGAGCAACCTGCTCCTCGACTGCCTCACTGTTGCCTGCCGTTGTCCGGGCTCCCGACAACACTGCCCGGGCGTAGTCCTCGGTCTGCAACAGGCCCGGGACCCGGAGCTGGAACAGCCACATCACCCGAGCCGTCGCTTCCAGTTCCATGAACGCCTTGTACTTGTCCTTGACGACCTCCTGGCGCGCGTCGCGCCAGAGGCGGACCAGCAGGTCACCGGTGCCGTGATACCTGTCGAGGTCCTCCATCACCGCCCGTTTGGAGAGCCGTTCCCCTTTCTCCAAGCGGTACAGATAGCTCTTGTCGTACGAGGTCTCCTCAGCCAGCTGCCCGAGTGACTTGCCCGCCTTGTCACGCAGCATCCGGAGCGTGCCACCCAGCTCCGCACGTCTCGACTGCCCGTCCCCGAGCGGGTGTTCGGCCACCTCGCTCCTTCCGTTGTCTGCCAGCCAGGCAACACCTGACCCCTTCCGCAGCGTACGCGCGACCAGTGACGATCGAGGCACGAAGCGTAATCACCGCTGCTCGTCGCTATCGAAGGGACAGCCATGCCCACTCCCCCGCTCCGTCTCCTCCCCTGGACCACCCCCGAAGGCAAGCCCTGCTACCTGAGTACCGACAGCGGGCAGAGCCGGCTCTCACGTCTCGCCGATGACATCGAGGCGGCCCAGTTGAACTCGGGCGAGCAGGTGCTCGCGGGGTCCAGGGCCGTGCTTGCCGACCGGAAGGCCGGGGAGCGGGCGGTGCGGTTCGCGTTGGCCAGGGCGACGGAGGCGCTCGCGGATCTGCTCCGGATCGCGGTCAGCCGGGGCGAACGCGTCGCGGATGGTGACAGTCGATCGCGGTGACACTCCCGGACCAACTGTTCGCGCCGCGCCCATATGAGCGCGGCGCGAACATCACATGCCGATGTGTACTCGCTTCGGCAGGTTCGGCTACCGCACGACCGTGATCCGGTCAGCCGCCGGCGGGGTGATCGGGTCGGTCGCCGACGAGTTGGCCGTCAGGTACTGCTCCAGCGCCGTCAGGTCGTCCGCGCCGACCAGTTCGTTCGCGCCCTCGCCCAGCGTGGGGAAGCCGTCGCCGCCGCCCGCGAGGAAGCTGTTGGACGCGACGCGGTAGGTGGCGTTCTCGTCGACCGGCGAGCCGTTGAGGCGGATGGAGTCCGTGACCACGCGGTCCGCGCCGGTCTTGGTCAGATCCAGCGTGTAGGTGAGGCCGGACGAGATCTGGAGGATCTTCGGGGCCGCCTCGTTCGGGCCGCTCACCTGCTCCTTGAGGATCTGGATCAGCTGGGCGCCCGTGTAGTCCTTGAGATTCACCGTGTTGGCGAAGGGCTGGACGGTGAAGCCCTCGGCGTAGGTGACGACGCCGTCGCCCTCGTTGCCCGTGGACGCGTACGTCAGCGGGGCGCGGATCCCGCCGGGGTTCATCAGGGCCAGGTCGGTCTCCGGGTCCTGTGCCCTGCCGTAGGCCAGCTGCGCGTCGGCGATCAGGTCGCCGAGCGGGGACTCGGTGCCGTCCCGGTTGATGTCGCCGGAGATGTAGCCGATGGGGCGGTTGCCGATCGGGGCGGCGAGGGTGCTCCACTTGTCGATCAGCCGGGTCATGTCCGGCGCCTTCGGGACGTCCCGCGTCACCACGTGGTTCGCCGACTTCACGGCCGTACGGGCGATGTCACCCGTCGCGCGGTCGTAGGTCAGCGTCGTGTCCGTGTAGAGGCGGCCGAAGGACGAGGCCGACGTGACCATGCGGGGCTTGCCCGCCGGGTCGGGGATCGTGCAGACGTACGCCGCGTGGGTGTGGCCGGTGACCAGCGCGTCGACCTGCGGGGTGACGTTCTTGGCGATGTCGGCGATCGGGCCGGAGATGCCGTCGCCGGCGCCCGGGGAGTCGCAGTCGTAGTTGTAGGAGGACGAGGCCGGGAAGCCGCCCTCGTGGACCAGGGCGACGATCGACTTCACGCCCTGGCGCTGGAGCACCTTGGCGTACTTGTCGATCGTCTCGACCTCGTCCTTGAAGGAGAGGCCCTTGACGCCCTCCGCCGAGACGATGTCCGGGGTCCCCTCCAGGGTCACACCGATGAAGCCGACCTTGACGCCCTTGTGCTTCCACACCCAGTAGGGCTTCAGGATGGGCTTCTTGGTCTTCTCGTCCAGGACGTTCGCCGCCAGGTACGGGAAGTCGGCGCCCTCGAACTCCTTGTCCGTGTAGCAGCCCTCGGTGGGGTGGCAGCCGCCGTTCTGGAGGCGGGCCAGTTCCCTGGCGCCCTCGTCGAACTCGTGGTTGCCGACGCTCGTCACGTCCAGGTCGAGCTTGTTCAGCGCCTCGATGGTCGGCTCGTCGTGGAAGAGGCCGGAGAGGAGGGGGGACGCGCCGACCATGTCGCCGCCTGCGGCGGTGATGGAGTAGCGGTTGCCCTCGCGGGCCTCGCGGAGGTGCGTGGCGAGGTATTCGATGCCGCCCGCGTCGACCGTCTTCGTCGTGCCGTCCGGCTGGAGTTCCGTGACCCGGCCGGAGGAGCCGGCCGGGGGCTCCAGGTTGCCGTGCAGGTCGTTGAAGGAGAGGAGCTGGACGTCCTGGTAGCGGCCGTGGCCGTGCCCGTGACCGCCGTCGCCGCGGTGGTTCTCGCCCGCGGTCGCCGATGCCGGGAGCGTCGCGGCGGCGAGCGCGCCGGCGGTGACGACCGTGGCGGCGGCGGCGAGGAGACGGGTCGCGCGGCGTCTGCGGCGCGGTTGGTGCGACTGTGCTGTGGCTGGCATGCGCCCCCCTGTGGGTGTGCGTGAGCGCGAGCCGCTGAGGAGACGGCTCGTCGGCGCAGCAGCCTAGAGTCAACGCGCGTAGCGCGACAGGGGGTGACGGGTTACATCCTGGTGTACCTCCCCCGCCGGCCCGACTCCCGCGACTGCCGCCGCTTTGCCGCACCCGCCCCTTACCCTCGTACGCATGACCAGCGACGACACCGTGCAGCCCGGCCGCCCCCGCTCGATCGAGACCCTCGCCGAACTCACCCCGGAGCAGACCGACGCCGTCCTCGCCCTGCTCACCGAGGCCGCCCGCAACGACGGGCAGCAGGCCGTGTCCGAGCAGGGACGGCTGCAACTGCGCGGCCCCGCACGGGAGGGCATCGCGCACCTGCTGCTCACCGTGAACGGCGGCGAACTCGTCGGCTACGCCCAGCTGGAGGGCACCGACCCGATCGAACCCCCGGCCGCCGAGCTGGTCGTCCACCCCTCGCACCGGGGCCAGGGACACGGGCGGGCGCTGGGCTCCGCGCTGCTCGCCGCCTCCGGCAAGCGGCTGCGGGTCTGGGCGCACGGCGGCCACTCCGCCGCCCGGCATCTCGCACAGGTGCTCGGTCTGACCCTGTTCCGCGAACTGCGTCAGATGCGCCGCCCGTTGGCCGGCCTGGAGCTGCCCGATCCGCGTCTGCCCGAGGGCGTGACCGTACGGACCTTCGTGCCGGGGCGGGACGACACGGCGTGGCTCGCGGTCAACGCCGCCGCCTTCGCCCACCACCCGGAGCAGGGCTCCCTCACCCAGCGGGACCTCGACGACCGCGCGGCCGAGGCCTGGTTCGACCCGGCGGGGTTCTTCCTGGCCGAGCGGGACGGCGAGCTGATCGGTTTCCACTGGACCAAGGTGCACGCCGAGGAGCGGCTCGGTGAGGTGTACGTCCTCGGCATCCGCCCCGACGTCCAGGGCGGCGGCCTGGGCAAGGCGCTGACCACGATCGGCCTGCGGCACCTGGCGGAGCAGGGGCTGCCCACGGCGATGCTGTACGTCGACGCCGACAACAAGGCGGCGGTGTCCGTCTACGAGCGCCTCGGCTTCGTCACCCACGAGACGGACCTGATGTACCGCACGGAGACCTGAGTTCCGGTCCTGGGGCCGGTCGTCGGGGTCATGCCGGAGTCGCGGGGCGACCGGCCCTAGACCGGTCCGGCGACCGCGCGGGGCCGCCTCCCCCGCCGCCGCCCCGCCGGCTCCGGCCCGCAGGCCGCCCACGCCACGGCCACCGCCGCGAGCAGCACCGCCCACCGGTCGTGCGCCGCCTGCCACCGCGGGTCGTCGGGCAGCACGAACAAGGCCCAGCTCTCCGGCGCCAGCAGCGGCGTGAGGACCGCCGCCAGCAGCAGGGCGGCCGCGACGGACGGCCCCGGCCGCGCCTCGTCCGTCAGCCGTACCGCCGCCGCGGCACCGGCGAGCGCCAGCGCGCCCAGTACCGCCGCCTCCACGGTGATGCCGCCGGCCGGGGGCCGGGACGCCGGGGGAGCGAGCAGCAGTACGGCCGTCCACCACAGCGCGGCGAGCGGCGCGACCAGGGCCACCCGCAGCGCCTGCCGCAGCGGGCGCCGGGTCGGGACGGGGGCGGTGAGGTGGCGTGCCGGGTCGTCCAAAAGGAAGGCCAGGCCGAGCGCGCCGATCAGGGCGGTGCCCCGCAGCAGGGTGAGCGTCTGCCAGGAGTTCGGCTCCGCGCCGAGGACGACCGGCGTACCGGCGAGCAGCAGTCCGAGGGTCCCGGCCGCCGCCAGGGCCCGCCACGGCAGCGTGCGCCACACCGGGCCGATCAGGGACCGCGTCACTCCTCGCACGAGTCCGCCTTGTCCGGCCCGGCCACGCCCAGGAGTTCGGCGGCCCGGGCGGTCGTGACACCCGGCGCGGTCAGCTCGGCCCAGTGCGCCTTCACCCGGTCCCCGACACCGGGGTCCGGCTTCTCCAGCAGGCGCCGTACGACGTCCGTCTGCCCCTCCGTCATGGTCAGCGGGTCGGTGGGCGACAGGACGATCGCGGAGCCCTTCACACTGTCGTCGAGGCGGACCCGGCGCAGGGCGTTCATCGGGTCGTCCTGCCAGCTCAGGGACAGCCACATGAGGGTGACCATCCGTCCGTCGCAGATCTCGCTGCCCGCCGCCTCCGTGCCCGCGACGAGGACCGCGGCGACGGCGCTGGAGAACTCGGGTACCCGGTTGCCGCCCCAGGCGGTGCCCACGGTCACCTGATGGGCGTCGGTCAGCGCGGGGATGGCGGCGTCGCCGTCCAGCCCGTACCGGGCGTCGATCCGCTGCCGTACGACGAGGCGCCGGTCGTGCGCGGAGCCGCCCGCGAGGGACTGGACCCGGTCGACGACCCCGGCCCAGGTGCCGGTGCGGGGCCCCCACTCGGGGAAGGCGCAGTACGTCGACCGGCCGTGCTCGACGCAGGTCGGCTCGGGGCGCACCGAGGCGCGTTCGCGGGCCGCGGTCAGCTCCGGTGACGGCGCCGCGCCCCCGGCCTGCATGACGCCGCCCGTCACCGCCAGTGCGAGGGTCAGGACGACGCCCGCCCGGACGGCCAGGTTCCGCGCACCGGCGAGGAGCACCGCGAGGAAGGCGGCGCACAGGGCCGCGCCCGCCAGGTAGAGGGCGTGCCAGGCGGCGGGCCGTCCCAGCAGGTCGGAGGGCAGGGTGCCGGAGCTGGCCTCGGCGACGACCGGCGCCAGCCAGGACAGCCCGCTCGCGCCGCCCGGTGCCGTGCCCAGGACGAGCGTGAACAGCAGCAGGACCACGACCAGGGGCGCGGCGAGCGCCGACCGGACCACCCGGGCCAGCAGCACCCCGAGGGTCCCGAACAGCAGCACCGTCAGCGGCCCGACGAGCAGCTCGGCCGGTGAACCGTGCCCGATCGCGCCCGGCTTGGACGCCTCCCAGGCGAACTGGCCGGCCACGCACACCGCGGTGAGCAGGACGGCCGGTACGACGGACAGCGCGTGGGCCGCCGTACGCCGCCAGGGCGCCACCACCAGCACGGCGAAGTGCTGTTCGGTGCCGTGCCGTTCGGAGCGCAGGACGGCGAAGCTGGCGGACAGCAGGACGGCGAGGCCGACGAGCATCGGCATGCTCTGGGTGGCGCGGTCGACGTCCTGCAACGCCGGATAGCCGTCCCAGGAGCTCCGCGTACGCCAGACGATCCACGCGACGTACGCCACGAAGGCGACGACGACGGGGATGCTCAGCAGCAACCGGCGCGCCTCGCACCGGGCCAGGGCGAGCACCGCCCGCGCGCCGCCGCGCGGCCCGGTCTCCACGGCGGACGGGGTCACGGTGAGTACGGCGCTCATGCGGCCACCTCCGCGTCGGCGCCGTCGAGGGCGAGCAGGTAGCCGTCCTCCAGGGTGGGGTCGACCAGCTGCGCTCCGGCGGGCGGATCACCCACGTTCCGGAACGACCCGGTACCGGTACGCCACCCGGCCTTCGCGCCCGCGTCCCGCTCCGTACTGCTCCACACGCGCCCGGCGGCCCGCGCGGTCAGCTCGGCCGGGGTCCCGTCGAACCGCACGGCGCCGGCGGCCATGACCACCACCCGGTGGCAGAGCATCGCCACGTCCTCGGTCTGGTGGGTGGACAGCAGCACGGTCCGCCCTTCTCCCGCCCCGGCGATCAGCTCCCGGAACCGCATCCGCTGTTCCGGGTCCAGCCCGACGGTCGGCTCGTCGAGCACCAGGAAACCGGGGTCCCCCACCAACGCGGCCGCGAGCGCCACCCGCTGCCGCATTCCCCCGGACAGCCTCTTGATCTTCCGCCCGCGCACTCCGCCCAGGTCGACCTCCTCCAGCACCCGCCGCACCTCACGATGGCGAGCGCCACGATCCGTCAGCTCCTTGAGGATCGCGACGTAGTCGACGAACTCGAAAGCGGTGAAGTCCGGATGGAAGCCGGGCGTCTGCGGCAGGTACCCGAGCCGCCGCCGCACCTCCTGCCGCCCGCTCGCGGTCCCGGGGTCGTGCCCGAGCACGGTGAAGGCGCCGCGGTCGGCGGGCACGGCGGTGGCGAGCACGCGCAGCAACGTGGTCTTCCCGGCGCCGTTGGGCCCGAGCAGCCCGGTGACGCCCGGAGTCAGCCGCAGCGACACGTCGTCGAGGGCGCGGGTGCGGCCGTAGTGAAGGCTGAGCCCGGAGGCGGAAACGGTGGGGGGATTCATACGGCACTCCCGTACAGGCGAAGGACAGGGAAGAAGGCGGGACTCACGCGGCACCCCGCGGAAAGACGTCGAACCGGTCGCGGAACAGGAACAGCAGCCCGGCACCCAGCACGGCCACCACGCCGGAGACGCCCTGCCCGGCCGCCGTGAACGGCGCCAGCGCACCGTCCTCGGCCGCGCGCGCCCCGTCCGCGACGAGCAGCACGGCCACCCACGCCCCCGCGACCGCGGATGGCGCGAGAACCGGACCCAGCCGGGGCGTCAGTGCGAGGCCGGTCGCGGTGAGGGCGAGCCCGGGCAGCAGCCAGGCCAGGGCGCGCAGCCCGTACCCCGGCAGGGCGAAGGTCGCCAGCCCGTTCACCCCGAGCGCGACGGCCAGCACGGCGACCGTACGGATCATCAGCAGCCGGAAGCCGTGCATCGGCGAGACGACCGCCATCTCGTGGGTCGGATCCAGCGCGGGCCCGTAGGCGAGCGCCACCCCGGCCAGCGGCAGCAGCGGAGCGAAGGCGAGGAACAGGGTGGGCGTGCGGGCGGCGCCGGCCGTCAGGGCGACGGCGAAGGTCATCAGCAGCACGGCGAGGACCGCGCCGAGCCAGGACCGGCGCAGTACGGGGGTGGCCGCGAGCAGCCGCGCGGTGCCGTCACCGACGCCGCACCGCACCAGCAGCCCCTCGAACCATCCCGGCCGGGGCGCGTCCAGCTCGGCGTCGAGCCGTTCCCACCCCGCCTCCAGAGCGGCGGCGTCACTCACCTCGGCGAGCACACCGCGGCAGTGCGCGCAGGCGGTCAGGTGGGTGTCGGCGGACCACAGGACGGGCGCCGCGAGCTCGCCCCGGGCGTAGGCCCGCAGATCGTCCTCGTCCACGTGCCAGGTATCCCGGCGACGGCTGTTCTCGTCACTCATGCCAGCGCCTCCCGCAGCTGCCGGCGGGCGCGCATCGCCCGCGTCTTGACCGTGCCCGGCGGGATGCCGAGCAGGACGGCCGCCTCACGGGTGGTCAGCCCGTCGACGACGGTGGCCTGGAGCACCGCGCGCAGCTCCGGTGAGAGCCGTACGAGGGCGCCGGCGAGGTCGCCGTGCTCGACACCGGCGAGCACCCGCTCCTCGGCGGAGGCCTCGTCGCGGTGCCGCAACCGGGCCAGCGCCTGCCGCAGCCGCCCCCGCGCCCCGTCGCCGCGCAGTACGTCGACCAGCCGCCGGGACCCGATCCGCCACAGCCATCCCGCCACGTCGCCCTCCTCCCGGTAGCGCGCGCTGCCGCGCCACACCGCGAGGAAGGTCTCCTGCACGACGTCGTCGACGACACCGGCGTCGGCGCAGCGGCCGCGCAGGCGCGCGGTCAGCCAGGGGGCGTACCTGCGGTACAGCTCCTCGAAGGCACGCCGGTCGGCATCGGCCGCGACGGCCCGCAGCAGCTCCCCGTCGCTTCTCGTTTCGCTCACGTCTCCTCATCGGACGAGCCCGGCCCAGCGGTTCACGCGATCGCAGCCGAGGTTCTCCCGCCCCACCCACGACCGGACGCGTCGCCGCCGCGGGCACCGGCACCCGACCACCGCCGGAGGCCCCCCGCTATCCCACACGTCATGTCCCCGTAACCATCGATTCAGACTGCCTTGCGACGCTCACCGAATGAAGCCGACCGTGCCGGAGCAACCAGGAGCAGAGCATCCCGCGCCTTCCGACGCGCCTGTCCTGCGCGCGGCGCGGAAGAATGGGTTCATGAGGCAGCCGAACACCCAGGCAGAGGTCCAGCACACGCAGCCCTCCGTGGGCTCCATCGCCGCGCACCGCCCGCACACGGTGGCCGCCACGGTGTCCGACCTGGAACCCGACATCGACGCGGACCTCGACGGGTACGAGGAGTCGGAGGAGTCCCAGGCCGGCGGCGCCCGGCTCCC
The DNA here is from genome assembly GCF_044763415.1 of Streptomyces sp. NPDC096048. Taxonomy (NCBI): domain Bacteria; kingdom Bacillati; phylum Actinomycetota; class Actinomycetes; order Kitasatosporales; family Streptomycetaceae; genus Streptomyces; species Streptomyces sp. NPDC096048. The sequence goes on from NZ_JBIWGG010000006.1 coordinate 568,396, forward strand.
GCAGGGCCGCTTCCTGGACCGCGAACGCAGTTGGCTCGCGTTCAACGAACGCGTGCTCGAACTCGCCGAGGACCCGAACACCCCGCTCCTGGAGCGCGCGAACTTCCTCGCGATCTTCGCCAGCAACCTGGACGAGTTCTTCATGGTCCGCGTCGCCGGCCTCAAGCGCCGCATCGCGACCGGCGTCGCCACCCGCTCCGCCTCCGGCCTCCAGCCCCGCGAGGTGCTGGAGATGATCTGGGCCCGCTCCCGCGAGCTCATGGCCCGGCACGCCGCCTGCTTCCACGAGGACGTGGCCCCCGCCCTCGCCGAGGAGGGCATCCACCTGGTCCGCTGGAACGAACTCGCGGAGAAGGAGCAGGCCCGCCTCTTCACTCTCTTCCGGCACCAGATCTTCCCGGTCCTCACCCCCCTCGCGGTCGACCCGGCCCACCCCTTCCCGTACATCTCGGGCCTCTCCCTCAACCTCGCGGTCGTCGTCCGCAACCCGGTGACCGGCCACCGCCACTTCGCCCGCGTCAAGGTCCCGCCGCTGCTCTCCCGCTTCCTGGAGGCGTCCCCGGGCCGCTACGTCCCCATCGAGGACGTCATCGCCGCCCACCTCGAAGAGCTGTTCCCGGGCATGGAGGTCCTGGAGCACCACGCCTTCCGCCTCACCCGCAACGAGGACCTGGAGGTGGAGGAGGACGACGCGGAGAACCTCCTCCAGGCCCTCGAGAAGGAGCTGATGCGGCGCCGCTTCGGCCCGCCCGTACGCCTGGAGGTCGAGGAGTCCGTCGACCGCGAGGTCCTGGACCTCCTCGTCCGCGAGCTGAAGATCGGCGAGGCGGAGGTCTACCCGCTCCCCGGCCCCCTGGACCTCACCGGCCTCTTCCGCATCGCGGGCATCGACCGGCCCGAGCTGAAGTACCCGAAGTTCGTCGCCGGCACCCACCGCGACCTGGCCGAGGTCGAGTCCGCGTCCGCGCCGGACGTCTTCGCCGCCCTCCGCAGCAGGGACGTACTCCTCCACCACCCGTACGACTCCTTCTCCACCTCCGTACAGGCCTTCCTGGAGCAGGCGGCGGGCGACCCGGACGTCCTCGCGATCAAGCAGACGCTGTACCGGACGTCCGGCGACTCCCCGATAGTCGACGCGCTCATCGACGCGGCCGAGTCCGGCAAGCAGGTCCTCGTCCTGGTCGAGATCAAGGCCCGCTTCGACGAGTCCGCCAACATCAAGTGGGCCCGCAAACTGGAGGAGGCCGGCTGCCACGTCGTCTACGGACTGGTCGGCCTGAAGACCCACTGCAAGCTGTCGCTCGTCGTCCGCCAGGAGGGCGAGACGCTACGCCGCTACAGCCACGTCGGCACCGGCAACTACCACCCGAAGACGGCCCGCCTCTACGAGGACCTCGGCCTGCTCACCGCGGACCCGCAGGTCGGCGCGGACCTCTCCGACCTGTTCAACCGCCTCTCCGGCTACTCCCGGCGCGAGACGTACCGCCGCCTCCTCGTCGCGCCCAAGTCACTGCGCGACGGCCTGGTCTCCCGTATCCACAAGGAGATACAGCACCACCGCGCCGGCCGTCCCGCCTACATCCGCATCAAGGTCAACTCGATGGTCGACGAGGCCGTGATCGACGCGTGCTACCGGGCGTCCCAGGCGGGCGTTCCCGTCGACGTGTGGGTGCGCGGCATCTGCGCGCTGCGCCCGGACGTGACGGGCCTGTCGGAGAACATCCGGGTCCGTTCGGTCCTCGGCCGCTTCCTCGAACACTCGCGCGTGTTCGCCTTCGGCAACGGCGGTGAGCCCGAGGTCTGGTTCGGCAGCGCCGACATGATGCACCGCAACCTCGACCGCCGGATAGAGGCCCTGGTCCGGGTCACCGACCCGGCCCACCGGGCGGCCCTCAACCGGATGCTGGAGACCGGCATGTCGGACAGCACCGCCTCCTGGCACCTCGGCTCGGACGGCGAGTGGACCCGGCACGCGACCGACTCGGACGGCCAGCCCCTGCGCAACGTCCAGGAGATGCTCATAGACGCCCGGAGGCGCCGGCGTGGCACAGCGACACCTTGACCCGACGGACCCCGCCGCGACGGCCACGGCCGCTGCCGGCCCGCCGGTACCCGCGGACGCGGACGCCCTCGCGGACTACCTGCGGGCCCAGGCCACGGAGTTCCTCCGCGCCCTGCGCCTGCACCGGGAGTCGGGCACCGGCGCACACGGCTCGAACGGCTCACATGGCTCACCCCGCTCGCACGACGCACACGGCTCGCACAGCGCGCGCCGCTCGGACAGAGGGACCCCGGCCGCGGCCCCCGCGGACGCGGTCCGCGCCCTGCGCCGTGCCGCCCGCCGTCTCAGCGGCACCCTGCACACCTTCCAGCCCCTGCTGGACGCCGACTGGGCGGAGAGCATGCGCCCCGAGCTGGCGTGGCTGTCCGGCACGCTGGCGATGGAGCACGCCTACGCGTCCCGCCTGGAACGCCTGCTCCAGGCCCTGCACCGGCTGTCCGGTTCGTCGGCTCTCCCGGCCCAGCAGACGGCCGGCCGGGCCACCGCCGCCGTGTCCGCGACCGTGCCCGCAGCCCACCCGGCGCCCCCGGAGCGCGGCAGCCTCACCGTGGGCGCGGCCAAGGCGGGCGCGCTGCTCGACCGCCAGCTGACCCTGGCCCGCACCCGGGCGCACTCCACCGCCCTCCAGGCGCTGGGCAGCAGCCGCTTCCACGCGGTCGCCGACAAGGTCGCCTTACTGGCGAGCGAGGTCCCGCTGAGGGCCACCGGACCCGCCACGTCCGGGACCACCGCCACCAGCGCGGCCACCACCAGCGCCGCGTCCCCCACCGACCTCCGCCCCCTGGCCGCCGCCGCGGAGACCCGCCTCACCGACGCCGTGGCCGCACTCCCCCTGGTCACCGCGGGGAGCCCGTACAACGCGGAGGCGCTGATCCACGGCCTCTCCCCGGACCCCGTCGCCCACCCCCAGGACGCCCCGTGGCACCAGGTCCGCCTGCTGCTGCGCCTGCACCGGTACGCGCTCGAAGTGCTGGCCGGCGAGGAGGCCGAGGATTGCGGGGACGTACGCCTCCTGGCCGCCGGCGAGGCCCTGAACCGCCACCGCGACGCCGCGGAGGCCGCCGCGGCCGCGGCCCAGGCCGCCCGTACGCCGCGCATCGCGCCCGCGACGGCCTACGCGCTCGGTGTGCTCCACGCCGACCAGCGGCATGAGGTGGAGGCGGCGAGGTACGCGTTCCAGCACAGCTGGCGCAAGGAGCCCATCAGGTTGCCGTAGGACAGGAGGCGTGAGCGCACGTGAGTCCCGCAGACGACACCACCGTCCGCGCGGCCGGCTGCGTGCTGTGGCGGCGCTCCCCGGTCGACGGCGAGCTGGAGCTCTGCCTCGTCCACCGTCCGAAGTACGACGACTGGTCGCACCCCAAGGGCAAGCTCAAACCCGGCGAGGACCCGCTCGCCGGCGCCCTGCGCGAGGTCGCGGAGGAGACGGGGTACGCCGCCGCACCGGGCGCCGAACTGCCCACCGTCCGCTACCTCGCGGACGGCCGTCCCAAGGAGGTCCGGTACTGGGCGGCCGCGGCCACCACCGGCGCGTTCGCCCCGTCCGACGAGGTCGACCGCATCCTGTGGCTGGCGCCCGCGGCGGCCCGCGCCCGTCTCACTCAGCCGCGCGACCGGACCCTCGTGGACGCGCTGCTCGCGACGCACCCGCTCGGAACCACTCCGTGTCCTTGACGTAAGCGTTCCGTGACCTCACCGCACCGTCCTCAGGGGTTCACCCCCCGTTCATTTACGCCCTTCGGCGGCTTCACCTGTTCTGCCTAATTTCGGCCTTACCGATACGGGGCGCATCTCGAAAAGGCGTCCGCATCGCCCATCTCGATCGTCTTCAACGCCACTCCTCGCACGCCGCCGGATTCAGGACGGCGGCTCCTGGAAGGAACTCCCTCAGTGAAGCTTCAGCGCATGAACCGGCGGGCCCTCGCTCTCGGTGCTCTCGCCGTCTCCGGCGCCCTGGCCCTCACGGCGTGCGGCTCGGACGACACCGGCGGCAACGGCGGCGGCGGTGACGCCAGCGCCGCCGCCAACAGCAACATCAAGTGCGACGACGCCAAGGGCCAGCTCCAGGCCTCCGGCTCCTCCGCCCAGAAGAACGCGATCGACGCCTGGGTCAAGCAGTACGTGTCGGCCTGCCGGGACGTACAGATCAACTACAACCCGACCGGCTCCGGCGCGGGCATCACCGCGTTCCTCCAGGGCCAGACCGCCTTCGCCGGCTCGGACTCGGCGCTGAAGCCCGACGAGATCGAGCAGTCCAAGAAGGTCTGCAAGGACGGCCAGGCCATCGACCTGCCGATGGTCGGCGGCCCGATCGCCGTGGGCTTCAACGTCCCCGGCGTCGACTCCCTCGTCCTGGACGCCCCGACGCTCGCCAAGATCTTCGACAGCAAGATCACCAACTGGAACGACCCGGCGATCGCCAAGCTCAACCCCGAGGCCAAGCTGCCCGACCTCAAGATCCAGGCCTTCCACCGCTCGGACGAGTCCGGCACCACGGACAACTTCACCAAGTACCTGAAGGACGCCGCGCCGGACGACTGGAAGTACGAGGGCGGCAAGTCCTGGGAGGCCAAGGGCGGCCAGTCCGCCAGCGGCTCCTCCGGCCTCGCCCAGCAGGTGAAGCAGGTCTCGGGCTCCATCTCGTACTTCGAGCTGTCGTACGCCAAGGACGGCATGAAGACCGTCGACATCAAGACCGAGGCCGCCGAGCCGGTCAAGGCCACCGTCGAGAACGCCACCGCGGCCATCGGCGCCGCCAAGGTCGTCGGCACCGGCAAGGACCTCGCGCTGGAGCTGGACTACACGCCCACCGCCGACGGCGCCTACCCGCTCGTCCTGGTGACGTACGAGGTCGTCTGCGACAAGGGCAACAAGGCCGAGAGCCTGCCCGCCGCCAAGTCCTTCCTGAACTACATGGCCTCGGAGGACGGCCAGGGCCTGCTGAAGGAAGCCGGCTACGCCCCGATGCCCACCGAGATCATCACCAAGGTCCGCGAGACCATCTCGGGCCTGAGCTGACCCGAGTGCGGTCCGGTCTCCCCCGGGGGCCGGACCGCACCGTCCGGTGCACCGCCGCCAGGAGCCCCCGAGACGGGGTGCCTCCGCCCGAGCCGCCGCGTACGACGGCTCCGCAGACCGGAGAACCCGATGGACATCACCACTGATCCCCAGAAACCCGCACCAGCACCCGTCCCGCACCAGCCCCCCGGGAAGGACGCCAAGCGCGCCGCACGCGGCGCCACCCGCCCCGGCGACCGGATCTTCCTCGGGCTCTCCCGCGGTTCCGGCATCTTCGTGCTGGTCATCATGGCCGCCATCGCGGCCTTCCTGACCTACCGCGCCTCGATCGCGATCAGCAAGAACGAGGCCAACTTCTTCACCACCCTCGAGTGGAACCCCACCGGCACGCCGCCGGAGTTCGGCATCGCGGTCCTGGCCTTCGGCACCGTCGTGTCGTCGGTCATCGCCATGGCCGTCGCGGTCCCGATCGCGGTCGGCATCGCCCTGTTCATCACGCACTACGCGCCGCGCAAGCTGGGCGGCGCGATCGGGTACGTGATCGACCTGCTCGCCGCCGTGCCCTCGATCGTCTACGGCCTGTGGGGCGCGCTCGTCCTCGTGCCGCACATGGAGGGGCTCTTCGGCTGGCTGGACGAGTACCTCGGCTGGACCGGCGTCTTCGAATGGAACCAGGGCGCGCCGCGCTCGCTGTTCACCGTGGGCATCCTGCTCGCGATCATGATCCTGCCGATCATCACCAACGTCAGCCGTGAGGTCTTCCGGCAGGTCCCGCGCATGCACGAGGAGGCCGCCCTGGCCCTCGGCGCCACGCGCTGGGAGGTCATCCGCATGTCGGTGCTGCCCTTCGGCCGCTCCGGCGTCATCTCCGCCTCGATGCTCGGGCTCGGCCGCGCGCTCGGCGAGACGATGGCCGTGGCGATGGTGCTCTCCTCCAGCTTCGAGATCAACCTCAGCCTGCTCGACACGGGCGGCGGCACCTTCGCCCAGAACATCGCCAGCAAGTTCAACGAGGCGACCGTGATGGGCCGTGACGCGCTGATCGCCTCCGGTCTCGTCCTCTTCGTCATCACCCTGCTGGTCAACGGGGCGGCCCGGATGATCATCGGACGCCGCAAGGAGTACTCGGGGGCCAACGCATGAGCCACGCAACCCTTACCCCCAAGAGCCGCAGCTCCCTGCGCGGCGCCACGCTGCCCAAGTGGTTCCTCTGGGCGGTCGCCGCCGGCTCGATCGCGGCCGGCCTGGGCATCAGCGCCGCGGCCGGGCTGAACAGCAGCATCCAGTGGGCCCTGATCGCCGCGGTCCTCTTCGTCCTGGGCACGTACGCCATCTCGGCGCGCGTCGAGGGCGGGCGCCAGGCCAAAGACCGGGTGGCGACCAGCATGGTGTGGGTCGCGTTCATCGTGGCCGTGATCCCGCTGGCCTCCCTGGTCTGGGCGACCGTCAAGCGCGGCGTGAAGGTCCTCGACGGCTACTTCCTCACCCACTCGATGGGCGTGGTCGCCGACGCCGAGGTGGGCGGCGGCATCTACCACGCCATCCTCGGCACCCTGGAGCAGGTCGGCATCGCCACCCTGATCTCCGTGCCGGTCGGTGTGCTGACCGCGATCTACCTGGTCGAGTACGGGAGCGGCAGGCTCGCCAAGGCCGTCACCTTCTTCGTCGACGTCATGACGGGCATCCCGTCGATCGTCGCCGGCCTGTTCATCCTCAGTACGTGGATCCTGATGCTGGACATGGGTCCGTCCGGCTTCGCCGGCTCGCTCGCCCTGTCGATCCTGATGATCCCGGTGGTCGTCCGCTCCACCGAGGAGATGCTCAAGCTCGTCCCGAACGAGCTGCGCGAGGCGTCCCTGGCGCTCGGTGTGCCGAAGTGGCGCACGATCCTGAAGGTGGTCCTGCCGACGTCGGTCGGCGGCATCACCACCGGTGTGATGCTGGCGGTCGCCCGCATCACCGGTGAGACGGCCCCCGTGCTGCTGCTGGTCTGGGGAACGGACTTCATCAACGCGAACCCGTTCCAGGATCCGCAGGAGTCGCTGCCGATGTACATCTATCTGCAGTTCGCCAACAGCGGCGGCTCCGGCGCGGCCTACGACCGTGCCTGGGCGGCGGCTCTGACGCTCATCGCGTTCATCATGATCCTCAACCTCGCGGCCCGCGGCATCGCCCGCTGGAAGGCCCCGAAGACGGGTCGCTGACGCGACCAGAGCGACAACAGTCAGCGCCCCGGACACGCGAAAGAAGAAGTGATACCCATGGCCAAGCGCATAGATGTCAGCGGCCTCAACGCCTACTACAGCTCCTTCCTGGCCATCGAGGACATCTCGATGACCGTCGAGCCCCGCTCGGTGACCGCCTTCATCGGCCCCTCGGGCTGCGGCAAGTCCACGTTCCTGCGCACGCTCAACCGCATGCACGAGGTCACGCCGGGCGGCCGGGTCGAGGGCAAGGTCATGCTCGACGACGAGAACCTCTACGGCGCGGCCATCGACCCGGTGGCCGTACGCCGCGAGGTCGGCATGGTCTTCCAGCGGCCGAACCCGTTCCCGACCATGTCGGTGTACGACAACGTCGCGGCGGGCCTGCGCCTGAACGGCAAGTACAAGAAGTCGGAGCTGGACGACGTCGTCGAGAAGTCCCTGCGCGGCGCGAACCTCTGGAACGAGGTCAAGGACCGCCTGAACAAGCCGGGCTCCGGCCTCTCCGGCGGTCAGCAGCAGCGCCTGTGCATCGCCCGCGCCATCGCGGTCGAGCCGAACGTCCTGCTCATGGACGAGCCCTGCTCCGCCCTGGACCCGATCTCCACCCTCGCCATCGAGGACCTGATCGGCGAGCTGAAGGAGCGCTTCACGATCGTCATCGTGACGCACAACATGCAGCAGGCGGCGCGCGTCTCGGACCGTACGGCGTTCTTCAACCTGGCGGCGGTCGGACAGCCCGGCAAGCTGATCGAGATCGACGAGACGGAGCGCATCTTCTCCAACCCGTCGGTCCAGGCCACGGAGGACTACATCTCGGGCCGCTTCGGCTAGGCCCGACCCGATCCCCTCGCGGTGCTGCATGGCGGTGCCACCGCGAGGCGCACAAGGGCCCGCCCCCGTTCACCGGGGGCGGGCCCTCTTGGCTGCGGCACAGTTGCGGTCAGTCGCGCCGCTGGGGCGGCACGGGCGGGCGGTGGGGGAGGCATCCCGCAACGCCGGGCAGCGCACCCGCCCCCGGTCGGCACCCACGCCGGATCCCGCTACAGGAACGCCAGATTCACGACCCAGAACGAACACGCCGCCACCACCGCAGCCGCCGGCATCGTGATGAACCACCCCAAGATGATGTTCCGCGCGACGCCCCACCGCACGGCGTTCACCCGCTTCGTCGCCCCCACACCCATGATCGACGACGTGATGACATGCGTCGTCGAGATCGGCGCGTGGAACAGGAACGCCGACCCGAACATGATCGACGCCCCCGTCGTCTCCGCGGCGAACCCCTGCGGCGGATCCAGCTCGATGATCTTCCGCCCCAGCGTCCGCATGATCCGCCAGCCACCCGCGTACGTCCCCGCGGACAGCATCAGCGCACAGGCGACCTTCACCCACACCGGAATGGGATCGCCGTAGTCCTCGACATCGGCGATGACCAGCGCCATCACCACGATGCCCATCGTCTTCTGCGCGTCCTGCAGACCGTGCCCCAGCGCCATACCCGCCGCGGACACCGTCTGCGCGATACGGAAGCCCCGCTTCGCCTTGTGCGGATTGGCCCGCCGGAAGATCCACATGATGGCGGTCATCACCAGATACCCGGCGAGCAGTCCGACCACCGGCGACACGAACATGGGGATGACGATCTTGTCGACGACCCCGTCCCAGTACACGGTCGTACTGCCGGCCAGCGCGGCCCCGACCATGCCGCCGAACAACGCGTGGGAGGACGAGGACGGCAGACCGAAGTACCAGGTGATGAGGTTCCAGACGATGGCGCCGACGAGCGCCGCGAAGAGGATCCCCATGCCCTTCGAGCCTTCGGGGGTCTCGATGACCCCCTCGCTGACGGTCTTGGCGACCCCGGATCCCATGAACGCACCGGCGAGGTTCATGACGGCGGCCATCGCGAGCGCCGCCCGGGGCGTCAGCGCACGCGTCGACACGGACGTCGCGATCGCGTTCGCCGAGTCGTGGAAACCGTTGGTGTACGTGAAGAAGAGCGCGACCCCGATGGTCACGACCAGAGCGAAGGTGTCCATGAAGAGGTCAGGACTCCTTGACCGCGATGGTCTCCACCGTGTTCGCCACGTGCTCGAAGGCGTCGGCCGCCTCTTCCAGGACGTCCACGATCTGCTTCAGCTTCAGCACCTCGATGGCCTCGTACTTGCCGTTGAAGAGGTGGGCGAGCAGCTTGCGGTGGACCTGGTCGGCCTGGTTCTCCAGCCGGTTGACCTCGATCCAGTACTCGGTGAGGTTGTCCATGGTGCGCAGGTTCGGCATCGCCTCGGCCGTCAGCTCGGCGGCCCGCGCCAGCACCTCGATCTGCTGGTCGACGCCCTTGGGCAGTTCCTCGACGTTGTAGAGGACGACCAGGTCGACGGCCTCCTCCATGAAGTCCATGATGTCGTCGAGGGACGAGGCGAGGTTGTAGATGTCCTCGCGGTCGAAGGGCGTGATGAACGAGGAGTTCAGCTGGTGGAAGATCGCGTGGGTCGCGTCGTCACCTGCGTGTTCGGCGGCCCGCATACGCTCTGCGATCTCGGCCCGGGCGGATGCGTCCGCCCCGAGCAGTTCCATCAGGAGCTTGGAGCCCGTGACGATGTTGTCCGCGGAGGCGGCGAACATGTCGTAGAAGCTCGTCTCCCTGGGGGTCAGACGAAAGCGCACGTGGGGTCCTCGGGGTGCATCGGTTTCGGTCAGGCTGATGCTAGGCGCATCATCCGGCCACGGCTAACGGGCCGTCCCCCAGTGTCGCCCATCAGGCAGAGTGATGAGCAGGGGGGCGGCGCCAGGGGCTCTGTCAAGGGCCCCTTACCCCGCAAAGTTCGTTACCATATACCCGCCAGGGGTATATGTCCGCTATCTTCCCAGACTCTGCCCACTCTGCCCCACAACAGGAGGACGCGATGACGACCACCGAGGCCGGCGCGGGTGCGCCCTCCCCCGCCGTGGACGCGGCGGAGACGGACGGGCCGGACGTGACGGACGAGACTGCCGGGACGGACGTCGTGACCGACCACGACCGCGGTGTGCACGGCTACCACAAGCAGAAGGACGAGCACCTCAAGCGCCTGCGCCGCATCGAGGGCCAGATCCGCGGCCTGCAGCGGATGGTCGACGAGGACGTCTACTGCATCGACATACTCACCCAGGTCTCCGCCTCCACGAAGGCCCTGCAGTCCTTCGCGCTGCAACTCCTGGAGGAGCACCTGCGCCACTGCGTCGCCGACGCGGCCGTCAAGGGCGGCGCCGAGGTCGACGCGAAGGTGGAGGAGGCGACGAAGGCGATCGGCCGCCTCCTGCGCACCTGACCCGGAGCCGGTGGGTCCGGCCGACTGCCTGTGAACCCTGCCCGCCCGCCCCTACTGGTCGGTCCCGTCCCCTCGTTCCTCGGCCACCCGCAGCACCTCGTCGATGCTCTCCAGACTGAGCCGCTCCCGGGCGGCCGACGCCGCGATGATCAGCTCGCCGCACAGCTCGATCTCGGCGAGGGCCACGTGGTCCTGAACCGTCGTACCGCCGACCCGAGCCACACGCGTCACCTCGTCTCTGCCGTCACCGACTTCCTAGAGTAGGGAGCGGCCTACACACCGCGCATGGCACGGAAGGGCTAGTTCTTGCCGCCCGCCCCTCCGCCGGACGCCTCCCCCGCCGCCTCCGCCGGCTCCCCCGGCTCCGCCGCGATCTTGCCGGCGTAGATGTCCCGGTCCTTGGGCAGCCGTACGCGGACGGCGGCGCCGAAATCGTAGAGCAGCGTCGTCGAGGCGACGGCCACGATGCCCTCCTCCCGCCCGTTGGCGAAGCTGAAGCGGTGCCGGACCTTGCGGATACGGCCCTCGTCGTCGAGGTAGGCGTCGAACGGCACCTCGGCGGTGGCGAACCCCTCGGCCGCCGCGGCCAGCGCCTGCCTGTTCCCGTCCGACGCGCCCCGCGCCGCCCGAGCGAGATCGGCGGTCCCCCGGTAATGCCGCACCGCGGTCCCCGCGACCTCCGTCCGCCCCACGTACGTCGCCGTCCGGGTCCCGCGCAGCACCTCGGCGGCGGCGAAGGGGTCCGTCGCCCCGCCGGTCACCAGGTTTCCGTCGGACAGCGACGCGGTCTCCACCCGCACCCACTTGTCGTCGGGCACACCGGCCCCGCGGTTCTTCATGAACAGGGCACCCGGTGCGAGCAGCTCGGTGATCGGCCGATGCTCACTCGATCCCGCCGGGTCCTGCGGCAGCCGCACCTTCAGCCGCCCGAGCCGGCCCTCGAAGTCGTACACCCCCTCGCCCCGGATGGTCACCCGCGTCCCGCCGCTGGCCATCTCCATCGCGGTGCGCGCCTTGGCGCTCCCGGCGGCCACCAGCCGGTCGGCGGCCCGGTGCAGCACGGCGACCGGATCGCCGCCGCCCGCCCCATCGGCGGCGGCCCCCCGCCCGGAGCACCCGCTCCCGGCCAGACACACACAGATCACGCCCCCGGCGAGGACGAGAATTCCGCCCACCCTGCCCTTCCGCCGCTCCCTCTCCCACCCGACCATCGCCACCTACCCAGCCGTCACACGCGTTCCGGACCCCCTGCCGTCCCGGTTAACGAGGGGCAGGCGACCCCGGTAACGTTGTGGGCGTGGCGCAGCAGGAAGGTCTGGAAGCTCCCCAGGAAGTCCCGGAACACCTCACGACGACGGTCGAGCAGGGCCCCTTCTGCCTGGCCCGCTGCACCTGCGGCTGGCGAGGCCCGGCCCGCAGAGCGAGAAGCCAGGCCCGCACGGACGCGAGGACGCACGCGCCGGCCTGACCGCCGGCAGGCACCCGAAACGCGCGGAGGGCGCCCCCGGCACGGGGGCACCCTCAGTACACACGGCCGCAGTTGAGGCGGCCTCAGTTCAGGCGGCCTCAGGCGGCGAGATCCCGCTCCCCCGCCTCGGCACTCTCCTTGCGCGCCCCCGGAATCACGGCGTCCCGCCCGGCGGCATCCCCTCGCCCCCGCGCGCTGACCAGCCACCCCACCCGGGGCGACCGCTCGACGGCCCGGGTCAACGGCGTCAGCAGGGCCATGGCGACCGGCGACAGCAGCAGCGCGACGGCCGTACCGAGGGCGAAGCCGCCCACGACGTCCGTCGGGTAGTGCACGCCCATGTAGACCCGGATGAACCCGCCGAACACCGCGAGGACGATCGCGAGGAGCCCGAACTTGCGGTTGGCGACGAACAGGGCGACGGCCAGGGCCATGCACAGCGTGGCGTGATCGCTCACAAAGGAGAAGTCGTCCTTCCCCGCGACGAGGACCTCCAGCCCGTCATGGGACTTGAACGGCCGAGGCCGTTCGACGAAACCCCTTATCGGCACGTTGACCAGTACCGCGACCCCGGCCGCGAGCGGCGCCCACACCAGTGCCGCCACATTCGAGGCCGCGTCCTCGCCGCCCCGCCGCCGCACGGACCACCAGCACCACAGCACCAGCAGCACGATCGCGAACAGCAGTCCGTACTCACCCACGAACTCCATGACCCGGTCGAACCAGTGCGGTGCGTCCTTGGCCAGGCCGTTGATGTCGTAGAGCAGCTCGACGTCGGGGTTCGACCCGGATTCGGCGAGTCCAGCCATGGTGCTGCGGCCCCTTCGTCATGTCCTCCGGCGTACCGAGCGCACGCCTCTTCTGCCACCCCCGTGGTCGTAGATCCGCCGGTTCCTCTTGCCCCGCACACCTACACGTCAACAGGAACGCACGGCTCCCGGTTATACGTTCCACGCTCCACCGAATGATCACGCAGACGTTATCGAAGAGAAACACGTCGCCGCAGCTCAGGGCATGGATTCACGCTGCGTCCAAACCATGGCATTCACACCGTCGCGGGCAGCGCTTTCGCGCCATCCTCGGTCACCCGGGTGGCCCCGAAGTAATCAGGGGTGTCGATCGGGTCGAACCGGATCACAGCACCCGTCCGCGGCGCGTCGATCATGTATCCGCCGCCGACATAGATCCCCACATGCCGGATGGCCCGGGAGTTGGTGAGATCGTCCGAGAAGAACACCAGGTCACCAGGCATCAACTCGTCCCGCGACGGATGCGGCCCCGCGTTGTACTGGTCGTTGGCGACCCGCGGCAGCTTGATCCCCACACTCTCGTACGCCGCCTTGGTCAGCCCCGAACAGTCGAACCGCCCACCCTGCTCGGGCGTCCCGTTCCCGCCCCACAGATAGAGCGTCCCGAGCTTCTTCTGCGCGTAGGCGATGGCCCCGGCGGCCTGCTCGGACGGATCGACCCGCGTCTCGGGTGCCGCGAAGCTCTTCTCCAGGGTCGTGATCACCTTGACGTAGTTCTGGGTCTCCTTGTACGGCGGCACACCCTGGTACCTGATGACCGCGTAGGCCCCCGCGTTGTAGGAGGCCAGCATGTTCTCGGTCGGGTTCCCGGGCACGTCCTTCACGTACGACGCGAGGGAGCAGTCGTACGACGCGGCGGACGGGATGGCGTCGTTCGGGTCCCACACGTCCCGGTCGCCGTCCCCGTCCCCGTCGATCCCGTGGGTGGCCCACGTCCCGGGGATGAACTGCGCTATGCCCTGCGCCGCCGCGTGGCTCTGCGCCCTCGGGTTGAAGCCGCTCTCCTGGTAGAGCTGGGCGGCGAGCAGCGCGGGGTTGATGGCGGGGCAGAGGTTGCCCCACTTCTGCACGAGCGGCTGGTACGCCGCCGGCACCGACCCCTTGGCGAGCTTCTTGGCCCCGCCCCCGGCACCGCCCGCGAGGTTTCCGGCGACGAGGTAGACGCCCACGACGAGCAGCATCACGAAGCCCATCCCGCCCGCGACCGCGACACCGGCGCCGACCCACATCTTGCGCATGGCCCAACTCTCCCCCATGTCCGAGCCGTTCAATAACACTTTCCGGCCATGTCGCGCACCCTTTCGGCATCACCCGCGGGGGCGACCCCGGCACCCCCGTCCGCGCGCACGGCACCGGCGCCTCCAAAGCCGTCGCCACGACGGATCGTCAGAAGCGGGAAGCCTTCACGTTCGACGCGCGGGCGGGCGAGTCCGATCACTTCGCAGAAGGGCTCAACGACGCAACCGCACGACAGGTTGCGCTCCAGCCTCATTGCCCGGCGTAACGGGACGTGATACACAGAGTGACCATACGACTCTTTGCATACCGGTCCGCGCCACCCTGTTAGGGCCCGATGTGGACCGGTGGCAAGCTATTCGCACGAAACCCGCCAATCAATGACGCCAAGTCGACATACGACGGCGTCATTGTCGGCGACAATGAGGCCTGACCTCTGCACGTCCGCAGAGGATGCGGAACTACCCAACAGGGGCGGTGACTTACATGCTCTTTGCGGCCGACGAGGGAGACATCAACACCATCATCGGGGGGATCGCTCCGGACTGGGGCCCCTTCGGCAGCCTGGGCAACGAGGCCAAGATCATGATCGAGGTGGTGATGGCCGTCGCGATTCTGCTCTGCCTCGGCATCGCCATCTGGGGCGCCGCCAAGCAGCGCATCGGCGCCACCGCGCTCCGCGACACCTTCAGCGCGGAGCAGGGCAAGGGCCTCATCGTGGCGGGCCTGACGGGCGTGTTCATCATCGGCTCGCTCGGCACGCTCTTCACCATCGTGTACGGAATGGCCGTGTAGCCCGGCGCGCATCCGTTCCTCCCCTCCATCCCACCCGCCCGTCGTGCCAACCGGCTGAGGTTGCGTTTCCCTGATGTCGAGTCACCACACCGCGCCCGCGCGGGAACCAGCACGGCTACCGTCGTACTTCTACGGCAGGCACGACGTCGAGGGGGCGTACGCGGCATGAGTCTCGGAGACGACCACCGGTCCGGCGAATACGGCGGCACCGGTCAGACACGGACGCGGCTGCCCGACGGGGACGGCGACGGCTACGGCGGCCCCCGCCGCGGCGGCCGCTCGTCGTCCCGGAGCCTGGTCACCGTGGTCGGCGTCGTCGTCCTCCTCATCGCCGCGATCGCCTTCGCGAACCGTGGAGGAGACGATTCCGCATCCCCGGACGACACGGCGGCGGACAAACCGAAGACGTCGGCGACGGCACCTTCCGGAAAGCAGCCGGTGCAGTCGGGCTTCGCCCGGGATGAGCAGGGGGCGCAGAGCGCGGCGGCGAACTATGCGGTGGCGCTGGGCTCGGCCGACATGTTCGACAAGGCCAAGCGTGATCCGATCCTCCAGTCCCTCATCGTTCCCTCCAGAGTGGCGGCCTTCGAGGCGGCCCTGGACAAGGCATACAGCCCGGCCTTCAACAAGAACGTCGGTCTGAACGAGGACGGCACCACGCCAAAGGGCTACACCTTCGTGTCCCGTACAAGCCCGATCGGTACCAAGGTCACCGAGAACTCGGCCGACAACGCGACCGTCGAGGTCTGGTGCAGCGGTCTCCTCGGACTCGCGGGTCAGGACTCCACGGCCCCGGTCACGAACAGCTGGTTCACGATCACCATGAAGCTTGAGTGGATCAATGGTGACTGGAAGATCGTGACGCACTCTCAGAAGGAAGGCCCGGCGCCGATTCCCGGCGACGACAAGGCTTCCGGCGCGGACGAGATGGCGAAGGCCGTCCAAGAGTACGGAGGGTTCACGTATGCCCGCTAACCGCCGCGTACTCGAACTTACCGGCGTCGTCATGGCCGTACAGTCGGCGGCGATTCTCTTCGCCACCCGGGCCTTCGCCGCTCCCACCCCTTCGCCCACTCCGAGCGATGACCCCTGCGACCTGATCCACGGCCCCGCCAAGGACTACTGCGAACGAGGCGAAGGCGGCGGCTCCACCGGCGGTGGCGGCGGTGGGACCCTCAACTCCCCCACCTCCGCCCTCGACCCCCTCTCCTCCCTCGCCAAGGGCTGCGCCGACGCCGCCTCCTGGACCATCGACAAGCTCAGCGCCGCCGTACAGGACACGGCGAACGTCGACTTCACGAACCCGACGTTCCTCCAGCAGTACGCCGTCGTCTTCGCGGCGTCGACGATCCTCACGCTCCTCCTCTGGCTCCTCGCGGTGGCGAAGCGTGCCGTGCGCGGCGTCCCCCTCACCACCGCGCTGACCGAGGCCATCGGGTTCCTCTGGCTCACCGTCCTGGCGTCGGCCTTCACGCCGCTGATCCTGTACACGGTGGTATCCGCGACCGACGGCGTCACCGACGTACTCGCCAAGGCGACCGGCGAGCAGACGGACACCTTCTTCGGCACCTTCTCCGCCGCCCTGGAGAAGGGCGAGGACATCGGCGGCGGACCGATCATGCTGATCGTCGTCTCCCTGGTGTCGATCCTCGCCGCCGGCGTCCTCTGGCTGGAACTCGTCATCCGCGCCGCCCTGCTCTACGTCGGCGCCCTGCTCGGCACCGTCGTCTACGCCGGCCTGGTCGACAAGAACCTGTGGGGCCACGTCCGCCGCTGGGCCGGGATCATGATCGCGGTCATCCTCGTGAAGCCCGTCATCGTGATCGTCCTCGGGCTCGCCGGGGCGCTCTCCGCCGACGACGGCCCGGACGCCTTCTCGGCCGTCGTCTCCGGCCTCGCCATCATCCTGCTCGCCATCTTCGCGTCCGCGATGATCTACCGCTTCGTCCCCGGCTTCGGCGACGAGATCGCGAACGGCCGCAACAACCGCATCATGCAGGGCGCCGAAGGCAAGGCCGCGGCCGTCATCAGCTCCCCGGCGAACCTGGTCGCCCAGGGCATCAGAACCCACAGCACCCGCCACAACGGCGACAGCGGAGGCGGCGGCCAGTCCAGCTCCTCCTCCGCGTCCCGTCCCTCGAACCCCGCCTCCGGCGGAGTCGCCGCGCACAGCTCGCGCCCCTCGAACGGCGGCGGCGGAAATGTCCCCTCCGCCGCACCCGCACCGCGCGCCGGCAGCCCGGTGAACACGCCCCACGCAGGCAACACCCGTAACAGCAAAAACAGCACAGGAGGTGACGGGCGTTGACGACCGAGTCCCACGTGTCCCATCCGGTCACGCCCCGCCGTACGTATCTGATCGGCCGCGCGCGGCCGAACGCGATCGTCGGCCGCAACCGCGAGACCGGTGAGATCGCGCTGATCGTCGTGGGCGCGTTCCTCGGCATGATGTGCGGGCTCCTCGTCCCCGTCCTGACCCTGCGCATCGTGCTGCTCGTCGGCTTCCCCATGCTCGCGCTGGCGGCCGTCTACGTGCCGTACAAGCACCGGACGTTCTACAAGTGGTTCGAGATCAACCGCAGCTACAAGCGGACGCTCCGCAGGGGCACCACCTACCGCTCCGGCGCCATCGAGGCCGGCACCCGGCTCGACGGGCGGGAGGTCGAGGTCGGCCCGCCGCCCGGCATCGGCCGCATCACCTGGCTGGCGGCGCCCTTCGGGCCGGACGAGATCGCCGTACTGCTGCACGCCGACCGCAAGATGGTGACGGCCGCGATCGAGATCGAGGGCCCCGGCGTCGGCCTGCGCGACTCCGAGGACCAGGAAGCCCTCGTCGACCGCTTCGGCACCCTGCTCAAGCACGTGGCCAACGGCGACGGCTTCGTCACCCGCATCCAGATGCTCGCCCGCACCCTCCCGGCCGACCCCGACGCGCACGCCAAGGACGTCGCCCAGCGCGGCGACGAGAAGGCGCTGCCGTGGCTGCGGGAGTCGTACGACCAGCTCCAGTCCATGGTGTCCACCAGCAGCGAGCAGCACCGCGCCTACCTCATCGCCTGCATGCACTACAACCGCGAACTGGCCGCCGAGGCCAACGCGATGGCCCGCGCCGCCCGCCCGCAGAACGGGCGCAAGCTGGACCGGGACGCGGGGCTCGCGGTCGTCATGGCGCGCGAGCTGACCGACATCTGCTCCCGCCTCCAGGAAGCCGACATCCGCGTACGCCAGCCGCTGGGGCAGGGCCGGCTCGCCTCCCTCATCCACGCCATGTACGACCCGGACCACCCCATCGACCACATCCAGGCGATGACCAAGCG
Source organism: Streptomyces sp. NPDC096048 (assembly GCF_044763415.1). Classification (NCBI taxonomy): domain Bacteria; kingdom Bacillati; phylum Actinomycetota; class Actinomycetes; order Kitasatosporales; family Streptomycetaceae; genus Streptomyces; species Streptomyces sp. NPDC096048. The sequence continues at coordinate 586,619 of NZ_JBIWGG010000006.1, forward strand.
CAACGCCTGGCCGGCCGAGCTGGACGCCATGGAGCCCACCTACCTCCAGGCCAAGACCCGCGAGTCCTCCACCCGCGCCCCCTGGTGCCACGCCACCGCCTGGGTCAAGGAGTGGCCGATGACCCCGGTGGGCGTCAACTTCCTGGCCCCCCTTCTCGTCCACACGCCGGACGTCATCCGCACGGTCGCCGTGACGATGGACCTCGAACCCACCGAGGTCGCCATCGAGCGCATGCTGACGGAGAAGACGAACGACGAGGCCGAGGCCTCCCGCGCCGCCAAGATGAACCGCACCGTCGACCCCCGCGACATCGCCGCCCACGGCCGCCTGGACCAGCGGGGCGAGGACCTGGCCAGCGGCGCGGCCGGCGTCAACCTGGTCGGCTACATCACGGTCTCCTCCCGTTCCCCCGAGGCACTGGCCCGCGACAAGCGGACGATAAGGGCCTCGGCCGGCAAGTCGTACCTGAAGCTGGAGTGGTGCGACCGTGAGCACCACCGCGCCTTCGTGAACACACTTCCGTTCGCCACCGGCATCCGAAGGTAGGGGCTGAGCCTGATGCGGGACCCGCTGACCGTCCTCACCGAAGCCTTCACGTCCTTCCTCTTCGGGAAGGTGGAGACGACCCGCCTCCCCGTCCGCACCTCCACGGGCCAGGCGCAGGCCGTCTACCTGCCGACCGCCGCGCCCGGCCTCGGCGACTCCGGCGTGATCATCGGCCGCGAGGTCTACTCCGGCAAGGGCTACATCTACGACCCCTTCCAGCTGTACGGCCAGCAGCTCCCCGCCCCGCACTGGCTGGTGCTCGGGGAGTCGGGCAACGGCAAGTCGGCGCTGGAGAAGACGTACGTCCTGCGCCAGCTCCGCTTCCGCGACCGCCAGGTCGTCGTCCTGGACGCCCAGGGCGAGGACGGGGCCGGTGAATGGAACCTCATCGCGCAGCAGCTGGGTATAACGCCGATCCGGCTGGACCCGATGGCGGCACTCGACCAGGGCATCCGGCTCAACCCCCTCGACCCGGCGATCACCACGACCGGGCAGCTGGCCCTGCTCCGCACGATCATCGAGGTCGCGATGGGGCACGGCCTGGACGAGCGCTCCGGCTTCGCGCTCAAGGTCGCGCACGCCTACGTCAACGAGACCATCGTCCAGCGCCAGCCGGTCCTCACCGACATCGTCGAGCAGCTCCGCCACCCCGAGCCGGAGTCCGCCGAGGCGATGAACGTCGCCATAGACGACGTACGGGCGTGGGGCCTGGACGTGGCACTGGTCCTCGACCGGCTCGTCGACGGTGACCTGCGCGGCATGTTCGACGGCCCGACGACGGTCGGCATCGACCTCGACGCCCCCCTCATCGTCTTCGACCTCTCCCACATCGACCGCAACTCCATCGCGATGCCGATCCTCATGGCCATCGTGGGCGTGTGGCTGGAGCACACCTGGATCCGGCCCGACCGGAAGAAGCGCATCTTCCTGGTCGAGGAGGCCTGGCACATCATCAACAGCCCCTTCGTGGCACAGCTGTTCCAGCGGCTGCTGAAGTTCGGGCGCCGGCTGGGTCTGTCGTTCGTGGCGGTGGTGCACCACCTGTCGGACGTCGTCGACGGGGCGGCGGCCAGAGAGGCCGCGGCCATCCTCAAAATGGCGTCCACCCGGACCATCTACGCCCAGAAGGCCGACGAGGCGCGGGCCACGGGGCGCGTACTGGGCCTGCCACGCTGGGCCGTGGAGATCATCCCCTCCCTCACCCCCGGCATCGCGGTGTGGGACGTCAACGGCAACGTCCAGGTGGTCAAACACCTGATCACCGAGACCGAACGCCCCCTGGTCTTCACCGACCGCGCCATGACCGAGTCCTCCGCCGACTTCAACGACGACGCCCTGCGCGCCGCCGAACTGGAGGCGGAGGAAAGGGCGGCGGCCTTCATGGAACAGCACATCGGCGACTCGTCCGAATCGACGGTGGCGTAGGAAGACGGGGAGGAACCGGACGCATGAGACCGGACGACCGCCGCGAGCAGCGGCCGGCCCAGCAGGGCGGCATCCCCGACGGCCTGCTGCTCGGCCTGCTCGCCTTCCTCCTCGGCATCACCGTGCTGGTGTGGACGGCGACCGGCCTGTCCGCGCTCTTCGCCCACGGCTCGTGGCCCTCCGGCGTCACCTTCACCGGCACCCCCCTGGCCATGCGCCACCTGATCTCCGAGCCCCACGACATCCCCGGCGCCTGGCCGGACACCCCCGAGACGGCACTCTCCGGGTACGGGCTGTTCTGGGGGCTGTTCATCGGTCAGATGATGGTGCTGGTGGTGCTGACGGTGTTCGTGATGGGCACGGTGGCGCGATGGCGCGCGGTACGGCAGCGCGGGCGCGAGGAGCCCGTGCCGACACCGAAACCGGCCCAGGCGACGCCGGTCCAGGCGACGCCGGTCCAGGAGGTACCACAGCACGAGGCCCCGCCGCAGCACGAGGTCCCCACCCCGAGGACCCCGCAGCAGGCCCCAGTGCCTCCTCAGGCTCCGGCCCAGGAGACCGACCCCTCCGCTTCTCTGCCCAACGGCAAACGGATGGGCGGGTGGGAAACCGACCGCGCCGAAGGCGCGGTGTACTACGCCCCCCGGGAGAGCCGCCGCACAACCGCGACCGCAGCCCTGCGGGACGCCGAGGCCGCCGCCCTCGTCCTCACGTCCAACCCGTCGCTCTGGTCGGAGACCAAGGACGCCCGCGCGAAACTCGGCCCCGCCCACCTCTACGACCCGAACCACCTCTGCGACACCCCGGACCGGCTGCACTGGTCCCCCACCGCCGGCTGCGAGGACAGACAGACGGCCACCGCCAGAGCGGCCGCCCTCCTCACGCCGGTCCGCCCCACCGCCCGGCTCGACCAGGCGGTCGGCGACACCGCGGAACTCCTGCTGCGCAGCTACCTGCACGCCGCCGCCGTCGACGGCCGCACCGTCCGCCACGTCCACCGCTGGTCCCAGGGCCTCCAGATCCAGGACGCCGTACGCATCCTCCGTACCAACCCCAAAGCCGCGCCCGGCTCAGCGGGCGAACTCGAAGGGGCCCTCACCGCCCACCCCGAACGCCGGGACATGGCCCAGCAGCTGACCACCCGTGCGCTGGCCACCCTCTCGATGGTCAACATCCGCGAGGCGTGCACACCCAACCGAAATGATGCGCTCGCCTTGGATTCCTTCATCCACGAACAGGGAACCCTTTACGTGGTGGGTAAATCCATCGAGGACCCCCGCACGAACCCGGGCGCGATGCCGCTGCTGACGGCGCTCGTCTCAAGCGTGGTCGAGCGCGGCCGGCGCATGGCCGAACGGTCATCCTCCGGTCGCCTCGACCCACCACTGACGCTCGTCCTGGACGACGTCGCGGCCGTGGCTCCGCTTCTCCAGCTCCCCGAGCTGCTGGCCACCGGCGCGGACCGGGGCATGCCGACCCTGGCCCTGCTCCGGTCCCGCGAACAGGGCCGGTCCCGCTGGCCCCACGACGAGCTCCCGGTGTAGCGGCGACCCCGGCACCGCCTCAGCGCTCCAGCACGAACTCAAGCTCGTGGTCACCGGGCCCGCCCACCAGCGGCACCTTCCGCCCGCTCGGCGCGAACCCCGCCTTCCGGTAGGCGCCCTGCGCCCGCGCGTTGTCCGGATGCACGATGAGCCGCACCCGCTCCAAGCCGCTCGCCCAGGCCCACTCCAGCCCGGCGTCGAACAACGCCTTGGTCAGCCCGCTCCCCCGCCACTCGGGCCGCACGTACACACCGACCACGTGCCCCTGTCGCCGCTCCACGGAGAACCCGGCCCAGTCCGTCGTCCCGGCCTCCTCCACCAGCACGGTCAGCGAGCCGAGCCATGTCCCCCCAGGCACCTCCGCGACGATCTGCCGCGCCCCGGACGCACCCTCCGCGCCCGTGGCCGCCCGCTCCTGCCAGTAGGAGTCCGGCCGTGCCGCGGCGACCTCGTACGTCTCCAGGTAGGCCAGGTGCGCGAGCGGATCCCGCAGCGCACGCAGCCGCAGCTCCTTCACGGCGGGCCATTCGTCGGCGCGTATGGAGCGGATCACGTAGTCACCGGGGGCCGTGGCACTCATGCGGCCCACCGTAATACCCGGGTACTACGCCCCTCACCTGATATACGGCCTCCGGACGGACGCCCCCTCGCCCGCCGGGCCCCGATCATGGTCGGATGGACCCCGTGAAGCCCGTGCCGGAAGACCGAGCGGCCGAACCCCTCACCGAGTACGTCCAGCGCGTCAACCGGCGGGTCCGCGCCTTCGACCGTCGCCGTCCCCTCGTGTGGGACCTGCACCTCACCGGTCTGTGGGTGCTGGCCGCCCTGATCGACGCCTCCGGCGGCTGGCGCAACGTCGCCCACGACCCCGACGTTCCCGTCGGCCTCGTCCTGGCGCTCAGCCTCGTCCTCTCCGTCCCCCTCCTATGGCGCCGCAGCCACCCCCAGGTCGCCCTCCTCGTCACCCTGCCCGCGGCCCTGGTGAACGCCTGGTCGGGCGCCGCCCTCCAAGCGGCCCTGCTCCAGCTGCTCCTCGTCCACCACATCGCCCTGCGCCTGCCGCTGCGCAACCTCTGGTGGACGGTGGCCGTCGTGATCGCCCCGACCTGCGTCACGGTCGCCCGCTACGGGGACAGCGCGGGTTCCTGGACCCAGCAGGTCGGCTCGCAGCTCTCCGCCATCGGCGTGGCCGCCCTCATCGGCATCACCGTCCGCACCCGGCGGGACTACACCGAGGCCCTGGAGGACCGCGCCCGCCGCCTGGAGACGGAACGCGACCAGCAGGGCCGCCTCGCCGCCGCCGCCGAACGCGCCCGCATAGCCCGGGAGATGCACGACATCATCGGCCACAACCTCTCCGTCATCACCGGCCTCGCCGACGGCGGCCGCTACGCCGCCGCCAGGTCCCCCGAACGCGCTTCCCAGGCCCTCGACGCCATCGCCACCACCAGCCGCCAAGCCTTGGGCGAACTACGCCGCCTGCTCGACGTCCTGCGCGAGGAGGAGCGGCACGGCCCCCAGGCTGCCGAACTCGCCCCCCAGCCCTCCCTCACCGACCTCGACCAACTCCTCGACGGCGTCCGCCGGGCCGGCCTCCCCGTCCGCACGACCGTCCAGGGCCGGGCCGGCCTCCCCGAGGGCCGCCAGCTCACGGTCTACCGCGTCATCCAGGAAGCCCTCACCAACACCCTCAAACACGCCGGCCCCGACGCCACCGCACACATCGACCTCTCCTACGATTCCCGCGGCGCCGTCGCCCTCACCGTCACCGACACCGGCCGCGGCGGCCCGGCCCCCGCCCCCTCCGACGGCCGCGGCCTGCCCGGAATGCGCGAGCGAACGTCCCTGTACGGCGGCACACTCGAGGCCGGCCCACGTCCGCGCCCCGAGCGGGGCTGGCGCGTCCACCTGCACCTACCGGAGGAACCCCAGCAGTGACCACCGTCCTCATCGCCGACGACCAGCCGCTCCAGCGCTTCGGCTTCCGGATGCTCCTGGAGAGCCAGGACGACATGACGGTCGTGGGCGAGGCGGCCAACGGCGCCGAAGCGGCCCGCATGACGGCCGAACTCCACCCCGACGTCGTCCTCATGGACGTCCGCATGCCCGGCCTGGACGGCATCGAGGCGACCCGCCGCATCGTCGCGGGCGGCGGCCGCACCCGGGTCCTCATCCTCACGACCTTCGACCTCGACGAGTACGCCTACTCCGGCCTGCGCGCCGGCGCCTCCGGCTTCCTCGTCAAGGACGCCCAGCCTGAGGAGCTGCTCTCCGGCATCCGTGCCGTGGCCACCGGCGACGCGGTGGTGGCTCCGAGCCTGACCCGCCGCCTGCTCGACGCGTACGTCCACCATCTGCCGGCCGCCACCCAGCCGAACGTCTCCCCGGACCCGCGGCTGGCCGCCCTCACCGAGCGCGAGACCGAGATCCTGCGGGTGATGGGCCAGGGCTGGACCAACACGGAGATAGCCGAGCGACTCCACCTCGCCGAGTCGACGGTCAAGACCCACGTGGGCCGCATCCTGGCCAAGACGGGTTCGAGGGACCGCGTCCAGGCGGTGATCCTGGCGTACGACACGAAATTGGTGGGCTAGGCAGGGGCGGGACAGGCATGGGTGCCTGAAACGCAGAAAACCCCGCACCGTTCCCGGTGCGGGGTTTTCCTTTGAATAATTGTTCGGCGGCGTCCTACTCTCCCACAGGGTCCCCCCTGCAGTACCATCGGCGCTGTAAGGCTTAGCTTCCGGGTTCGAAATG
>NZ_JBIWGG010000007.1:0-25708 GCF_044763415.1 Streptomyces sp. NPDC096048
GGAACGGACGCTTCCTTTGTACTCACCCGAGAGACTCTCTCAGGCTTTCCTCCGGGCGCTTCCCTTCGGTCTTGCGTTTCCGACTCTATCAGATCTTTCCGATCCGATTTCCTCGGTGCTTTCCAGGTTCTCGCTTTCGCGTTTCCCTTTCCGGCGGTTCCGACTCTATCAGATCCTTTCGGGCTCTGATTCCCCGTCAGAGGGGGTTGTCTTCGCGGCTGTTGGGCCGTTCCGACGTCTCAAACCTTAGCGGACCTTCTCGGCGATTCCCAATCGAGGTCGATCGGGCTGTCGAACCCCAATCGGAATTGAATTCGGACACGCCGAAGTCATTCCCACTGGGAGGTCGCGCTGGTGGTTTGGTTGCCGCTGGTGCGGCGGGAGGTGCTACCGCAGAACCGTTACGGCCCCGTGGCAACCCGAAGAACCCTACGGATCCCGTGGGGGACTGTCAAGCAACCCTGTCAAGATCTTTAATCGAGGTCGCTGAGGCGGCCGCCGGCGTCCGGCTGGGCGTGCTCCACCCTGCGCAGGAGGCGGGTGAGGACGTCACCCAGTGCGGTCCGGTCGTCCGCGGAGAGGTCCTGGAGCAGGTCCTCCTCGAAGACCGAGGCGAGGCGCATGGCCTCCAGCCACTTCGCGCGCCCCTCCGCCGTCAGCTCGACGATGACGCGGACCCGGTTGGACTCGTCGCGCTCCCGGGTGACCAGTCCCTCCGTCACCATGCGGTCGATGCGATGGGTCATCGCGGCGGGCGTCAGGCCGAGCCGCTTGGCGAGATCACCGGGACCCAGCCGGTAGGGGGCGCCGGAGAGGACGAGCGCCTTCAGCACCTCCCAGTCGGTGTTGCTGATGCCGAGCTCGGCGGTCTGCCGGCCGTACGCGACGTTCATACGGCGGTTGAGGCGGGACAGCGCCGAGACGATCTTCTCGACCTGGGGGTCGAGGTCCTGGAACTCGCGCTGGTAGGCGGCGATCTGCTCTTCGAGTGTCGGCTCGCCGGCGCCGGAGGTGTCGCCCATGGCCGCAGTATGGCACGCGACTCCTTTGCCTTGAAGTCCTTCGCTGTGTACTCTTTAGCTTCGAACTTTAGCTTCTAAGTCTTCACTCCTAACGGATGGAGCAGCGACCCAGAGAGGGTGAACGTGACCAGGGCAATGGGCGCAGCGATGCGCCGGATTCATGTGGGCAACGCACTCAGCGCGTTCGGGCTCGGCTTCACCGTCCCCTACCTGTACGTCTATGTGGCGCAGGTACGGGGACTCGGTTCTGTGACGGCGGGTCTCGTACTCGCCGTCTTCGCCGTGGCCGCGTTGATCGTGCTGCCGTTCGCCGGGCGGGCCATCGTCCGGCGCGGCCCGCTGCCGGTTCTGCTCGCCGCCCTGGTCACCGCCGCGCTCGGGGCGCTGAGCCTGGGGGTGTCGGCCTCGTCGGCCACCGTGCTGTTGTCCGCCGCCGCACTCGGCGCCGGGCAGGCCGTGATGCAGCCGGCGCTCGCCACGATGATCGTCGACTGTTCGCCGTCCGAGACGCGGTCGCGGGCGTTCGCGACGCAGTTCTTCCTGCAGAACCTGGGGCTCGGCGTCGGCGGACTCATCGGTGGGCATCTCGTCGACACGTCGAGCGCCGCGTCCTTCACGCTGTTGTTCGCGATCGAGGCGGCGATGTTCCTGGTGCTGGTCGCGGTGATGGCGTCGGTGCGCACACCGCGCGCGCCGCGCATGGAGGAGGCGCCGGGACAGTCCGCCGGGGGCAGCTGGAAGCAGCTGCTCGGCAACCGGGCCATGGTGCAGCTGTGCGTGCTGGGCTTCGTGCTGTTCTTCGCCTGCTACGGGCAGTTCGAGTCGGGGCTGAGCGCGTACGGCGTCGAGGCGGCGGGGATCTCCACCTCCACGCTGGGCACCGCGCTGGCGGCGAACACCCTGGTGATCGTCATCGCGCAGTTCGCGGTGCTGAGGTTCGTGGAGCGGCGGAAGCGGTCGCGTGTGATCGCCGCCGTGGGTCTGATCTGGGCCGTGGCGTGGGCCGTGGCCGGGTACGCCGGGCTCGGGCACGGCAGCCAGGCGATGGCGACGGCCGCCTTCATCTCGACGTACGCGCTGTTCGGTCTGGGCGAGGCGCTGCTGTCGCCGACGGTGGCGCCGCTGGTGGCGGACCTTGCGCCGGACGGGCTCGCCGGGCAGTACAACTCCGCCTTCGCCCTGGTGAAGCAGCTCGCGCTGGCGATCGGGCCGGCGGTGGGCGGGCCGCTCGGGGCCTCGCTGCACGCGCCGTACATCGTGGCCTTCCTGCTCTTCTCTCTGGGCATCACGGTGCTGGCGGTGCGGCTGGGGCGGCAGCTCACGGACGTACAGGACCAGCCGTCGCTCGCCAGGAGCCGGGTGGTCGCGCAGAACGGGGCGCCGGCCGACGCGGTGGCGGCCGCGGAGGCGTGAGCGGGCGGGGCTGTGACGGGTTCGTTCCCGTCACGGCCCCGGTCCCGGCCTGGTCCCGCTCCCCGTTCAGGGCTTCGGCAGGACGAACTCGCACCAGACCGCCTTGCCGCCCCCGGGTGTGCGCCTGGACCCCCAGTTGGAGGCGATCGTCGCGACGATGGCGATGCCCCGGCCGGACTCGTCCCCGGGCTCGGCTCGGCGGCGTCTGGGCAGGTGGTCGTCGCCGTCGGTGACCTCGATGATCAGGCGGCGGTCGGTACGGCGCAGGCGCAGCCGCATGGGGGGCGTGCCGTGCTGGAGGGAGTTGGCGACCAGTTCGCTGGTCGCCAGGACGCCCAGGTCGTGCAGGTCGGTGGGGAAGCGCCAGCTGGTCAGGACGCCGGACGCGAAGGCACGCGCGCGTGGGGCCGCTTCCACGCCGCCGAGCAGTTCCAGGGCGGCGTTGCGGAAGCGCTCGGCCTCGGCGCCCTTGCGGGCGGGGTGCTGGAGGACCAGGACGGCGACGTCGTCGTCGTGCTCCGGGGTGACGCCCGCCGAGCGGACCAGGCGGTCGCAGATCACCTGGGGCGTGCCGGTCGCGCCGGACAGGGCGCGCTCCAGGGCGGCGATGCCCTCGTCCAGGTCTTCGTTGCGGCGTTCCACCAGGCCGTCGGTGTAGAGGACGGCCGTGGAGCCGGGGGTCAGGGCGATCGATCCCGAGGAGTGCATCCAGCCGCCGGTGCCGAGCGGGGGGCCGGTGGGTTCGTCGGCGCGCTGGACGGTGCCGTTCTCGTCGCGGACCAGGATGGGCAGGTGCCCGGCGGACGCGTAGACCAGCCGACCCTCGTTCGGGTCGTGGATGGCGTAGACGCAGGTGGCGATCTGGTTGGCGTCGATCTCGGTGGCGAGGCCGTCGAGGAGCTGGAGCACCTCGTGCGGGGGCAGGTCGAGGCGGGCGTAGGCCCTGACCGCCGTACGGAGCTGGCCCATGACCGCCGCCGCGCGGACCCCTCTGCCCATGACGTCGCCGATGACCAGGGCGGTGCGGCCGCCGCCGAGGGTGATCACGTCGTACCAGTCGCCGCCGACCGCGGCCTCGGTGCCGCCGGGGTGGTAGGTGGCGGCGACGCGCAGGTCGTCGGGTTCCTCCAGTTCCTGCGGGAGCAGGGAGCGCTGGAGGGTGACGGCGGTCTCGCGCTGGCGGCCCTCGCTGGCGCGCAGGCGGGCCGCTGCCTCGGCATGGTCGGTGACGTCGGTCGCGAAGACGAGTACGCCGCGGTCGCCCTCGGTGACCGGGGTGCAGGTGAAGGTGTAGGAGCGGCCGTCGGGGGCCTTGCGGGACTTGAGGGTGCGGGGTCTGCCGCTGCGCTGGACCTGGTCCAGGAGCGGGAAGAGGCCCAGCTCGTCGAGTTCGGGGAGCGCCTCGGACGCCTGTTCGCCCAGGTTGCGCATGCCGAAGGCCGCGACGTAGGCGTCGTTGACGTAGGCGAGACGGTGGTCGGGGCCGTGGACCAGGGCGACGAGGGCCGGGACGCGGTCGAGGACGTCACGCACGGGGAGGTCGTCGACGGCGGGGGCGGGCGGGGCCTCGTCGGTCAGCTGTTCGGCGCGGGCGGCGGGTACGGAGCCGTCGCTCCGCCGGTCCGGGGAGACCGTCGTGTCGGTCCGCGCTGCGGCGCGGCGCTGCGTTCCGGGGAGTCGGGCGCTCCAGCGCGTGAAGTTCACGAATCCTTGCCTCGTGTAGTTGTCGGCGGCCGGGGCCGGGGCGGACCGGGAACGGCCGGGGCCGCGGGGGCCGCGCGGGAGCGAGCGGCGGCGCGCCCGCGGTGGTGGACCAGTCTGGCAGGGTAGGTGCCGACCGGGCCGACATCCGTCAGACGCCGGACCGGCCGGGGGAGTTCCTGACTCCGGTCAGGACGACCCCTTCGGGTTGCGCGGAGGTTCCTGAGAAGGCTTTCCACCGGCCGCGAGTTCGAACTCCGCTCGCGGATGTTCGAGTGAACCCAGGGAGACGATCTCCCTCTTGAAGAGTCCCGCCAGGGCCCATTCGGCCAGCACGCGCGCCTTGCGGTTGACGGTGGGGACCCGGCTGAGGTGATAGGCGCGGTGCATGAACCACGCGGGGTAGCCCTTCAGCTTGCGCCCGTAGACGTGCGCGACGCCCTTGTGGAAGCCGAGGGAGGCGACGGAGCCGGCGTACTTGTGCGCGTACGTGTCGAGGGGCTCGCCGCGCAGGGCGTGCGCGATGTTGTCGCCGAGGACCCTGGCCTGGCGGACGGCGTGCTGGGCGTTGGGGGCGCATTCGCGGCCGGGTTCCGGGGCGGTGACGTCGGGGACGGCGGCGGCGTCCCCCGCGGCCCACGCGTGTGCGGCGCCGTCGACGGACAGGTGGGGGGTGCAGGTGAGCCGGCCGCGGTCGTTGAGGGGCAGGTCGGTGGCGGCGAGGATCGGGTGCGGTTTGACGCCGGCCGTCCAGACGACCGTACGGGTGGGGAAGCGGGCGCCGTCGCTGAGGACGGCGACGCGGTCCGCGCAGGACTCCAGGCGGGTGTCCAGGCGTACGTCGATGTTGCGGCGGCGCAGTTCGGTGACGGTGTAGCGGCCCAGGTCCGCGCCGACCTCGGGCAGGATGCGGCCCGACGCCTCGACGAGGATCCACTTCATGTCGTCCGGAGTGACGTTGTGGTAGTACCGCGCGGCGTAGCGGGCCATGTCCTCCAGCTCGCCGAGGGCCTCCACGCCCGCGTAGCCGCCGCCGACGAAGACGAAGGTGAGGGCGGCGTCGCGGATGGCGGGGTCGCGGGTGGAGGAGGCGATGTCCATCTGCTCGAGGACGTGGTTGCGCAGGCCGATGGCCTCCTCGACGGTCTTGAAGCCGACGCCGTGCTCGGCGAGGCCGGGGACCGGGAGGGTGCGGGAGACCGAGCCGGGCGCGAGGACGAGTTCGTCGTACGTCAGCCGGCGGGCGCCCGTCTTCTCCTCGTCGGTGGCGAGGGTGGTGATGGTGGCGGTGCGCGTCGTGTGGTCGATGGACCGTGCCTCGCCGATGACGACGTGGCACTGGTCGAGGACGCGGCGCAGCGGCACGACGACGTGCCGGGGGGAGATCGAGCCCGCCGCCGCCTCGGGGAGGAACGGCTGGTACGTCATGTAGGGGTCCGGGGTGACGACCGTGATCTCGGCCTCGCCCCGCCTCAGTTCGCCTCTCAGGTTCCGCTGCAGACGCAGGGCCGTGTACATCCCGACGTAGCCGCCGCCGACAACGAGAATGCGCGCACGTTCCTTCACCATCCCATGACGCACCCGACGCTTGCGTTTGTCCACAGGCTCGTCGATTTGTGTGATCGGGGACCGAGACGGCGCGGGGTTGGCCGGGGCGGCGGGATGCGGGGTGGTCGTGCAGGTCAGTGGGGGTGCGTGCGGGGGGCGAAGGCGGCACATATGGGGCGTATACGATCCGTACTCCGATCGGTGGGTACTCCGCCCGGAACGTGCCCCTTCTGAATTGACTCCCGCTCAACTATGTTCTTTCCCACGGTGTGTAGGGGATGTGCTCATCGGGTCCGCGACGGGCGGACCGACGGACCGGGCCTGTTCCGCGCACTCCGGCTTTCGATGGCGGGGAGAGTCTCCGGGGGGAGACGTCATTACCGGGGGATTGTCATGCATGTTCAGGAATCTCATTGGTCGTCCGCGTCCACTGTCGCGCCGGGTGGCGCGATGAGTGCGGCGGCGGGCGGCGCGCGCGGGGACGGTTCGCGGACCGCGCCGCTGCGCGTGGACGCCCAGCGCAATCTGGAGCACGTGCTGCGCGCGGCGCGCGAGGTGTTCGGCGAGCTGGGGTACGGAGCGCCGATGGAGGACGTGGCACGGCGCGCGCGGGTGGGTGTCGGCACGGTGTACCGGCGCTTCCCGAGCAAGGACGTTCTGGTGCGGCGGATAGCCGAGGAGGAGACGGCCCGGCTGACCGACCAGGCCCGGGCGGCGCTCGGGCAGGAGGACGAGCCGTGGTCGGCGCTGTCGCGTTTCCTTCGGACGTCGGTGGCCTCGGGCGCCGGGCGGTTGCTGCCGCCCGGGGTGCTGCGGGTCGGGGTGGCCGACGACGGTGACAGCAGCGCCGGTGGTGTCGGCGGTGTCGGCGGTGCCGTGACCGGCGAGCCGCGGGTGCCGCAGCAGCGGATACAGCCGGGCTCGGGCGAGCTGCGGCTGGTGTCCGAGGGGTCCGCGCCCGTCGGTGCGTCGGGCACCGGTGAGGACGACGACGGTGCGGCGGCGCTGCTGGAGGTCGTGGGCCGGCTCGTGGAGCGGGCGCGGTCGGCGGGTGAGCTGCGGCCGGACGTGTCGGTGTCGGACGTGCTGCTGGTGATAGCCACGGCGGCGCCCTCACTGCCGGACGCGGCACAGCAGGCGGCGGCCTCGTCCCGGCTGCTGGACATCCTGCTGGAGGGACTGCGGTCGCGGCCGGCGTGAGCCGTGTGCCGTTGGTGTCGCTGTGTCGCTGTGCCGCTGTGCCGCTGTGCCGCTGTGCCGCTGTGCCGCTGTGCCGGCAGGGTGATGCGGGGTGTGAGGTGGTGTGAGCGGGCTGGTCCGGACAATCCGCGCGTCTCGCTGCACGCCCGCCTGGACGGGGTGCTTTCTCCTTCCCCGAACGGCTGAGCGTTATTACCGCGTCGTGGCGAGTCCCCACGGACGAGTGATGGTCCGCACTGCGGGGTCCTGACCAAAAGCCAATATGGCACGCTGACCCGGTGTTCGGGACAGGCAGTGCCGGTGGCGGGGGCTTTCCGCGATGAGCGTTGACGGGCGGGACGGGTCACTCGGTGACGGCGACGCCGGACCCGGCGACCCGCCGCAGGTGCCGGGCCAGGGCGGAGCGGGTCGGGCGGCACGTGGCCGCGTCCCCAGGGAGGACGACCGCGCCTCCACGGAGGGCGGCCGCGTACCCACGGAGGGCGGTGGGTCGGCGGAGGGCGGCATTCCGGCGGAAGGCGGCGTCCCGACGAAGGGGAGCGGCCTGGCGGAAGGCGGCGCCCCGGCGGCGGAGGGGTGCGTCCCGGCGGTAGGCAGCAGCTCGGCAGAAGGCGGCACCCCGGCGGAAGGCAGCGTCCCGGCTCAGCGTGAGCTGCACGAGGACAGCGTCCTGCCCCCGCCGCGCGAGCAGCATGACGGTGGCGTCCTGCCTCCGCCGCGCGACCGGCACGGTCTGGACGACCTGCACGACGGCGCCGTCCTGCCCCCGCCACGCGGCCTGCACGACGGCGGCGTCCTGCCCCCGCTCCGCGAACTGCCGTTGTCCGACGCCGAGCTGATCGAGCGGATGCGCTCGGGCGACGACACCGCCTACGAAGAGCTGTACCGGCGCCACGCGGACGCGGTGCGCCGGTACGCGCGTACCTGCTGCCGCGACGCGCACACCGCCGACGACCTCACCGCCGAGGTCTTCGCCCGGATGCTCCAGGCGGTACGCGGCGGCTCGGGCCCGGAGCACGCCGTGCGCGCCTACCTGCTCACCGCGGTGCGGCGCGTCGCCGCCGGCTGGACCCGGTCGGCCGGGCGGGAGCAGCTGGTCGACGACTTCGCGGTGTTCGCCGCGCAGGCCGCGCACACCGCCAAGGTGCCGGACGACGACACCCTGGAGCTGGGCGCCGACGTCCGCGCCATGCACGAGGCCGAGCAGTCGATGGCCATGCGGGCCTTCCGTTCCCTGCCGGAGCGATGGCAGGCCGTGCTGTGGCACACCGAGGTCGAGGACGAGTCGCCGAGCGAGGTGGCCGTGCTCTTCGGGCTGGACGCCAACGGCACCCGGGTCCTGGCCAGCCGCGCCCGCGAGGGCCTGAAGCAGGCCTACCTCCAGGCCCACGTCAGCGATGCCCTCGCCACCGACGAGGAGTGCGCCCGCTACGCCGACCGGCTCGGCACCTACGCGCGCGGCCGGCTGCGCACCCGGGCCGAATGGGGGCTGCGCAAGCACCTGGACGAGTGCGCCAGGTGCCGGCTGGCCGCCGGTCAGATCAAGGAGGTCGCGAGCGGCATTCCCGCCGTGGTACCGGTCGCGGTCATCGGCTGGTTCGGCGCCGCCGGGTACGCCAAGGCGGCGGGGATCATCGCCGGCGGCGCGGGTGCGGCGGGCGCCGCGGGCGCGGCGGCCACGACGGGCGGTGGCGCGTCCGGCGGCGCTGGTGCCGGGGGCGGTGCGGCGGCCTCCGAGGGACTGGGCGCACCGGTGAAGGCCGGCATCGCGGCCGGTGTGGTGGCGGTGGCCGCGGCGGCGGCGCTGGTCTTCGCGCTGGTCGGCGACGACGCCGCGAAGAAGCAGCCGCCGAAAGCCGCCCCGCCCGCCTCCTCACCGGTGGCCCAGCCCGCCCCGGACACACCCGCGCCCTCGACGCGGCCACCGCGCCCACGCCCACCACTGGCCGCACCCGAGCCGTCCCCGACCCCGACGCCCACCCCCAGGCCGACGCCGCCCCCTTCGCCCAAGCCCTCCCCCACCCCCGAACCGACCCCGACGCCAACCCCCACTCCCACTCCCCCGCCGTCCCCGACCCCGTCGCCGCCCCCGACCCCGACACCACCGCCCGCCCCGACCGTCTACCAGTGGAGCGAGCTGGCGTACGACGTGGGCGGCGACGGGTCCGGGCCCGAGATGCGGCTGGCCGGGAGCAGCTGGGTCTGGCAACGGTCCGCCCTGTCGATCGGCGGCGAACGGTACGCGCACGGCGTCACGGTGCACGGGCGCTCCTCCGTCACCATCGACCTCAACCGCTCCTGCTCGTCCTACGACGCCCTGGTCGGCGTCGACGACCTGACGATGAAGCTGGGCAAGGTCCGCTTCTCGGTGCACGCCGACGGCGTCCGGCTGTGGAGCTCGGGGAAGGTCAAGGGCGGGGACCCGGCGGTGCCCGTGCATGTGGACATCTCGGGGCGCGAGTCCGTACGGCTGGTGGTCGAGCCGCACAGCCCCTTCGACTCGGTGGCGCTCGCGGACTGGGCGCGGTCGCGGTTCACCTGCGAGTAGGGCGCCCCGTCAAACGCGGCGCACGACCGCCCCCGCCCCGCCCAGCGCCCCCCGCTGCGGCGCGATGCCCGCCGGCACCGCGCGTTGGCGGGCCGGGGTGCCGGTCCAGCAGGTGCCGCGGCGGGCGAGGAGGCGGCCGAGCCACAGTTCGAGGGAGACGAGGTCGGCCAGCCCGTCCAGGGGCAGCGCCTCGCCCGCGGCCGCCGCACGCACCGCCTTGCGCACGACCCGCGCCTCCACGAGCCCCGCCTCCGCGAGCAGCGGCGTGTCGAAGAGCCCCAGCAGGGAGTCCGCGGCGACCCGCAGCCCCGTCCGCGCGGCGGAGGCCGCCAGCCCCTGCGTGGGCGCCCCCCAGCCGCTCGGCAGATCGCTCACCCCCGCCCCCTCCAGCACCGTCCGCAGAATCGACGCCCGTGCCCCCGGCTGCACCCGCAGCGCCTCCGGCAGCGCACGGCAGGCGCGGACGACCTGGTTGTCGAGGAACGGCGTGTGCAGCCGCTGGAAGCGGATCTCGGCGGCCTGCTCCAGCACCCGCACGTCCGCGGCCTGCCGCGCCAGCGCCGCACGCGCGCGGAAGTCACCCGGCCGCTGCCCCGGCCCCACCCCGGAACGCTGGGAGGACGTCTGGAGGCGAACCGATACTTCAGCCAGCGCCTCTCCGGTCAGCCACCGCGCCGCCGGCCCCGGCCCGGCCCAGGACAGCACCGCGAGCGACGCCTCCATCGCACCGTCGCCCGGCGTGTCGAAGCGACGGCGCAGCAGCCGTTCGGAGAGCACCTCAAGGCCGGTGCGGTACGGGGTCCGCGCCAGCCGCCGTGCCGCGGCGTACACGCGCGCGGGGACCAGCACCGACCCGTCGGCCTTGGCCAGCGCGGCGACCGGCCGCACGAGATGGCGCCGCTTGCGGTCCATCAGCAGGTCGGCCAGCCGCGCCGGATGGGCGTCCAGCACCTGCCGCGCCCCGTACCCCGTGAAGTGGTCCGCGCTGCCCGCCGCCAGCCGCGCCCGGTGCCGTGCCGCCGCCACCAGCACGGAACCCGGTTCGTCCGTCAGCGGCCCGTCCAGCGCGGCGTACGGCAGGACGTCCTCGCCGCCGGTGACCACCACGTGGTGCAGTCTCGGGTTGGCCGCCAGCGCGCCCGCCCGCTCCAGCTCGGCCTCCTGCCCGCCGACGGCGAGGTCGTTGAAGGTGACGGCCAGCAGTCGCTCCCCCGCGCCCGTGCCGTGCCCGAGCACGGTCCCCGGCATCCCCGGCAGCCCGGCGGCCAGGAGTGCCAGCGTCCCCGAGGCCGGTCCGCCGGACAGGTCGGCCCCGATCCCCGGGACCGGCATCCCGCGCGCGGCACGCCGTTCCGCGGGTCCCATGCCGGGCACGGGCCCGGGGTCGATGCCGTCTCCGGGGACGTGCCGGGGCGCGGCGAGGCGCGTGCGCACCGCCTCGATCAAGGCGTCCCGCACGCCGTCCACCGCCCGGTCGGGATCGGCCGAGGGCGCCGCCACGGCGAGCGAGGCCACCTGCTCGTATCCGGCGATCTCGCGTGCCCCGGCGCGCAGGATCAGCGCATGCCCCGGCGGAATGCGTTTCACGCCGTCGTACGGGGTGGAGTCGTCCAGCGCGGCCGGCACGTCGGGCGCGGCGAGCAGCGCGGCGAGGTGTCCGAAGTCGAGGTTGGCCTCGATGAGGTCGGCCAGGGGCAGCGCGGCCGTCGCGTAGGCCGTGCCGCCCGCCCAGGGAGTGTGGAACACCGGCCGTACGCCCGCGAGATCGCCGCAGACGGTGATCCGCCGGCCGACCTGGACGACGGCCGTGTAGCTGCCGGGCCACGCGGTCAGATGCCGAAGGGCGCCGCCGCGCGCGGCGAACAGTCCGACGCGCAGCTGCTCGTCGGTGGCGCCGCAGATGCCGAGTACGGCGATCCGGGTCTGTGGATCGGCGGTGACGACGCGCACCTCGTCGGGGCGCCAGTCGCCGACCGCCCACAGGGGATCGGGGTCGCCCCACAACGGCTGGGCGCCCACGGGCTGCACGGTCTCGCCGTCGTAGCCGGTGGCCCCCGCGGAGCCGCCCGCTCCGGCGATTCCCGCTGCTCCCACGGCGGCGCTGCTCCACCCCACCAACCACCGCATCGACGCCTCCACAGGCTGGGGACAACCAGTGCACCGTACGAACTGGTCCCATGCTGCCATGAAGGGCGCGCCGCAGAGCAGCGGCGGAGCCGCATGTGCTCCCGTGAATGCGCCCCCGCGGAAACCCACGCGAGGACGCCAACTCCCTCTCCGCTCCCCCTCGGAGGCTCTCCGAGGGCGCGAAGACGACGCGAATGCGCCCCCGCAACGCGCCCTTTGGCTCCCCGACGCGCCCTCAACTCCCATGGTGAGGGGCGTGGTACCCCGAAAACATCAGGGTCGATTTTCAGCCAAATCAGCGTCGCGCGAGCGCGTTCGAACACGCTCCGTACACGATCTGCTCACCGACCGGCACCGATCGGAGGCGTGCGGTCCGGGAGGCGAGGCATGCCCCCCGGACCGGTCCGCCGCCCGCGGGGATGTAGGCGGCGGCGTCCCCCAGCCCACTGGATCCAGTACAGCGGGCCGACCCACGCATCGCCCATGGAACCGCTCCCCCCGTGGCCGGAGGAGAGCGCACGGGCGGGCGCACGGCCACACACTGGGAGCACGTGGCAACGGACCGTGCGGACACCGCACTTCAGTACGGACCACAATCCCGCCATCCGGAAGAATGCCTCTTAACGCATGGGATCCGGCGAACTACGCTGGGTTTACGAATGCCGCGTGGTTATGCCAGCGCGGCAGCCGTCTGTGTCGAGGGGTGGCGCATGTCCAGGGAGCAACGCGGGCCGAACGACAAACTCGGCGCCGTTCTCGCCCTCGCGGGAATCAGCAATGCAGGACTCGCCCGGCGCGTCAACGACCTCGGCGCCCAACGCGGGTTGACGCTTCGCTACGACAAGACGTCGGTGGCGCGCTGGGTGTCGAAGGGCATGGTGCCGCAGGGTGCGGCGCCGCACCTCATCGCCGCCGCCATAGGCCAGAAGCTCGGCCGCCCGGTGCCGCTCCACGAGATCGGCCTGGCGGACGCGGACCCCGCCCCCGAGGTGGGCCTCGCCTTCCCCCGGGACGTCGGCCAGGCGGTCAGGTCCGCCACCGAGCTGTACCGTCTCGACCTCGCCGGCCGCCGGTCCGGCGCCGGCGGCATCTGGCAGTCGCTGGCCGGTTCGTTCGCGGTGAGCGCGTACGCCACGCCCGCCTCGCGATGGCTGATAACCCCGGCCGACAGCTCGGTGGCGCGTGACGCGAGCCCGGCCGAGGGCTCCGGCGCACCGCTCAAAGTCGGCCACAGTGATGTGCGGAAACTGCGGGAGGCCGCCGAGGACGCCCGGCGCTGGGACTCCAAGTACGGCGGCGGCGACTGGCGTTCGTCGATGGTCCCCGAGTGCTTACGCGTCGAGGCGGCCCCGCTGCTCCTCGGCTCCTACTCCGACGAGGTCGGCCGCGCCCTGTTCGGCGCCTCGGCCGAGCTGACCCGCCTGGCCGGCTGGATGGCCTTCGACACCGGCCAGCAGGAGGCGGCCCAGCGCTACTACATCCAGGCCCTGCGTCTGGCCCGCGCGGCGGCCGACGTCCCCCTGGGCGGCTACGTCCTCGCCTCCATGTCGCTCCAGGCCACCTACCGCGGCTTCGGCGACGAGGGCGTGGACCTCGCGCAGGCCGCGCTCGAACGCAACCGGGGCCTGGCCACGGCCCGCACCATGAGTTTCTTCCGCCTGGTCGAGGCCCGGGCCCACGCGCGCGCGAACGACGCGGTGGCGGCCGGCGCGGCCCTGAAGGCCGCCGAGAGCTGGCTGGAGCGCGCCCGCCCCGGCGACAGCGACCCGACGTGGCTGGGTTTCTACTCCTACGACCGGTTCGCCGCCGACGCCGCCGAGTGCTACCGCGACCTGAAGGCACCACGCCAGGTCCGCCGCTTCACCGAGCAGGCCCTGTCGAAACCGACGGAGGAGTTCGTACGCTCGCACGGCCTCAGACTCGTCGTCTCGGCGGTGGCCGAGCTGGAGTCGGGCAATCTGGACGCGGCCTGCGAGCAGGGCGTGCGGGCGGTCGAGGTGGCCGGCCGCATCTCCTCGGCCCGCACCACCGAGTACGTGAAGGACCTCCTCCACCGCCTGGAGCCGTACGGCGACGAGCCGCGCGTGGTCGAGCTGCGGGAGCGCGCCCGGCCCCTGCTGGTGACCCCGGCCTGATCCACCGCCCCTTCCCGGGTTTGAGGGCATTGTCAGTGGCGCAGTGCACTATCGAAGCCGGGAGGTGGGCCGGAAGATGGAACGAGTGCGGACCGCGACCGCGCCGGGCAGCGGGCGCGGCGTCGCGTACGACTGCGACGTGCTGGTGATCGGCGGCGGGATCGTCGGGCTGTCGACGGCGTACGCGATCACCCGCGCCGCGCCGGGCACCCGTGTGACCGTGCTGGAGAAGGAGCCGGGGCCGGCCCGGCACCAGACGGGCCGCAACAGCGGCGTCATCCACAGCGGTGTCTATTACCGCCCCGGCTCGCTGAAGGCCCGCTACGCGGTGCGGGGCGCGGCGGAGATGGTCAAGTTCTGCGCCGAGTACGGCATCGCGCACGCCGTCACCGGCAAGCTGATCGTCGCCACCGACCGCTCCGAGCTGCCCCGCCTGCACGCGCTCGTGCAGCGCGGCCGGGAGAACGGCATACCGGTCCGCGAGCTGGGCGCGGCGCAGATCCCGGAGTACGAGCCCGAGGTGCGCGGCCTCGCCGCCATACACGTCGGCACGACCGGCGTCTGCGACTACGTGGCCGTGGCCCGGCAGCTGGCCCGCGCATCGGGCGCGGAGATCCGCTACGGCGCCGAGGTTCGGCACATCGACCGGCGCCCGGGCCTCGGGGTCGCCGTGCGCACCCGCTCCGGGGACGTGCTCCGCGCCCGGGTCCTGGTCAACTGCGCCGGGCTGCACTGCGACGGGATCGCCCGCATGACCGGGGACGACCCCGGCATGCGGATCGTCCCCTTCCGGGGTGAGTACTACGAGCTGGCCCGGCCCGAGCTGGTGCGGGGACTGGTCTATCCGGTGCCGGACCCGGCGTTCCCGTTCCTCGGGGTGCATCTGACCCGCGGCATCGACGGAGGCGTGCACGTCGGGCCCAACGCGGTACCGGCGCTGGCCCGGGAGGGGTACGGCTGGGGCGTGGTGCGGCCCGGCGAGCTGGGCGGGACGCTGGCCTGGCCGGGCTCGTGGCGGATAGCCCGGCGGCACTGGAGATACGGGGCGGGCGAGCTTCGGCGGTCGCTGTCCAAGACCGCGTTCACCACGGCCGTGCGCAGGCTGCTCCCCGCGGTGACGGAGTCGGACCTGGTGGCGGCGCCCGCGGGGGTGCGGGCACAGGCGGTCCTGGCGGACGGCACACTGGTGGACGACTTCATGATCCGCGAGGGCGCCCACGCCGTGCACGTCCTGAACGCACCGTCGCCCGCGGCGACGGCGTCGCTGCCGATCGGTCGGGAGGTGGGGCGCAGGGCGCTGGCCATGCTCGGCCACCCGTAAAATCGAGGGCACTGTGTCTGATTTCCGCAACGCCTCCGACGCTCACCGGCCCGCCGCCGAGGAGCCGGCCGCTCCCGAGCCCGCCGCCTCCCACGCCGGTGGCCCCCAGGCCGGTGGCTCCCAGGCCGATGATTCCCTCCGGCACACCCGTGCCAAGGGTGAGCCCCGTTTCCCGGACGGGCCGAAGGCCGATCCCGCCGGGTCGCACTTCGAGCGGCGGATCCGCAGTTTCCAGCCCCGGCGCAGCCGGGTGACCGCCGGGCAGGCGGACGCACTGCAGCGGCTGTGGCCCCGGTGGGGGCTGGACATCGACGGGCAGCGGGTCATCGACCTCGCCGAGCTGTTCGGGAACGCCCGCCCCGTCGTCCTGGAGATCGGCTTCGGCATGGGCGAGGCCACCGCCCGGATGGCCGCCGCCGACCCGGACACCAACATCCTCGCCGTGGACGTCCACACCCCCGGCCAGGGCAACCTGCTGGGTCTCGCGGAGCAGAACGACCTGTCCAACATCCGGGTGGCCAACGGCGACGCGATCATCCTCCTGCGCGAGATGCTCGCCCCCGACTCCCTGGCCGGACTGCGCGTCTACTTCCCCGACCCCTGGCCCAAGAAGCGGCACCACAAGCGGCGCCTGATCCAGCCGGAGTTCCTGGCCCTGGCGGCGACCCGCCTCGCGCCGGGAGCGATCGTGCACTGCGCCACGGACTGGGAGCCGTACGCCGAGCAGATGCTCGACGTCCTCACCGCGCACCCCGACTTCGAGAACACCGTGCGGGACGGTGGTTTCGCGCCGCGTCCCGCCCACCGGCCACAGACCCGTTTCGAGGGCCAGGGACTGGACAAGGGTCATGTCGTGAACGACTTGCTCTTCCGCCGCGTACAGCACTCCGTAGCGCACTCCGCGTCGCATGGCGATCAGCACCGCGATCAGCACAAGGAGCAGCCCCCCACCGGTTAGGGTCCATGCCGTGGCCACCTGTCCCCCGTATCCGACGCGTCCCCACACGCATGCGCATACGCAGCCGCACTGGTGGCAGCGCACCTGGGTGCGTTACGGCGCACTGATCACCCTCCTCGCGCTCTCCGGCCTGGTGATCCTGGCCCTGGTGCGCGAGCAGACCGGCACGCGGGGGTTCCTGGTGGGGCTCGGCCTCGCGGTGCTGCCCGTGCCGTTGCTCATGGCCGCGTTCCGCTGGCTGGACCGGGTGGAGCCCGGGCCGTGGCGGAACCTGCTGTTCTGCTTCGCCTGGGGAGCCTGCGCGGCGGCGCTGATAGCGATCGTCGCCAACAGCTTCGCGACGAGATGGATAGCGACGGCCACCGCCGACCCGGCCGGCGCGGACACCCTGGGCGCCACGGTCATAGCCCCGGTGGTGGAGGAGTCCGCCAAGGCCGCCGCCGTCCTCCTGGTCTTCCTCTTCCGCAGGCGGGACTTCACCGGCATCGTCGACGGCGTCGTCATAGCGGGCGTCACCGCCACCGGCTTCGCCTTCACCGAGAACATCCTCTACCTGGGCAACGCCTTCGGCACCGACCAGCTCACCGGTGGCAGCGGCATCACCTCCGTCACCGCGGCGACCTTCTTCGTCCGCATCGTGATGTCGCCGTTCGCCCACCCGCTCTTCACCGTGCTCACCGGCATCGGTTTCGGCCTCGCCGCGCTCTCCGCGGGCCGCCACCGCCTGCGCCGCGCCCTGCTCCCCCTGTCCGGACTGCTGCTGGCGATGGGCGTGCACGCGCTGTGGAACGGCTCGGCGGCATTCGGCGAGTACGGCTTTTTCGCCGTCTACGCGGCCTTCATGGTGCCGTCCTTCGGCCTGCTGACCTGGCTGGTGATCTGGACCCGGCAGCGCGAACTGGGCACCGTACGCGCCGAACTCCCCGTGTACGTCGTGGCCGGGTGGCTGGCGCCGACGGAGCCGTACGCGCTCGGCTCGATGCGGGCCCGCCGCATCGCCCGTCGGCACGCCTTGCGGCATGCCGGGAAGGAGGCGGCGCGGGCGGTGGCGCAGTACGAGGCGTACGCGACCTCGCTGGCGTTCCTGCGACAGCGCGGGCGCCGGGGCAGGGCGGGCGCCGACTTCGCCGTACGGGAGCGGGAGCTGCTGAACGCCCTGTGGCACCGGCGCGACGTGGCGCGCCCGGCACTGGACTACGCGGCCCGGGCCACGGCGCCGCCCGTGCCGGTGGCCGCACGCCCCTGGGCGCATCCGTACGGAGCGGCGTACGGGACGGCGTACGGGCCCGCCCACCCGGCGGCGGCCCCGACGCCGTACGCCGCACCGGCCGCGTACAGCCCGCACACGGCGCAAGCCGCCTACGTCCCGTACTCTCCGCCCAGCCCCTACCGGCCGTAACGGCGGTGAAGGCGGTGAAGGCGGTGAACGCGGTGAAGGCGGTGACGCGGTAAAGGCAGGAACAGCGATAAGGCCAGTGACGGCCGCACCGCCCGTTCCGGAGACCGGGACTCAGGCCGACGCCTCCGTAAGCCTCCCGGCCTCGCTCTCCGTCAGGCTCAGCTCCGCCACCCCCAGCAGCGCCGGCAACTGCTCCACCGTGCGCGCGGACGCGATCGGCGCGGCCACCGTCGGCTGCGCGGCCAGCCAGGCCAGGGCGACCGTGGCGACGGGAGCGTCGTGGGCCTCCGCGATCTCGTCCAGGGCCGCGAGGACCCGCCGGCCGCGCTCGGTCTCCAGGTGCTTCGCCGCACCGCCCGCCCGCGGACTGTCGACGGCGGCACCGGGCCGGTACTTGCCCGTGAGGAAGCCGGACGCGAGGGCGTAGTACGGCACGGCGGCCAGACCCGCCCGCTCGGCGAGGTCGCGCGACTCGCCCTCGTAGGTGTCGCGCGAGACCAGGTTGTAGTGGGGCTGGAGGGCCACGTACCGGGCGAGGCCCTCACGGTCGGAGAAGGCCAGGGACTCCGCGAGCCGCTCGGCGGAGATGTTGGAGGCGGCGATGTGCCGGACCTTGCCCGCCCTCACCAGTTCGTCGAGCGCGCCGATGATCTCCTCCACCGGCACCTCGGGCTTGTCGAAGTGGGTGTAGTAGAGGTCGATGTGGTCGGTGCCCAGGCGGCGCAGCGAGGCGTCGGCGGCGGCCTTGATGTTCGCGGCGGACAGTCCCGGGTACTCGGGGTGCTGGCTGACCTTGGTGGCGAGGACGACGTCACCGCGGTTGCCGCGGGAGGCGAGCCACTTGCCGATGACGGTCTCGGACTCGCCGCCGCTGTTGCCGTCGACCCACGCGGAGTAGGAGTCGGCGGTGTCGAGGAAGTTGCCGCCCGCGGCGGTGTACGCGTCGAGGACGGCGAAGGAGGTGTCCTGGTCGGCGGTCCAGCCGAAGACGTTCCCGCCGAGGGCGAGGGGGAAGACCTCCAGGTCGGAGGAGCCGAGCTTGCGCAGAGAAGTCATGTCCTGCGTCAACGAACGTACCGGATCTGGCGATTCCGGAAGCGGGGCAAAGTTCCCGCAAACCGGCAGCCCTGGCGTCGGGGGGTCGCCGTCAGGACCGCCGGAACCAGGGGCGGTGGGGCCGGAAACGGCGTGGGTCAGGGAGTCAGGCCCTTGCTCTGCAGCCACGCCATCGGGTCGATACCGCCGCCTCCGCTGGTGTGGACCTCCATGTGGAGGTGCGCGCCGGTGACGTTGCCGGTGGCGCCGACGCGGCCGATGACGTCACCGGTGGTGACCTTCTGGCCGACGCTGACGCTGATGGAGGACTGGTGGGCGTACCAGATCTCGGTGCCGTCGTCGAGGGTGAGCACGGTCTTGTAGCCGTACGACCCCTCGTACCCGGCCGACGTGATGGTGCCGCTGTGCACCGCCTTGAGCAGCGTGCCCGTGGGAGCGGCGAAGTCGAGACCGGTGTGGTAGCCGGAGGACCAGTAGGCGCCGGCCTGGCCGAAGCTGGAGGAGATCGTGTACGAGGAGGTCGGCAGTGTGTACTGCTTGGCCAGCTTCGCGAGCCGCTCGGCCTCGGCCTTCTTCGCGGCCTCCTCCTCCGCCTTCTTCTTGGCGGCGGCGGCTTTGGCCTCGGCCTCCTTCTCCGCCTTGGCGGCGGCTTCCGCGGCCTTCTTCTCGGCGGCGGCTGCGGCCTCGGCGGCGGCCTTGGTCTCGACCTGGGTCTGCTGCTGCTCGGCCTGCGCCATGATCCGGGCCCGCAGCGTCTCACCGGCGTCGGCGGCGCTCTCCGAGGAGGTGTCGGCGGCGACCGTGCCGATGCTGCTGAGCGGGGTGGCGGAGCCCTCCGGCTCCGGCTTCTCCTCGTCGGAGATGAGCGAGCCGACGTTCGGCAGGTCCGGCATGGAGATCGACACCGGCGGCTTGCCGGTCTGCGCACTGGCCATGCCGCCCGCGCCGACGGCGGCTATGACACCGACGCCGAGGACGGTGGAGCTGCGGGCGAGCCCGCCGCGCTGCTTGGCGACGCGGTGCCGGCCGCGTACGGGGCGGATGGACTCCGCGGTGGGGTTCCACTCCTCCCAGGGGCCCTCTTCGGCGCGGTGGACGTCGTAGCCGAAGGTGTCGGTGTCGTGCCCGCTGGGCACGAACGGGGCCTCGGGGGCAGGCCGGTTGGACGCCACGTGGGCGTACTCCTTTCCTTCCTTTCGCCTACCGGGTTAGCTGACGGGTTCGGAGCAGGAAGGTCTCCTACGCGCGTATATCCGCCGTGTCTCCACGGCGTCGTACGAGCGATTCACCCCAATGTGGTGGTTCCCCGGTTCCCTTGCGGGATTCGGCGCGTGCGCACGGAGCCGCCTTCTGTGACGGCTGGGACGACCGCGCTGCGTTATCGAACGTTAATAGACGCGGGGCTCGGATTCCAAGCCGTTCCTCTTGATCATTAACGGATCCGGCCCGGACGTAGGCCTCACGATCGGTGAAAACCGGGCGAGTTGACCGCGCTTCGGTATTCCCCTTCACGGCACAAGTTTCTGATGGTGCATCAGTTGTTATGCGCAGGGCGGTCGGACCGTCACGTCCGGTGATGTCGATCAAGGTCGCCGTACGGCGAGCAGTGCCATGTCGTCGGCCATACCACCCCCGGAGTGCCTGCGCACGTCCTCGGCGAGGGTGCCGAGCAGCTCCGCCGGATGCCGGAACACGCGGCCGGCCAGCCGCGCGTGCGGCTCGTAGAACTCGCCCCGCCCGTCCCGCGCTTCCGACAGCCCGTCGGTGTACAGCAGCAGCGTGGCCCCGGCGGGGAAGTCGGCCTCCTCCGCGCGGTCGGGCCACACGCCCAGCTCACCCATGCCGAGCGGCAGCGCCGACTCCCGGGCGGGCAGCGGGCGCAGGGTGCCGTCGGCGTACAGCAGCAGGGGCGGCGGATGGCCGCGGTTGACGATGCGTACGATCCCGTCGCCGTGCGGGAGTTCGGCGAGTACGGCGGTGGTGAACCCCTCGAAGGCGTCCAGTCCGTCCCGCCGGGTTCCTTCGCGGGCCAGCGCACGCTCCAGTCGCTGTGCCACCGCCTCCAGCGTCGCCTCCTGCTCGGCGGCCTCCCGGAAGGCGCCGATCACGACGGCGACGGCGGCCACCGCGCCCATGCCCTTGCCGCGCACGTCCCCGACGATGAGCCGGATGCCGCGCGCACTGTCCTGCACCGCGTACAGATCGCCGCCGATGAAGGCGTCGGCCTGCGCGGCCTCGTAACAGGCGGCGATCTCGAAACCGCCGATCCGCTCGGCGGGCTCGGGCAGCACGGCGCGCTGGGCGGCCTCGGCGATCTCACGGACGGAGACGAGGCGCTCGCCCGTGCGGCGGACGAAGCCGTTCACGAGGACGGCGAGGACGGCGACCGTCGCGATGGTGATCAGCTCGGTGAGGGAGTCGACGTAGTGGATGACTCCCTTGCTCAGCTGCAGCCCGATGACGGCGGCGACCACGGCGACACCGGTGAGCACCGTGCCGCGCCGTGAGTAGACCGGGGCGGCGACCAGGGGCGCGGCCGTGTAGAGGGGCCCTGCGGTGAAGTACCTCGGGGTGAAGATGTCGTACAGGACGGCGGCGACGATCAGCAGCACGGGGAGCAGGCGCACGAAGGCACGCCCGTACGAGGTCCGCCGCGGCGGCGGCGATGCGGTCGGCAGCCCCGCGGCCGGCCGCCCGGCGAGCGGCGGCACGCGCTCCGGGCCGCCGCCGAGGCCGGGGTCGGGCACGGGGTCGCCGGGGAGCCGGCCGCCGGCCCGGGCGTACGCTCCCTCGTCCTCCACGTCACCTGGCCGCACCACTCGTCTCCCGCCACCCCGCACGTCCGCGCCGCTTGCCGTCCCGTACTCCAGGTTTCCCGGAGCGGGGACGGGGGGCGAGCCGTGAGGGCCGAGCGGGTGACGCGGCGGAGCACGTGCGAGAGGCGGGTGCGAAGGGCAAACACACCGAAGGCCGGAATCCTCATGGATTCCGGCCTTCGGCCTTGAGTAGCGGGGACAGGATTTGAACCTGCGACCTCTGGGTTATGAGCCCAGCGAGCTACCGAGCTGCTCCACCCCGCGCCGTTGTGTCTCCACTGTACGTCATCCCGGGGGTGGAATGCACATCCGTAAATCCCTACCCCTCCAGGTGGCGGTTCGGCGCCTTCGCCCGCCGCTCGTACTCCGGCAGTACGACGACGGTGGCGCCCCCGGCGGCGAGCACCCCGCTGCCGTCGGCCCCCGGCACGAAGGTGTCCGGCTCCCGCCAGGCCGTGACCACGCGGCGCACCCCGGCGTCGAGGATCAGCCGCGCGCAGGGCGCGGGCCGGGAGGCGCGGCGGGCGCACGGCTCCAGGCTGCTGTACACGGTGGCGCCCGCGAGCCGCGGATCGGCGCGGTCGGCCTTCGCGAGCGCCGCCTCCTCGGCGTGCACGACGGAGTCGCCGCCCTCCCGCGAGTGCCCCCGCGCCAGCTCGCTCCCGTCGGCGGCGACCACGACCGCCCCCACGCTGAACGCCGTCCCGGACGGCGGGCACAGCTCCGCCAGCTCACAGGCGAGCGCCAGCCAGTGCCGGTCGGCGGCGGTGACGCGGTCGCCGGTGCCGGGGGCGGTCGGCAGGTACCGCGTCAGCACCACGTCCTCGATGCGCCGCGACTCCACCAGCCGCAGCCGCCCGCCCTGGTAGGCACCGGGCCCGAACAGCCGGGGCGCGGCCGGGTCCCCGACGAACAGCGGCGCGAGGACGAGCTGCAGCTCGTCGGCGAGTTCCCGCTGCAACAGCTGGGTGTGGACGGTCCCGCCCCCCTCGACCATGAGCCGCCGCACGCCCCGCCGGTCGTGCAGGTGCTCCAGCGCCGTCCGCCAGTCGAGCGCGGCACCGAGCGGCACGACATCGGCGGCGAGCCCGAGAGCGCGGGCCCGTCGCGCGCCCTCGTCCGTGGTCAGCAGCACCTTCTCCCCACCGGTGTGCCAGAACGCCGCCGCCGGGTCCAGGTCTCCGGTGGCGCTGACCGTCACCTTGACCGGATACTCCGCCCTCCCCGCCGCGACGCGGGCCGCCCGCCGCTCGGCGGAGTGCACCAGCAGCCGCGGGTTGTCGGCCCGGATCGTGCCGGCGCCGACGAGGATCGCGTCGACGGACGCCCGCACCTCGTCGACGCGGTCGAAGTCGGCCGGGGAGGAGAGCAGCAGCCGGTCGGGGCCGGTGTCGTCCAGGTAGCCGTCGAGGGAGACGGCGGCGGAGAGGAGGACGTAGGGGAGGGGCATCAGCGGGCTCCGAACGGTCGAGCGGGGCAGGCAGGCAGGCAGGCAGGCAGGCAGGCAGGCAGAACAACGCTATGAGACCGCCCCCAGCCTCCGTCGTCCGCGGGCAGTCGTCGTCGGCGGGACTTCGCGAGCCTCAGCGCGTCGGCGAGGCACTCGGCGAGCCGGGACACGGTCCCGCCGCCGTCACCGGGGGCGAGGAAGCAGGACTTGCCCTCCGCCGACAGCCTGGTAAGCGTTGGCCGGCGTCCTACGCCGTGCTCGGCTTCGCGGTCGTCTGAAGGGGCGTCACCACCCTGTTGTCCGTGGGCGGCAGCGCGCCGTAGTACTGATGGCCGGATGAGCGAGGACTCGGTGCGGGCCGCGCAGGACGGCTCAGGAACAGGGAGGGTTACGCAACGATGGCGCAGACACCGGCCGAGCAGGCTCTGGCTCGCCCTTACACCACCGGTGACGGAAGCGTGCGGTTCGGCATCACCGGCCTGTCGGTCGACCGCCGCACGGGGGGACACGCCCTGCTGACGTACCACCTCACGGTGGAGCGGCCGGGCCGACCGGACGAGCGCTGGACCGTGACGCTGCCCTGGGAGGACAGCTCCTTCACGGACGTCCTCGACTCGCCGGCCCCTGACCCCGGCCGCCTCCAGCAGGTCGTGCACCTGGTACGTGCGCTACTGGAGGAATGGTGGGACACCAAGGGGCACAACCGGCGGTCGGCGAAGCTGGGACGTCGCCTGCCCTGAACCCCGCTGCGCGCGGGACAGTCCCCGTGTCGGCAGCGGGCCGGCCGGCGATCACGACCGGTGGCCGAGACGGACAGGACCCCAGCTCATTCCTGCTGTGAGCTGGGGTCCGACCTGTAGGCCCTGTGGGACTCGAACCCACAACCAATGGATTAAAAGTCCACTGCTCTGCCAATTGAGCTAAGGGCCCGGGGCGTGTTGCGTGATGTTGCCACACCGAGCATAGCCCGACGCGGCCGGGACGCCGATCGGGTATCGGGGTCACGGCCGCGTCGGGCCGGTGTCGCCGGACGCGAGAGGCGGGACGCGGCGGCTACGGGTCCACCGGCTCGGGGGCGTTCGCGCGGGCGGCGGCGCGGGCCCGGGTGCGTTCGTGGTCGGGGTTGAGGAACCAGTGGCGGGCCGAGGCCAGCCACCAGGTCGCGGCGAAGCCGAGGACGACCAGGACGGCGATCGGCGCGTAGTTGAAGGTCTCCCAGGTGACCGGGGAGACCTGCGGCAGCATGAACAGGACCGTGATGACGCCGACCCACGCCACCGCCACCACGCCCACCATCCGCGACCAGCGGCCCAGATGCCACGGCCCCCGTTCGAATGCGGCGCCCTTGCGTACGCGCAGCAGGGTCGGGATGACGTACGCGATGTAGAGGCCGATGACCGCGATCGACGTCACCGCCGCGTACGCCGTGACGTTGATCAGGTAGGGCAGGCCGAGGACCAGCGCGGCCAGTGCGGCCAGCCAGACCGCCGCGACCGGCGTGCGGGTGCGCGGGTTGACCGTGTGCCAGACGTGGGAGAACGGCAGCGCGCCGTCGCGGGAGAAGGCGTAGATCATGCGGCTGTTGGCCGTCACCGACGCCATCCCGCAGAACAGCTGCGCTCCGATGACGACCAGGAGAAGCAGCTTGCCCGCCGTCGCGCCCAGGGCGTCGAGGAGGATCTGCGCGGGCGGTGCGCCGGTCGGGGACGTGAGGGCGCCCTCGTAGGACTGGATGGCGAAGGTGAAGCCGAGGAGGAGGACGAAGCCGGCGATCCACGACGTCCAGATGGAGCGGACGATGCCCTTCGGGCCGGCCGTGGACGCGTCGTGCGTCTCCTCGGTCATGTGGGCCGAGGCGTCGTAGCCGGTGAACGTGTACTGGGCCATGAGGAGACCGATGAGGACGACGTAGACGCCGCTGCCCCAGCCGGTGTTGTTGACGAACTCGCCGAAGACGAAGGACGCCGACTGGTGCTGGTCGGGGGCGAAGGTCAGCGCGCCGACGATGACCGCGACGCCGACGACGTGCCACCAGACGCTGATGCTGTTGAGGAGGCCGACGATGCGGACGCCGAAGGTGTTCAGCAGGCCGTGCAGGATCAGGATGGCCGCGAAGAGGAGGATCGTGCGGCCCGGCGTGACCTCGAAGCCGAACTGGAGGTTCAGGTAGGCGCCCAGGAAGGACGCGGCGCCGAAGTCGATGCCGGCGGTCACCGCGACCTGGCCCAGCACGTTGAACCAGCCCGTGAACCAGGCCCAGGCCGCCGCCGTACGGGGCGGTGCGAGGCGGTGCGCCCAGAAGTACAGGCCCGCCGAGGTCGGGTACGCCGAGCAGATCTCGGCCATCGCCAGGCCGACGAAGAGGGTCATCAGGCCGACGGCGACCCAGCCCCACGTGATGACGGCGGGGCCGCCCGTGTTCATGCCGAAGAGATAGAGGGTCAGGCAGCCCGAGAGGACCGAGATGATCGTGAAGGAGACGGCGTAGTTGGAGAACGCCGACATGCGGCGGGCCAGAACCTGCGTGTAGCCGAGCTGGGCCAGCCGTTCCTCGTCCGACAGTCCACTCGCCTTGGCGTCATCTGTCATGCCCCCAGCAATTCCCTTGCGCCAGGCGTGACATGCGTCACTCGGTGGCCTGAACAAAGCGCCTGAACAAAGCGCCGTGGCCTCCACCCGGTGGGGCGGAGGCCACGGCGCGTTCAGACGGTCAGACGTCAGCCGTTGCGCTTCCAGCGCGGCTTGTCGTCACGGCGGCCGAAGGAGGAGGAACCGCCTCGGTGGTCGTCACGACGGCCGTACGGGCGGTCGTGACCGCCGGCGCGGAAGCCGGGGCGGTCGCCCTGACGGTCGCGGTTGAACGGACGGTCGCTGCCGGGACGGTCGCCCTGGCGGTCACGGTTGAACGGACGGTCGCTGCCACGGTGCCCACCACGCTCGCCGCGGTCGTCGCGGCGGAAGCCACCACGGTCACCGCCACGGTCGTCACGACGGTCGAAGGAACGCCCGCCACT
>NZ_JBIWGG010000007.1:25807-256198 GCF_044763415.1 Streptomyces sp. NPDC096048
GGTCGCCGCCACGGTCACCCCGGTCGTCACGACGGAAACCACCACGGTCGCCACCGCGGTCGTCACGACGGTCGAAGGAACGACCGCCACGGTCGTCACGACGGTCGAACGAACGACCGCCACGGTCGCCGCCACGGTCACCCCGGTCGTCACGACGGAAACCACCACGGTCGCCACCGCGGTCGTCACGACGGTCGAAGGAACGACCGCCACGGTCGCCGCCACGGTCACCCCGGTCGTAGGAACGGTCGCCGCGGTCGGCGAAGCGGTCCCGGCCGTTGCCGCCGGTCCGCTCGGTCTTCTCCACTTCCCGCGCGCCCGGCTGCTCGGGCAGCGAGACCTCGGCCTCCACCGTCTCGGACGCGGCGGCCGCCACCTCGGCAAGCACCGCCTCCGGGTCCTCACCGCGCTCCCGCGCGGCCCTGGCGAGCAGCCGGTCGGCCTCCTCGCGCAGCTCGGTCGCACGCCGCTGGGCGCGCTCCAGCTCCTTGTTGAGCTGGGCGACCTCGCGCTCGGCCTGCTGCGCGGCGTTGCCCGCGGACTCGGCCTGGACCTCGGTCATCGACCGGGCCCCGGTGATCTCGGCGACCTCCGGCTCGAAGGCCGCGCCGCCCTGGATGATGTGGCGCGTGGCGTCGACGCCCGCGTCCTCCATCAGCCGGAAGATCTGGCGCCGCTGGTGCGGCAGGGAGAGGGAGACGACGGTGCCGGTACGGCCCGCGCGCGCCGTACGGCCGGCGCGGTGCAGGTAGTCCTTGTGGTCACCGGCCGGGTCGACGTTCAGGACCAGGTCGATGCCGTCCACGTGGATACCACGCGCGGCGACGTCGGTGGCGACCAGGACGTTGACGTACCCGTCCTTGAAGTCGGCCAGGGTGCGGGTACGCGCGCCCTGGGTCATGCCGCCGTGCAGCGCGTCGGCCTTCACGCCCGAGTCGCGCAGCTGCTCGGCGACGCGGTCGGCGCCCAGCTGGGTGCGGACGAAGATGATGGTGCGGCCCTTGCGGGAGGCGATGGCCGCGGTGACCGGCGCCTTGTCCTTCGGCTTCACGACCATGATGTGGTGCGACATGGTCGTCACGGCGCCCTGTGCGGCGTCGACCTCGTGGCTGACCGGGTTGTTCAGGTACCGGTCGACGAGGGTCTTGATCTCGTTCTCCATCGTGGCGGAGAAGAGCATCCGCTGACCGCCCGCGGGCACCTGGTCCAGGAGCTCGGTGACCTCGGGCATGAAGCCCAGGTCGGACATCTGGTCGGCCTCGTCGAGGACGGCGATCTCCACGTTCTCCAGGGAGCAGGCGCCGCGCTTGATGATGTCGCGCAGTCGGCCCGGGGTGGCGACGAGCACGTCGACGCCGCGCTCCAGGGCGTAGATCTGGTTGCCCATGGAGGTACCGCCGCACACGACCTTCATCTTCAGCCCGAGGACGTCCCCGTACGGCTGGAGCGCGTCGGCCACCTGCATGGCCAGTTCGCGGGTCGGCGTCAGGATGACGGCGCGCGGCTTGTGCTTCTCGGTGCGGCCGCCGGACAGCGTCGCCAGGGCCGGCAGACCGAAGGAGAGGGTCTTGCCGGAGCCGGTGCGGCCACGGCCGAGGATGTCCTTGCCCGCCAGCGCGTCCGGGATGGTCGCGGCCTGGATCGGGAAGGGGGTGGTCACGCCGTTCTGCGCGAGCTTGCGGACGACGCCCTCGGGCAGGCCGAGGGAGGCGAAGGTGACCTCGGGAGCGGCCTCGACGGCCTCGGTCCCGGCGTCTTCGACCGCCTCGGTGAGGTCGGGGATGTCGGCGTTCTCGGACACGACGACGTGATCAGTACTGATGATGGACATGCGAATGCGAAACCTTCCGGAGTCTCTCAGTCGGCACGCGCCCGTCAACTCCGTGAATCGCGATTCGCAATACGACCGCCTCAATGCGGTCCACCACGGCAAGGGAGAGAGTACGCGCCACACGGCGCGCTCTGCGGTGGCGCCGGGCAAATGGGATCAAACGATCTACTACCATACGCACCCTCCACCCCCGAAGGCAAACCGAGTAGCACATGCCCAGCTCAGGCGGGTTGTCACCCCGCGTCCGAGCCCTCGCGCGACCCGTCCGCCCTACGCCGGCACCCCGGCCTCGGGAGCCGGCTCCCGCTGCGCCAGCTGTGTGTCCGGAGGCTCGTGCGCCGACGAGGACGGCTCCGCCACCGTCGGCTCCGGCGTCGGGGACGCGGGCGGTTCCGGTGGCGGCGTCGGCTGCGGCTCGGCCGTCCGGGTGGGCTCCGCGGGCGGCGTACGGGTGGGCGCGGGTTCGTCGTCCCCGCCCTTGACCGGCGGGGCCCCGGTCGGGCGTGGGGACGTCGGGGCGGAGGGGGTGGCGTCCTTGCCCTTGCCGCCCTCCTCCTTCTCGTCCTTGCCCTTGCCCTTGCCGTCGCCCTTGCCCTTCTTCCCCTTGCCGCGGCCCCGGTCCTCGTCGGCCGCCGCGTCGTGCCCGGCGCTCCCGCCCGACACCGCGGGGCCGCCCTCGGGTAGCTCGCCGCCCCGCTCCCCGGCGGAGTGCGACGGCCTGGCGCCCCCGCCGGTCGCGTCGTCGCCGACGCTCATGCAGCCGGTGGCAGCGGCGACGGCCACGACCGTGGCGGCCAGACGGACGGGAACGTACAAGGGGCGCACGGGCGGCCACCTCCGGGGGTCAAGGAGTCGCCGTGCCCAACTCCCGTCACCCACAAGAGGACACGCGCCACGAGCGGCGGACCTTGACCCGAGCGCGTCACCCGTACCCGAGAGCGTGCAGCCGCGCGTCGTCGATCCCGAAGTGGTGCGCGATCTCGTGGACCACCGTCACCTCCGTCTCCGCGACGACGTCCTCCCGCGTCTCGCAGAACCGCAGCGTCGGCCCGCGGTAGATGGTGATCCGGTCCGGCAGCACCCCCGCGTACCACTCCCCGCGTTCGGTCAGCGGCGTCCCCTCGTACAGCCCGAGCAGCTCGGGATCGTCCGCCGGCGGTTCGTCCTCGACGAACACCGCGACGTTGTCCATCAGCCGCGTCAGCTCCGGCGGGATCCGGTCCAGGGCCTCGGCGACCAGTTCCTCGAACTCCTCGCGCGTCATCTCCAGCACAGGCCCATTGTCGGGTACGACCGTGGCATACGACACAGCCGCCGGCGCCGACCGTCGACACAGCCGCCCCGCATAACCGCCCCGGGCCATGGGCATACGGGACCAATGGTCCGCGTCCCAGCCGCAGCCCTGCACGTCCTGGCCGAGGTGATGAAGCCCATCCGCAAGCGCATCCACAGCACCCCGCGGGTCCTCATCCGCCGCCACCGAGCCCGCCGGACGTCCCCGGCGGTGGAACTCGCTCCCCGGTCGCGCCCCTGGACCCGCGCCGTCGGCCTCGTCGCCGTCGTCCTGCTCGGCGCCTGGCTGGGCCTGCTGGCCGTGGGCGACGTCCGCGTCCCGGTCGGCCCCATGAACACGACGATGACCCTGCGCCCGTCCGTCTCCGGCGGCACGAAGATCAACGTCTCGCCGCTGGGCGCCCTCCAGCTCGACAGCCACGTCGCCCCGGTCCGCCTCGACGTCAACGTGGACCAGCTCGACCCCGACCGCGCCCAGGCACTCGTCGACCACCCCGAACGCCTCTCCGGCCTCCAGGACGAGGTCGCCCAGGACGTCGAACACGGCACCCTCG
Source organism: Streptomyces sp. NPDC096048 (assembly GCF_044763415.1). NCBI lineage: Bacteria > Bacillati > Actinomycetota > Actinomycetes > Kitasatosporales > Streptomycetaceae > Streptomyces > Streptomyces sp. NPDC096048. The sequence continues at coordinate 29,486 of NZ_JBIWGG010000007.1, forward strand.
ACCTCGCCGTCCGTTCCTGCGTCGCCGTCGTCACCGGCGCCACCGCCCTCGGCCTCGCCGTCTACCGCCGCCCCCGGCGCGCCCTCGCGGCCGGCGGCCTCGCCCTCACCCTCCTGGTCGCCTCCGGCGGCACCGCGTACGCCACCTGGAACCCCGACTCCGTCCTGGAGCCGAAGTTCTCCGGCCTGCTCTCCTCCGCGCCCTCCCTCGTCGGCAACGCGCGCAGCATCGTCACCGAGTTCGACGTGTACCAGAAGGAACTCGCACGCCTGGTGACGAACGTGACCAAGCTCTACGACGTCACCTCCACGCTCCCCGCCTACCAGTCCGACCCGACCACGCTCCGCGTCCTGCACGTGTCGGACATCCATCTGAACCCGGCGAGCTGGAAGATCATCGCCTCGCTGGTGGAGCAGTACAAGGTGAACGTGATCGTCGACAGCGGCGACACGATGGACCACGGCACCGCCGCCGAGAACGGCTTCCTCGACCCCATCGAGGACCTCGGCGCCCCCTACGTCTGGGTCCGCGGCAACCACGACTCCCGTGTCACCCAGGAGTATCTGGAGGGCCTCAAGAACGTGCACGTCCTGGACGACGGCCGGGCCCGGACCGTCGCGGGCCTGCGCTTCGCCGGTATCGGCGACCCCCAGTTCACCCCCGACCGCTCCAAGCCGGACGGCGCCGAGGCCTCCCAGGAACTGGCCGGCGCCCGCCTGGCCTCCGCCCTGCGCGACCAGAGCGCGGCCGGCACTCCCGTGGACGTCGCCGTCGCCCACGAGCCGTCGGCGGCCCGCGAGGTCGACGGCGCGGTGCCACTGGTCCTCGCCGGTCACGTCCACCACGAGGACATGGAGCTCATGAAGTACGGCACCCGCCTGCGCATCGAGGGCTCCACCGGCGGCAGCGGCCTGCGCGCGGTCGAGGGCAAGCACCCCGACCCGATCCAGGCGTCGATCCTCTACTTCGACCGGGACAGCCGGCGCCTCCAGGCCTGGGACCAGATCAAGCTGGGTGGCCTGGGCCTGACGACGGCCGAGGTCAGCCGCCACCTCCCCAAGGAGAACCAGCCGGGCGCGACCCCGTCCCCCACCGGCACGAGCCCGTCCCCGACTGCCACGGAGCCGTCCCCGACCGGTCCGACCCCCGGCCGTCCGTAAACCGTTTTGGCGATACCTCCCGCCATCCCATATGCTTCTCACGTCCCCGACGCGCTGAAAAGCGCCCAGGCGGGCCGATAGCCCTCATCGTCTAGCGGCCTAGGACGCCGCCCTTTCAAGGCGGTAGCACGGGTTCGAATCCCGTTGGGGGCACGCAGTACGGTGTGCGACACTGTCGTACACGAGCTTGGTCCTGTGGAGCAGTTTGGAGTGCTCGCCACCCTGTCAAGGTGGAGGCCGCGGGTTCAAATCCCGTCAGGACCGCTGAGGTTTCACGTGAAACCTCGCGGCTGGGTAGCTCAGTTGGTACGAGCGATCGCCTGAAAAGCGATAGGTCGCCGGTTCGACCCCGGCCCCAGCCACATTCAACCCCCGTCGAGATCATCGACGGGGGTTTTGTGTCGCTCGGGTGTCGCGCGGGTGTGGCGCGAGGGACGGTCGGCGCGGTCGGACAGAAATCGTTCGCCACGAAATTCGCGGGGATGAGATCCTGGAACCCGTATGTCTACGCACCCCACCCCCGCCCTCGGCACCCTCGCCCCCCGGCTGACCGAGTTGTCCCTGCGCGACGCGCACCGGCTCGGCCGCAGGCTCGAGGGTGCGCGGAAGATCCGTAAGCCGGAGGCCCGCGCCACCGTTCTCGCCGAGATCGAGGCGGAGGTGGCCAAGGCCGAGCAGCGCATCGGTGAGCGCCGGGCCCGTGTGCCCGCCGTCAGCTACCCCGAGCAGCTGCCCGTCAGCCAGAAGAAGGACGTGATCGCGGAGGCCATCCGCGATCACCAGGTCGTCATCGTCGCCGGTGAGACGGGGTCCGGGAAGACCACCCAGATTCCGAAGATCTGTGTCGAGCTCGGCCGCGGTGTCCGCGGCATGATCGGGCACACCCAGCCGCGGCGGATCGCCGCGCGTACCGTCGCCGAGCGGGTGGCGGACGAGCTGGACACGCCGCTCGGTGAGGCCGTCGGCTGGAAGGTGCGCTTCACCGACCAGGTGAACCCGGACGCCACCTTCATCAAGCTGATGACGGACGGCATCCTGCTCGCCGAGATCCAGACCGACCGCGAGCTGCGCGCCTACGACACGATCATCATCGACGAGGCCCACGAGCGGTCCCTCAACATCGACTTCCTGCTGGGCTACCTCGCGCAGCTGCTGCCGAAGCGTCCCGACCTCAAGGTCGTCATCACCTCGGCGACCATCGACCCCGAGCGTTTCTCCCGGCACTTCGGCGACGCCCCCATCATCGAGGTCAGCGGGCGGACGTACCCCGTGGAGGTCCGGTACCGGCCGCTCCTCGAAGAGGACGGCGACGACGCCGACCGCGACCAGATCACCGCGATCACCGACGCCGTCGAGGAGCTGATGGGGGAGGGCAAGGGCGACATCCTCGTCTTCCTCTCCGGTGAGCGGGAGATCAGAGACACGGCGGACGCGCTGGAGAAGAAGAAGTACCGGTTCACGGAAGTGCTGCCGCTGTACGCCCGGCTCTCGCACGCCGAGCAGCACCGCGTGTTCCAGCAGCACAGCGGGCGCAGGATCGTTCTGGCGACCAACGTCGCCGAGACGTCGCTGACCGTCCCGGGCATCAAGTACGTGATCGATCCCGGGTTCGCCCGCATCTCCCGGTACAGCCACCGCACCAAGGTGCAGCGGCTGCCCATCGAACCGATCTCGCAGGCCAGCGCCAACCAGCGCAAGGGCCGCTGCGGACGCACCAGCGACGGCATCTGCATCCGGCTCTACAGCAAGGACGACTTCGCCGCCCGGCCGGAGTTCACGGACGCGGAGATCCTCCGTACCAACCTCGCCTCCGTCATCCTCCAGATGACCGCGGCCGGCCTCGGCGACATCGAGAAGTTCCCCTTCATCGATCCGCCCGACCACCGCAACATCCGCGACGGAGTGCAGCTCCTCCAGGAGCTGGGCGCGCTCGACCCCGCGCAGAAGGACGTACGCAAGCGGCTGACCGACACCGGCCGCAAGCTGGCCCAGCTGCCCGTGGACCCGCGGCTGGCGCGGATGGTCCTGGAGGCCGACAGGAACGGCTGTGTCCGCGAGGTCATGGTCATAGCGGCGGCACTGTCCATCCAGGACCCGCGGGAACGCCCGGCTGAGAAGCAGGCCCAGGCCGACCAGCAGCACGCCCGCTTCAAGGACGAGACCAGCGACTTCCTGGCCTTCCTGAACCTCTGGCGGTACGTCCGCGAGCAGCAGAGGGAGCGGGGCTCGTCGTCCTTCCGCCGGATGTGCAAACAGGAGTACCTCAACTTCCTGCGGATCCGCGAGTGGCAGGACATCTACACGCAACTGCGTACGGTCGCCAAGCAGATGGGCCTCCATCTCAACGACGAGGACAACGCCGCCCCCGACGACCGCGTGCACGTCTCGCTGCTGGCGGGTCTCCTCTCCCACGTCGGCATGAAGGACGTGAAGGAGGGTGCGAAGAACGAGTACCTGGGCGCGCGCGGCGCCAAGTTCGCGATCTTCCCGGGCTCGGCGCTCTTCAAGAAGCCCCCGCGTTTCGTGATGTCCGCCGAGTTGGTGGAGACCTCGCGCCTCTGGGCCCGCGTCAACGCGAAGATCGAGCCCGAGTGGGTGGAGCCGCTCGCCGGGCACCTCCTCAAGCGCACCTACAGCGAGCCGCACTGGGAGAAGGACCAGGCGGCCGTGATGGCGTACGAGAAGGTCACGCTGTACGGCGTGCCGATCGTGGCGCAGCGCAAGGTGAACTACGGGCGGATCGATCCTGAGGTCAGCCGCGAGCTGTTCATCCGCAACGCCCTGGTCGAGGGCGACTGGCGTACGCACCACAAGTTCTTCGCGGACAACCGCCGGCTGCTGACCGAGGTCGAGGAGCTGGAGCACCGCGCGCGGCGCCGGGACATCCTGGTCGACGACGAGACGCTGTTCGACTTCTACGACCAGCGGGTGCCCGAACACGCCGTCTCAGGTGCGCACTTCGACTCGTGGTGGAAGCACAAGCGGCACGAGCAGCCCGACTTCCTCGACTTCGAGCGCGAGATGCTCATCAACGAGAAGGCGGGGGCGGTCACCAAGGACGACTATCCGGACTCCTGGCGCCAGGGGCCGCTGAAGTTCCGGGTGACCTACCAGTTCGAGCCGGGCGCGGACGCCGACGGCGTGACCGTGCACGTTCCGCTCCAGGTGCTCAACCAGGTCACGGACGAGGGCTTCGACTGGCAGATCCCGGGCCTGCGGGAGCAGGTCGTCACGGAGCTGATCCGGTCCCTGCCCAAGCCGATCCGCCGCCACTACGTACCGGCGCCGAACTACGCCCAGGCGTTCCTGGACCGGGCCGTGCCGCTCCAGGAGCCGCTGACGGTGACCATGGCGCGGGAACTGAAGCGCATGGTGGGGGTGCCCTTCGACGCGGAGGACTTCGACTGGTCGCGGGTCCCCGACCACCTGAAGATCACCTTCCGGATCGTCGACGAGCGGCGCCGCAAGCTGGCCGAGGACAAGGACCTGGAGGCCCTGAAGCTCCGGTTGAGGCCGAAGGCGCGCAAGGCCCTCTCCCAGGCCGCGGCGGCCACCGCGGAACGCAGCGGCGGTGAATCCCTGGAGCGCGCCGGGCTGACGGACTGGACGATCGGCACGCTGTCCCGGGTCTTCGAGACGCGTCGGGCGGGTCAGCCGGTGAAGGCGTATCCCGCGCTGGTCGACGACGGACCGAAGGCGAACACCGTCTCCGTGCGTCTCTTCGACACCGAGGCCGAGCAGGCGCAGGCGATGTGGAAGGGCACGCGTCGGCTGATCCTGCGCAACATCCCGGTCAGCCCAGCGAAGTTCGCGTCCGAAAAGCTGACCAACCAGCAGAAGCTGAACCTGTCCGCGAACCCGCACGGTTCGATCCAGGCCCTGTTCGACGACTGCGCGACGGCGGCGGCGGACAAGCTGATCGCGGACTTCGGCGGGCCGGCGTGGGACGAGGAGTCCTACCGCAAGCTCTACGACAAGGTCCGCGCGGAGATCGTCGACACGACCGTCCGTACGGTAGGGCAGGTGCAGCAGGTGCTGGCGGCATGGCAGGCCTGTGAGCGCCGCCTGAAGGCCGTGCGGAGCCCCGCGCTGCTGGCGAACCTCCAGGACGTGCGGACGCAGCTGGACGCGCTGGTGAAGCCCGGGTTCGTCACGGAGGCGGGGATCAGGCGGCTGCCGGACCTGATGCGCTACCTGGTCGCCGCCGACCGGCGTCTTCAGCAGATGCCGACCGGCGTCCAGCGGGACACGTCCCGGATGGAGAAGGTCCACGAGATGCGCGACGAGTACTTGTGGCTGCTGGAGCAGATGCCGCAGGGGCGACCGGTTCCGCAGCAGGTCCTGGACGTCCGCTGGATGATCGAGGAGCTGCGGGTCAGCTATTTCGCGCACGCGCTGGGCACGGCGTACCCCGTCTCCGACAAGCGGATCGTGAAGGCGATCGACGCGCTCGCGCCGTAGCGGATCCGTGGCGGATTCCGTGACGCGGTGCGCACGGAGGGTGAGTTCGCCCTAGGGGCTCGCCCTCCTGTAGAGTCTCGTCTCGCAGCGCAAGAGCAAGAAAAGCGCGGCGAAACCTGGTCCTGTGGAGCAGTTTGGAGTGCTCGCCACCCTGTCAAGGTGGAGGCCGCGGGTTCAAATCCCGTCAGGACCGCAGCAAAGAGGGCCCGCACCGATCGGTGCGGGCCCTCTTCCCTTGCGTGCGGGCCCTCTTCGCGTGCCCCCACGCGCCCCGCTCCACCCCTCGCCCCCAGAAGGCCCTCAGCGCCCCTCTCGCGGCCTTGACGGCGTCACATTCGCTCGGTACTCCAAAGGAGAGGGCACGTTCTCCGTGCGACCCCCGGAGGTGGCGTATGGCTGCATCGGTCAGGCACGAGACGCGGGCCCTGCTCCGCGCGCACCTGTCGGCCGCTTCGTCGTACCGCCACCTGACGCGCCACTGCCCGATCTGCCACCGGCTGCTGCGACTGGCGTTGGACTCGCCCGCCCCACAGTCTCCGACGGGCCGTCAAGAGGGCGTCGAGGACGGGAGCGCGTCCACCGCGTGATCCCCGACGGTCCCAACACCCTTGCCACGCAGACCTGCTGGAACCCACGCCTCCTGTAGCGCACATACGCCAGGGCCAACAAGCGTCGCGTCGTGTGACGGGTGTCACCGCATGAGTTTTTGAAATCGTGGCACTTACCGCTCCCCTACAAGTAGTCAATTTAATATGTGCAATTGCACTGCCTCACAGAGCGTGCGCACAGCTGATCCGACACCCCTCCCCAGACTTCGACAAGCCCGCTCACAGAGCCGGCCGACAGGCCCTCACCAGGCACAGAACCGGACACAAAAAAGATCGCGCTGGACCCGGCGGAGTCCAGCGCGATCCACGACGCACCCCTGTTGGGGCAGGAACGACGTCGTTTGGAGCTGTGGTTCCGAGCGCCTCGGCGGGTTGGGGGACCTGCCGTTTTGCCCGGTTATTCAGTTGTTCAGGCTTCGCTGCGCTGCTGCGGAATGCCCGCGAGCAGAGCGCGGACCTCGGCTTCGCGGTAGCGGCGATGCCCGCCGAGCGTGCGGATCGACGTGAGCTTGCCGGCCTTCGCCCAGCGCGTGACCGTCTTCGGGTCGACGCGGAACATGGTGGCGACCTCAGCCGGGGTCAGCAGCGGCTCGGCATCAGGGGTGCGAGCGGTCATGAGCGGCCTCCTCGGGAGAACCGAACCTTCTCGGTTCTTTCCTTTAAATTCTGCACCTTGACCCGCGTTGCCCGAAATGGCGGACACGGGTCGAGTCGGTTATAGGACGAACGGCTTGTCCTCGGCACTACAACTACACCATCCGTCCAGCCGCGTCGGCCAAACCGATGGAATTGCCCTCCCAGGTGTTCATCAGCGACGGAAGCCGATGGACCATGCCATAGCGGACAGTCACGCCACTGTGACGATCAGTCACAGGACGATCAGAGGTCACCAGGCCTGTCATCAGACCCCCCCAAAGCGTGCAATGCGGAGATTCCGCCCACAGTGCATCACGGCAGGACGGAAGGAGCCCTCCCCGGACTCCTTGTCCTATTTTGGCATGAGGAGGGGGAAGCGGCGCAAGAGTGATGTACGTGCGGTCCGTCACGCTTGACGCATACGCCCGGATCGGGACCTACGTCCCTTGTTGACAGAACATCAGCCCACACCGGGCACGTGTCGGATCGGAAGACGAAACCCCACATCGGGCGGTACGTCAAACGTCAGTTCGCCGACCGCCGGTCCCGGACCGCCCGCCAGCGCTCCACCAGCCGCCCGTACGCGGCCCCCGCCGTGGCCCCGTCGCCGTCGCGCAGCGCCTCGATGCCCTCGGCCACGTCCGCCGCGGAGTGGTCGTCCTCCAACTCACCGGCCGGCAGGGCGTGCACGAGCCCGCCGTAGTCCAGCTCCACCAGGGAACGCGGGTGGAACTCCTCCAGCCAGCGCCCCACGTCCACCAGGCCGTCGATGAGCGGCCCCTCGTCCATGGCCTCCTTCAAGGCCCGCAGGCCCCGGGCCACCCGTCGGCGGGCCTGCACCATCGGCGTCCGGTAGCGCAGCACCGGTGCGGCCGCCCCTTCGCCGTCGCCGCCCTTGTCGTACTCCCGCTCGGCGTCGGAGACCAGCACGAACCAGTTGATCGGCACCTGCCAGGTCGCGGTGCGGATCCAGGGGCGGGCGTCCGGGTTGCGCTCCAGCCAGCGCTCGTAGTCCTGTGCGGTCTCACGGCGCACGACCGACGGGAGCAGGGCGTCCAGCACCGGTTCCGGGAAGTCCTCGGCCAGTTCGCCGAGCGCCTGCCAGCCGCGCAGCCGGGTCCGCCAGGGGCACACGCAGACCACGCCGTCGACCTCGGTCACGAAGGCGTCGGCGCTCTCGTGCACCGGCACCGCCACGGGCGGGGTGGGCAGCAGGTCCGCCAGGGAGCGGCGCAGCTCGTCCTGGTAGGAGGGCAGGTCGGTGCGGCGGGCGTAGCGGGTCCAGTGGGCTCGCTCGTCCTCGGGGAACGCGGCCAGCGGCTCGTACACGCGCAGGTACGCCGCGTAGGGCACGATCACCGAGGACACCTTGGGCACGCCTGCTCCCTCCCCCGCGCACCGCCCCGAAAACCTGTCGGAGCCGATCACAAACGCGCGGGAATCTCTGCAAATCGTCGCACGCCCGTACTCCGTGCGGAGGTGATCCTGAGCACTGTGCGGCGGGGGGACCCGGGCAGGCTCTAATCTCGTGCCACAGTCCCCGCCACCCGCACGGGGGCCCGTCTCCACCCGCCGCACCTACACAGGAGTCACCACCGTGACCGACGTAACCGGCGCACCTGCTGATGTACTGCACACCCTGTTCCACTCGGAGCAGGGGGGTCATGAGCAAGTCGTGCTCTGCCAGGACCGTGCCAGCGGCCTGAAGGCCGTCATCGCCATCCACTCCACCGCCCTGGGCCCCGCGCTCGGCGGTACGCGCTTCTACCCGTACGCGAGCGAGTCGGACGCCGTCGCCGACGCGCTGAACCTCGCGCGCGGGATGTCGTACAAGAACGCCATGGCCGGCCTGGAGCACGGCGGCGGCAAGGCCGTGATCATCGGCGACCCGGGGCAGATCAAGACCGAGGAGCTGCTCCTCGCCTACGGCCGGTTCGTCGCCTCGCTCGGCGGCCGGTACGTCACCGCCTGCGACGTCGGTACGTACGTCGCCGACATGGACGTCGTGGCACGCGAGTGCCGCTGGACGACCGGCCGCTCCCCCGAGAACGGCGGCGCGGGCGACTCCTCCGTGCTCACCGCCTTCGGCGTCTACCAGGGCATGCGCGCCTCCGCCCAGCACCTGTGGGGCGACCCGACGCTGCGTGCCAGGCGCATCGGTGTCGCCGGCATCGGCAAGGTCGGCCACCACCTGGTCGACCACCTGGTGGCGGAGGGCGCCGAGGTCTTCGTGACGGACGTGCGCGAGGACGCCGTACGGCGCGTCACCGAGCGCCACCGTGACGTGCTGGCCGTCCGGGACACCGAGGAACTGATCCGCGTCGAGGGCCTGGACATCTACGCCCCCTGCGCGCTGGGCGGCGCGCTGAACGACGACAGCGTGCCGGTGCTGACCGCCAAGGTGGTGTGCGGCGCGGCCAACAACCAGCTCGCGCACCCGGGTGTGGAGAAGGACCTCGCCGACCGCGGCATCCTCTACGCGCCGGACTACGTGGTGAACGCCGGCGGTGTCATCCAGGTCGCCGACGAGCTGCACGGCTTCGACTTCGACCGGTGCAAGGCGAAGGCCGCGAGGATCTACGACACCACGCTGGCCATATTCGCACGTGCGAAGGACGACGGTATTCCGCCGGCCGCGGCGGCCGACCGGATCGCCGAGCAGCGGATGGCGGAGGCACGTACCCGACGGTGATCGCGCGGTGCTCCCGCGGTGATCACACGCTGGTCGGAGCGGGGTCTTCGCACATTTGACCGGTACCCGCCGGGGGGCAGTTGGAGAGAACTCTCACTTATCCCGGCGGGTCGACCGTCGAAAGGTGGTTAAAATCGCCGTTGACCAGCGAGGACGGGGCGCCTCGATGGTCCTGGGCGTGGCCACGTCCTGTGGGCGACGTACCGTATGGGCGTGGGCTCAGGTACCGTGGAAGCCCTACGGACCGGTCTCTTCGCGGAGAGCCCGTTCCGGACCATGAACGCGTGTCAAGACTCTGGGGCCGTCGAGCCCCGTCGTTGAGGGGGTCGAGCCATGGGGCGCGGCCGGGCCAAGGCCAAGCAGACGAAGGTCGCCCGCCAGCTGAAGTACAACAGCGGTGGGACTGATCTCTCCCGCCTGGCCGAGGAGCTGGGCGCATCGCCGTCGAATGCACAACCGCCTAACGGCGGGCCATTCGAGGACGATGAGCAAGACGATGACGTGTACGCGAAGTACGCCGACCTCTATGAGGACGACGACGAGGACGAGGACGGCCAGTCCCCGTCTCAACAGCGACGCGGCGCTTGACCTTGCACTGAACACCTTCCCGGTCGGTGACTCTGTCACCGACCGGGTTCTGTGCTACCCGCGGCGCCCTCAGGCGGCGTAGTCGCCCACCAGCGTCGCGCCCGTCTCGTGGTCCGCGCGGTCGGTGATCTCGCCGGCCACCCAGGCGTCCACGCCGCGGTCGGCCAGGGTCGCCAGTGCCACGTCCGTCGACTCCTCGGGGACGATGGCGATCATGCCCACGCCCATGTTGAGGGTCCTCTCCAGCTCCAGGCGCTCCACCCGGCCCGTCGTGCCGACGAGGTCGAAGATCGCGCCCGGGGCCCAGGTGGAGCGGTCGACGACGGCGTGCAGGCCGTCGGGGATCACGCGGGCTAGGTTGGCCGCGAGACCACCGCCGGTGACGTGGCTGAAGGCGTGGACCTCGGCGGTGCGCATGAGGGCCAGGCAGTCCAGGGAGTAGATCTTGGTGGGCTCCAGCAGCTCCGCGCCGAGGGTGCGGCCGAGTCCGTCGAGGTGCGCGTCCAGGGACAGGCCGCCCTCGTTCAGGAGGACGTGACGGACGAGCGAGTACCCGTTCGAGTGAAGGCCGGAGGACGCCATGGCGATCACCGCGTCACCCTCGCGGATGCGATCCGCGCCCAGCAGCCGGTCGGCCTCCACGACGCCCGTACCGGCGCCCGCGACGTCGAAGTCGTCCGCGCCGAGCAGGCCCGGGTGCTCGGCCGTCTCGCCGCCCACCAGGGCACATCCGGCGAGTACGCAGCCCTCGGCGATGCCCTTGACGATCGCGGCGACACGCTCGGGGTGGACCTTGCCGACGCAGATGTAGTCGGTCATGAAGAGCGGCTCGGCGCCGCACACCACGATGTCGTCCATGACCATGGCGACCAGGTCGTGGCCGATGGTGTCGTAGACGCCCAGCTGCCGGGCGATGTCGACCTTGGTGCCGACGCCGTCCGTGGCGGAGGCGAGCAGGGGACGCTCGTAGCGCTTGAGGGCGGAGGCGTCGAAGAGACCGGCGAAGCCGCCGAGGCCGCCGAGGACCTCGGGGCGCCGGGTCTTCTTCACCCACTCCTTCATCAGCTCGACGGCGCGGTCGCCCGCCTCGATGTCGACGCCGGCGGCTGCGTAGCTGGCACCAGTTGTGTCAGGCATGACGATGAGAACCTTTGTGTCGTACGGCAGGAAGGCAGGCCAGGGAGGCGGACGGCTACGGGCGACGGATGGCGTCGGTGGCGGCCGTACCGGCGGGCCCGGCGGCCAGCTCGGTCTCCAGGAGCTGCTTGCCGAGCAGCTCGGGGTCGGGGAGCTCCATCGGGTACTCGCCGTCGAAACAGGCGCGGCACAGGTTCGGCTTGGCGATGGTGGTCGCCTCGATCATGCCGTCGATGGAGATGTACGCCAGGGAGTCGGCGCCCATGGAGGTGCCGATCTCCTCGACACTCATGCCGTTGGCGATGAGCTCGGCGCGGGTGGCGAAGTCGATGCCGAAGAAGCAGGGCCACTTCACCGGCGGGGAGGAGATCCGGATGTGGATCTCGGCGGCGCCGGCTTCACGGAGCATGCGGACCAGGGCCCGCTGGGTGTTGCCGCGGACGATGGAGTCGTCGACGACGACCAGCCGCTTGCCCTTGATGACTTCCTTCAAGGGGTTCAGCTTCAGACGGATGCCGAGCTGGCGGATGGTCTGCGAGGGCTGGATGAAGGTACGGCCCACGTAGGCGTTCTTCACCAGACCGGCGCCGAAGGGGATGCCGGAGGCCTCGGCGTAGCCGATCGCGGCGGGGGTGCCGGACTCCGGGGTCGCTATGACGAGGTCCGCCTCGGCGGGGGCCTCCTTCGCCAGCCTGCGGCCCATCTCGACGCGCGAGAGGTAGACGTTGCGGCCGGCGATGTCGGTGTCCGGGCGGGCCAGGTACACGTACTCGAAGACACAGCCCTTGGGCTTTGCTTCCGCGAATCGGGAAGTGCGCAGGCCGTTCTCGTCGATGGCGACGAACTCACCTGGCTCGATCTCGCGGACGTAGGAGGCGCCGCAGATGTCGAGGGCGGCGGACTCGGAGGCGACCACCCAGCCGCGCTCCAGGCGGCCGAGGACCAGCGGGCGGATGCCCTGCGGGTCACGGGCGGCGTAGAGGGTGTGCTCGTCCATGAAGACGAGGCTGAAGGCGCCGCGCACCTCGGGGAGCACCCGGCCGGCCGCCTCCTCGATGGTCAGCGGCTTGCCGTCGTCGTCCACCTGGCCCGCGAGCAGGGCCGTGACCAGGTCGGTGTCGTTGGTCGCCGCGACCCGCGTCGAGCGGCCGTCCTGCTTGGGCAGGTCGGCGACCATCTCGGCGAGCTGGGCGGTGTTGACGAGGTTGCCGTTGTGCCCGAGCGCGATGGAGCCCTGCGCGGTGGCACGGAACGTCGGCTGGGCGTTCTCCCACACGGAGGCGCCGGTGGTCGAGTAGCGGGCGTGACCGACCGCGATGTGACCCTGGAGCGAACCGAGAGAGGTCTCGTCGAAGACCTGGGAAACCAGGCCCATGTCCTTGAAGACGAGGATCTGGGAGCCGTTGCTGACCGCGATTCCCGCGGATTCCTGGCCCCGATGCTGGAGGGCGTAGAGCCCGAAGTACGTGAGCTTTGCGACCTCTTCGCCCGGGGCCCAGACACCGAAGACGCCACAAGCGTCCTGGGGGCCCTTCTCGCCGGGAAGCAGATCGTGATTGAGTCGACCGTCACCACGTGGCACGTCTTCGAGTGTAGGCGAGATCGACCACTGGTCCGAATTGGGGACATGGGCTCACGAGTGGATCACTGAGCGGCGACGGCCCGGACGGTGGTGCCGTCTTCGCTGGTCAGCGTGAGGGTTTCTTGATCGATCCGGTAATCGACCCGACCGTCGAAGAGGCGCAGGATCCGCTTCTCGGCGTCCATGAGTGAGCCTTCGCACATCATTCGGGTGGTGGACGGGGCGCCGAGGGTGATATGTCCGTCGCTGACGGTGGCCTTGGCGTTGACGTGGTTGCAGGGGAGGCGGCCGGAGACGGTCTTCGCGTCCCGGTCGAAGGTGAGGCGGGCGCTGCCCTGGCCGCTCGGGTCCTTCTGGCCCGGGGCCGTGACGGTCCACTTCGTGCCGTACAGGGGCGCGTCCGGCTGCTCGCTGAGCCGGACGGTGTCACCGTCGGAGGTGGTGAGGGTCAGCCGTTCGCCCTCGGTCTTGGTGGTGAGCGGGCCGGTGGTGAGGGTGCGGCCGAGGGCCTTCTCGAAGTCGATGGGCGTCTTCTCGCAGGCCTTCTCGGTGAACATGGCGTCGCTGAGCCGGACGCGCTCACCGTCGATGTCGGCGCGGGCGCTGAAGGTGTTGCAGCCGGTGCTGCCCACCGCCTCGCCGCTGTCGTCGATCCGGACCCGTGCCGCGTCCGGCGCCTTGTGGGTGGTGCCGTCGACGGTGACGCTGTCGATGCTCCACCGGACGCCGGTGAGGCGCTTGCCCGCGCCGACGGAGCCGCTGCCGCCGTCGGCCTTCTCGCTGCCGCAGGCCGCCGCGAGCGGCACGAGCGCGGCGACCGCCGCCACGGTCAGGGTCATGCTGCGCTGCTGCTTCTGCCTGTACATGCCCCTTCGACGGAGGGGCGGAGGATCTGGTTCCCCTCACAGTTCACCCTTCCCGTCCCCCGCTTTCCTCCCGTCCCCCGCATTCCTCCCGCCCCCCCCGCATTCCTCCCGTCCTCCGCTTTCCCGTCCCCCGTGTCACCTGAGCAGGGGCAGCAGTCCCCCCAGGTCGGCCCGCTCCCCGCTCGCGCTCACCTTCGCCCCGGCCACGGCGTCCTCCCAGGCCAGCCGCCCGGTGGCCAGCCGCACCCAGGTCAGCGGGTCGGTCTCGACGACGTTGGGCGGGGTGCCGCGGGTGTGCCGGGGACCCTCGACGCACTGCACGACGGCGTACGGCGGGATCCGCACCTCCGTCGAACCGCCGGGTGTCTTCGCGGCGAGCGCGTCGGCCAGCAGTCGGGTCGCGGCGGCGAGGGCCTGCCGGTCGTACGTGATGTCGAGGCCGGGCAGGGCGGCGTTCAGGTCGTCGGTGTGGACGACCAGCTCGACGGTGCGGGTGACGACGTAGTCGGCCAGCGGCAGGGCGCCCGCGCTGGTGGGCAGCAGCCTGCTGCCGGAGTGGGCGTCGAGGCGGTCGGTGAAGCGCCGCTCCACCTGGGCGAGGTGGGCGTCGAGGTCGGGGTGCTCGGCCGCGAGGCGCCGGGCGGTGGCGGCGATGGCGTCCGCGTCGGCGGCGATCGCGAACGGCCAGTCGAGCAGGTTCCCGTCCTGCCGTGCGGGCTCCGGCTCACCGAGCAGCCGGTCCACCGCCGTCAGGGCCATGCCGATGTGCGCCACCAGCTCCCGCACGGTCCAGTCGCCGAGCCGCGTCGGCAGGGCGAGCTGTTCGGGGGTGAGGGGGCGGACGGCCTCTCGTACGTTGCCGAACTGGGCCAGTACGGCCGTGCGGGTCCGGGCGGGGTCGTAGGCGCGGGCGCGTTTCCTGGCTGGCGGCATGGCGGCGAGCCTAGTCGGCGCGGAAGGTGGAGCTCTCGGGAAATACCAGGTCCGCGCAGTGTCGGCGGTCCGTCACGTCGTCGGCGTAGGCGCGGAAGACCTGCTCCATCCGTGGGGTCATGATGCTGTCGTAGCCCAGGGAGACGGTCATGGTGTGGATCTGCGGCTTCCCGTCGCAGACGGAGGACGCCCACCAGATCGGGTCCTCGGTGCTGCGTCCGGCCCGGCCGGGTGTCGCGGGCTCGGGCTTCTCGCGCGGGTCGGTGCTGGTGAGCAGGAGGGTCTTCGCCTCCTCGCCGGCGTAGGTGTGCAGGGAGACGAACCACCGGCCGGGGCGCTCCGGGCGGCTGACGCGGTGCTCGCTCCCCTGGTCCAGGTAGAGCGCGCTCGCCCGGCTCTCACTGAGCACGAGGCCGCATCGCTGGTCCCACAGCCGGTCGTCCGTGCGGCTCTCGACGACCTGGTCCGGGAACCCCTCCCGGCGGGCGAAGCCGGCCTTGCCGTACCAGGCGCAGGTGCCCTCGGCGCGCGCCGCCGGAACCGGCCCCTCGGGCAGCGCGGGGACGTTCTCCGGCGGGTCGGGCAGCCGGTCGGCGCAGCCCAGCCGGTCGGCGAGGTTGTTCGCGGTGGTCACGGCGGTCTCGGCGAGGAGGTCGCGGTCGTGGGCACTGACCTGGCCGTCGACGGTGAACCGCCGCCCGGGGTTCTGCAGCGAGGCACGCGCCCACAGGGCCTTCACCTGCCGTCCGTTCAGCCTGCCGTCGGCGCACGGGAGCTGGACGACGACGTCGGATTCCGTGACCCGGCCCGCGATGTCTCCGCCGAGTGGCTGGTCGGGGTGGGTGGGGCCGCCGAAGCTGTCGACGAGGTCCTCCAGCGGGCCGTCGGCGATGAGGGGCCGGTCCGCCGGCAGCACCCCCACCGCGCCCGTGAAGAACCACCGCCCGCCCGTCTCCTCGCCGTCCCTCTCGCCGGCCTCGGTGCTGAAGATCTCGCAGTCCTGCGCGGCTCCGTCGCCGAGGCCGCGGTCGATCTCGATCACGCCCTCGTCGGCCTCGCGGTGGGTGATCCGGCCGCCGGCCGGGGAGAGCGCCAGCACCCGCCCGGCCGGGACGAGTCCCGCGCAGGCCTCGTCGATCTGCCGCCGGCCGTCCCAGACCTGCCATATCTCGCGGCCGCTCCAGCCGATGGCCACGACGGCGGCCAGACACAGCAGGACGTTCACAGACTTGCGCACACCGTCCGGAACCCTCATCGCGCCCCCGTTTCCCCGTTCCGCGGCTCCCGGCGGCCCCACCGGCTGCCGTTCCGCGGCTCCACCGGCTCCGCGACCGCCCGACGAAGCTAACAGCCGCGGTGGGAGGCGTGGTCCGCCGGTTCGGGCACGTCGAAGAGCTCGCCGTTGCGCGGGACGCCGATTCCGCGCCAGGTGAAGGGGAGGCCCCGGGCGGTCTCCGGGTCGGGGCCGTCCATCAGCTGGAAGTGGAGGTGCGGCTCGGCGGAGTTGCCGGAGTTGCCGCACCGGGCCAGCAGCTCGCCGGCGTGCACCCGGTCGCCCTCGCGCACGGCGAAGGAACCGCGCCGCACATGGGCGTACATCGCGTACGTGCCGTCGCCGAGGTCCAGCACCAGATGGTTGCCGACGATCCGGCGGACCCCGCCCATCTCGCGGATCGAGCCCTCTACGAGCATCAGGTAGAGCAGCGCGGGCAGCGAGTTGCGGCTCAGATGGTCCCGCTGGGTGTCTTCGGTACGGACGACCGTGCCGTCGGCGACCGCGAGCAGCGGCGCTCCGAACGCCGGGAAGTCACGGCTGCGGCGGGCGATCGGCCACAGGGCCCGGAAGCCGGGGCGGGCGCCCGGCTCCGGCTCGGCGACGAGGTCGATGGCGAAGGTCTGGCCGTAGGCGTGGATGCCGTGACTCGGGGTGCGGTCGGCGGGGCTGTTCAGCGCGGACCAGCGGCCGGTGACGGGCGGGTCGACCTCGACGGGCGCACGGGCGACGCGCGGGGCGTCGGGGGCGCCGCCGCCCCAGCGGTTGACCACGGTGATCAGGGCGTAGGACAGGAGCAGCGGCAGGAGGTTCCACCACCACGGATACCCCAAGTCGAAGACGATGTGGGCGGTCACCAGGGCGATGAAGCCCAGCTGAAGCGCCCGGAAGGTGATCATGGCTAGCTTGCGTGCGGACATGGTTCCCCCTTCGGTCGGCGGTCACGTCGGTCGGCGGTCACGTCGGTCGGCGGCCGCGCCGTTTCCGGTCAGCCGCGGGCCGCCGACAGCGCCACCAGCAGCGGTACGACCCGCCCCGGCGGCACCTCGTGGCGGCCCCGGCCGGTGGTGTGCAGCCAGCCGGCGCCGGTGAGCTGGCGCAGGTGGTGGTAGATCTGGCCGGTCGTGCCCACCTCGGCCAGCTCGGCCAGCTCCGCGGCGGTGCGCCGGCCGCCGAGGATCTCGCGCAGCAGCCGCAGCCGGACGGGATGCCCGAGCGCGGCGAACGCCTCGGCGGTCTCCGTCCAGTCGGCGTCCAGCAGGCCTTCGGTCAGGGCGCCGTGCTGCCATTCGTACCGCTCACCGGTCGGCAGCCGGACGGCGCCGGTGAACAGGACGCCCCCGTCGGCGGCCCGCAGCCGCGCGAGCTGCTCCTTCAGCCCTTCCAGGGCCCAGAAGTCGCCCTCCGGGAGCCGGGGGGCGGGCCGGTCGGCGGCTTCCAGTGCGGCGAGGCGCCGTTCGAGATCGGCTACGCGTTGTTCCAGTTGCTCCACTTCTTCGAGATTACGTAAGTACGTAATCCTGGGCAAGAGGTCGTCCCCGACCCGGTCGGCATCGAACTCGGCACGGAGATCCGCGAAAGCTACGTGCGCCGAAACGGCGAGGTCCCGCCCGGAACAACCGGACGGGACCTCGACTGCACAGGGCTTCTACGCGAGCAGCGCCGGGATCGTGCCCTCGTGGGCCTCGCGCAGCTCGGCCAGCGGCAGCGTGAACTCGCCCTGGACCTCCACCGCGTCCCCGTCCACGACACCGATGCGGGTGGCCGGCAGGCCTCGCGCACCGCACATGTCGTTGAAGCGGAGCTCCTCCGAGCGCGGGACGGCGACGACCGCGCGGCCCGCCGACTCCGAGAACAGGAAGGTGAAGGCGTCGAGCCCGTCCGGTACGACCAGACGCGCGCCCTTCTCCCCGAGCAGCGCGGACTCGACGACCGCCTGGACCAGACCGCCGTCGGACAGGTCGTGCGCGGAGTCGATCATGCCGTCGCGGGAGGCGGAGATCAGGATCTCGCCGAGCAGGCGCTCGCGCTCCAGGTCGACCTTCGGGGGCAGGCCGCCGAGGTGGTCGTGGATCACCTGGGACCAGGCCGAGCCGCCGAACTCCTCACGGGTGTCGCCGAGGAGGTAGAGCAGCTGGCCCTCCTCCTGGAAGGCGACCGGCGTGCGGCGGGCCACGTCGTCGATGACGCCGAGGACCGCGACCACCGGGGTGGGGTGGATGGCGGCCTCGCCGGTCTGGTTGTAGAGCGAGACGTTGCCGCCGGTCACCGGGGTGCCGAGCTGGAGGCAGCCGTCCGCCAGACCGCGCACGGCCTCCGCGAACTGCCACATGACCGCCGGGTCCTCGGGCGAACCGAAGTTCAGGCAGTCGGAGACGGCGAGCGGCTTGGCGCCGGTCGTCGCCACGTTGCGGTAGGCCTCCGCGAGGGCCAGCTGCGCGCCCGTGTACGGGTCGAGCTTGGCGTACCGGCCGTTGCCGTCCGTGGCGATGGCGACGCCGAGGCCGGACTCCTCGTCCACGCGGATCATGCCGGAGTCCTCGGGCTGGGCGAGGACCGTGTTGCCCTGCACGAAGTGGTCGTACTGCTGGGTGATCCACTGCTTGGACGCCTGGTTGGGGGACCCGACCAGCTTGAGGACCTGCTCCTTGAGCTGCTCGCTCGTCTCCGGCCGGGGCAGCTTGTTCGCGTCGTCGGCCTGGAGTGCGTCCTGCCAGTCCGGGCGGGCGTAGGGGCGCTCGTAGACCGGGCCCTCGTGCGCCACCGTGCGCGGGTCGACGTCGACGATCTTGCCGCCGTGCCAGTAGATCTCCAGCCGGTCGCCGTCGGTGACCTCACCGATGACGGTGGCGATGACGTCCCACTTCTCGCAGATCTCCAGGAAGCGGTCGACCTTGCCGGGCTCGACCACCGCGCACATGCGCTCCTGCGACTCGCTCATGAGGATTTCCTCGGGCGAGAGGGTCGAGTCGCGCAGGGGGACGTCGTCCAGGGTGACGCGCATGCCGCCGGAGCCGTTCGACGCCAGTTCGCTGGTCGCGCAGGACAGGCCCGCGGCGCCCAGGTCCTGGATGCCGACGACCAGCTTCTCGGCGAACGCCTCCAGGGTGCACTCGATGAGGAGCTTCTCCTGGAAGGGGTCGCCGACCTGGACGGCGGGGCGCTTCGACGGCTTGGCGTCGTCGAAGGTCTCGGAGGCCAGGATCGAGGCGCCGCCGATGCCGTCGCCGCCGGTGCGGGCGCCGTACAGGATGACCTTGTTGCCCGCGCCGGACGCCTTGGCGAGGTGGATGTCCTCGTGCCGCATGACGCCGATGGCACCGGCGTTGACCAGCGGGTTGCCCTGGTAGCAGGCATCGAAGACGACCTCGCCGCCGATGTTGGGCAGGCCCAGGCAGTTGCCGTAGCCGCCGATGCCCGCGACGACGCCGGGCAGGACGCGCTTGGTGTCCGGGTGGTCCGCCGCGCCGAAACGGAGGGGGTCCACGACGGCTACCGGGCGGGCGCCCATCGCGATGATGTCGCGGACGATGCCGCCGACGCCCGTGGCCGCGCCCTGATAGGGCTCCACGTAGGAGGGGTGGTTGTGCGACTCGACCTTGAAGGTGACCGCGTAGCCCTGGCCGACGTCGACGACGCCGGCGTTCTCGCCGATGCCGACGAGCATCGCGTCGGACTCGGGGGCCTTCTCGCCGAACTGGCGCAGGTGGACCTTGCTGCTCTTGTACGAGCAGTGCTCGGACCACATGACGGAGTACATGGCGAGTTCCGCGCCGGTCGGGCGGCGGCCGAGGATCTCCACGACCCTCTCGTACTCGTCCTTCTTCAGGCCCAGCTCGGCCCAGGGCAGCTCGACGTCGGGGGTCTCGGCCGCGTGCTCGACCGTGTCCAGAGGCGTCCGGCTCATGCGTTGACCAGCTTCTTGAGGATCGAGGTGAAGAACGGGAGGCCGTCGGTGCGGCCGGTGCCGATCAGCGGCTCGACGGCGTGCTCGGGGTGCGGCATGAGGCCGACGACGTTGCCGGCGGCGTTGGTGATGCCGGCGATGTCGTTGAGCGAGCCGTTGGGGTTGTAGTCGACGTAGCGGAAGGCGACGCGGCCCTCGGCCTCCAGCTCGTCCAGCGTCCGCCGGTCGGCGACGTAGCGGCCGTCCATGTTCTTCAGCGGGATGTGGATCTCCTGGCCGGCGGTGTAGTCGCTGGTCCAGGAGGTGCCCGCGTTCTCCACCCGCAGCTTCTGGTCGCGGCAGATGAAGTGCAGGTGGTCGTTGCCCAGCATCCCGCCGGGGAGCAGGTGGGCCTCCGTGAGGATCTGGAAGCCGTTGCAGATGCCGAGGACCGGGAGGCCGGCCTTCGCCTGGTCGATGAGGGTGTCCATCACCGGCGAGAAGCGGGCGATGGCGCCGGCGCGCAGATAGTCGCCGTAAGAGAAACCACCGCAGAGCACCACGGCGTCGACCTGCTTGAGGTCCTTGTCCTTGTGCCAGAGGGCCACGGGTTCGGCACCGGCGACGCGGATCGCGCGCTGCGTGTCCCGGTCGTCGAGACTGCCGGGGAAAGTGACGACGCCAATACGAGCGGTCACTTCACTGCCCCCGCGACCACGTCGTCCGACTCGACCTTGACGGTGAAGTCCTCGATCACGGTGTTGGCGAGGAAGGATTCCGCAAGATCATGGATGCGGGCGAGGGCGGCGTCGTCGACCGGTCCGTCCACTTCCAGTTCGAATCGCTTTCCCTGACGTACGTCCGAGATCCCCTCGAATCCCAGCCGCGGCAGTGCGCGCTGCACCGCCTGGCCCTGGGGGTCGAGGATCTCCGGCTTGAGCATGACGTCGACTACGACGCGTGCCACTGGCACTCCCGGTGTGTGGTGCTGAGCAGGTTCCTTCAGACTACCCGTACAAAATTTCTACGCGCGTAGCCTTGGAGGAAACTACGTGACCCCTGTCACGATTCGGCATCGGGAGGAGGTGCTCACGAAAAGCTTCGGGAAAGATCCCGGATCGGGCATGGACGCCTATTGCGCGACGGACACGCGGAGAGATTTAGTCGGGCTTCCCATTGCAATGCCGAGCACTGTACAAATGAAATGTCATTAGCCGATACTTTGCCCAATTACAGGCGAACAGTCGGCATCATCGTGGTGTCTTGGCACGTCATCACGGAGATGCCGCACGAAGGGACCGATATTCGTGGCGCAGCGTGTCGTGGTCACTCTCTTTGACGACATCGACGGCTCGGAAGCGGCGGAGACGATCGCCTTCGGTGTCGACGGCCGGATGTACGAGATCGACCTGAACGAAGCCAATGCCCGAAAACTGCGCAAGGCGCTCGAGCCGTTCGTGTCGGCCGGGCGCAAGCGGTCTCGGTCCGGCAAGGCGTACCGGCAGACGGAGGTCGCCCCCGACCCGGCGGCGGTCCGGGCCTGGGCGCAGGCGAACAAGATGGACGTGCCCGCGCGGGGCCGGATCCCGAAGCGGGTGTACGAGGCGTTCGCCGCGGCACAGTGAGCCGTGCGCGGTGAGCCGTACGGCGTGAGCCCCACGCGGTGAGCCGTACGCCCGGCAGGAGGTCGACGGCCGCTCAGCCGCCCCTCGCGGCAACCGACTTGCGCAGCACCCCGGGTGATCAGCTAAAGTCTGGAGCACACCGAGGGGCGAGGCCGAAAGGCCCAGCTCACGGAACATGCGGGTGTAGTTCAGTAGTAGAACATCCTCCTTCCAGGAGGAAGGCGCAGTGTGCAATTCCTGTCACCCGCTCTGCATAGTCGTACCGATCACTCGATTTGATCAGGTAGGCTGGTGCTCGCACCGATCGGTGAAGGCCGGTCGGGGGCAATGCGGACGTAGCTCAGTTGGTAGAGCGCAACCTTGCCAAGGTTGAGGTCGCGAGTTCGAGCCTCGTCGTCCGCTCGGGAATCAGACCCCGGTCCTCCAAGGACCGGGGTCTTTTCGTGCGCCCGGAGTCCGGGACCCCCGGCGCGGGGACCGGGCGGCCGCCGTCTGACATTTGTCATGCTCAGTGATGACGAGCCGCACTGTCGTGCCGCCCGGGAGACCGGAATGCTCGAGGCATGCGATCAAACGGACACGAACACGTGATTGAGGTCACCGACCTGCGACGTGTGTACGGGGGCGGGTTCGAGGCCGTGCGCGGAATCGACTTCTCCGTGCGCCGCGGAGAGGTCTTCGCCCTCCTCGGCACCAACGGCGCCGGCAAGACGTCGACGGTCGAACTGCTGGAGGGCCTCGCCGCTCCGGCCGGTGGCCGGGTGCGCGTCCTCGGACACGACCCGTACACCGAGCGGGCCGCCGTGCGCCCCCGCACCGGGGTGATGCTCCAGGAGGGCGGCTTCCCGTCCGAGCTGACCGTCGCGGAGACCGCGCGGATGTGGGCGGGCTGTGTGACCGGGGCCCGCCCGCCGGCGGAGGTGCTGGCGATGGTCGGCCTGGAGTCCAAGGCCGGCACCCGCGTGAAGCAGCTGTCCGGGGGCCAGCGGCGCCGCCTGGACCTGGCGCTCGCACTGCTCGGCGACCCCGAGGTGCTCTTCCTCGACGAGCCCAGCACCGGACTCGACGCCGAAGGCCGCCGGGACACCTGGGAGTTGGTGAGCGCGCTGCGCGACGGCGGTACGACGGTGCTGCTGACCACGCACTACCTGGAAGAGGCGGAGAACCTCGCCGACCGGCTCGCGATCATGCACGAGGGCCGGATCGCCGCCACCGGCACCCCGGCCGAGGTGACCGCCGCGCAGCCGTCCCGGATCTCCTTCGAACTGCCCGACGGCTACTTCGTCGGCGACCTGCCGCCGCTCGGCGAACTGGGCGTCAGCGGACACGAGGTCGACGGCCGGATGGTCAGGCTGCGCACCCACGAACTCCAGCGCGCCGCCACCGGACTACTGGTCTGGGCCGGACAGGCCGGAGTGGGACTGCGCCGCCTGGACGTGCGGTCGGCGTCCCTGGAGGAGGCGTTCCTGGGGATCGCGAGGGAGGCGTCCGCGAGGACGGCCCAGGGCACGACGCCGAAGGAGTACGCGGCATGAGCGCCACGACCACGAAGGAGTACGCGGCATGAGCGCCACGACCACGAAGCACCTCCCGGCGCGCGCCACGAACGCCACGGTCACCACTCCGATGGGGCGCATGACCGCCCTCGCCCGCGCCGAACTCACCCTGCTCGGACGGAACAAGGGCACCCTCTTCGCCGCCCTCTTCGTGCCGCTGGTGCTGCCGGTCAGCGTCTGGTCGGCGTCCAAGGAGATGGACCTCGCCGAGGCCGGACTGACCACCGGCACGCTCGTCCTGCCCGCCGCGATCGGCTTCTCCCTGCTGTTCGCCGTCTACTCCGCCGTCGTCGGCGTCTTCGTCGTCCGGCGCGAGGAGCTCGTCCTCAAGCGGCTGCGCACCGGCGAGCTGCGGGACGTCGAGATCCTGAGCGGGTCCGCGATGCCTGCCGTCCTCAGCGGCCTCGTGCAGAGCCTGCTCCTGGCGGTCGGCTGCTTCGTGCTGCTGGACCTGTCCGCGCCGTCCGCGCCCCATCTCGCCGTCCTCGGCCTGCTGCTCGGCCTGGTGATGTGCGCCGCGCTCGCGGCCGTCACCGCGAGCTTCACCCGGACCGGCGAGAGCGCGCAGGTCACCCCGCTGCCGTTCATGTTCGTCTCGATGTTCGGCTCCGGCATGTTCGTCCCGCTCGAGGTGCTCCCCGACCGGCTGGCCTCCCTCTGCGAACTGCTGCCGCTGACGCCCGTCATCACGCTCGTGCGCGGCGGCTGGACCGGCGACCTGTCGGCCTACGAGGCGCTGGGCTCCGTGACGACGGCGGTGGCCTGGACCGTGGTCGCGGTGTTTGCTGTACGACGGTGGTTCCGCTGGGAACCGCGGCACTGACGTACCGGGCGAGTGGGAGCAGCGGACAGATGCGCAGGCCAGGCGGATGGTGGCGGCGGAAGACCACGCCGGAGAAGGTGGAGACGTACACGCGGTGGTCGTTCCACTTCTTCGGGGTCATCGAGGTCGTCGCGCTCGGGGTGACCGCCTACGGCCGGGCCGGCGCCGGGCTCGCCACCGCGTTGTTCCTGCTGGTCACCGTGCATGCCGCCGTCTGCATGCTGGTCTCGTCCCGAGCGCTGGACTGGACGCTCGGGCGGCGGTCGCAGCCCGTGCGGCTGATGTGGGGCCTCGCCGTGGTCACGACCGTGATCGCGATCGCGGCGGTCGGGATCGCGGAACGGGGACCGGGCGGCGAGGTGGACACCGCGGCGGGCTCCGTCTACGGGGGCGTCATGTGCTTCGGCGCCGGCGTCATCACGCTCGGGCTGCGCGAACGCCGCCGCGTGGTCGCGGTGGTCGGCGGCTTCGCGCTGGTCGCCGGCGTCATCACGTTGCCGCTGGGCATGCCGGCCCTCGCCTCGGTCGGGCTGGCGGGCCTGGTGCTGGTGACCGGCGGGTTCCTCGCCTTCACCTCGATCTTCTCCGTCTGGCTGCTCCACACCGTCTACACGCTCGACGACGCCAAGGAGACCCGCACCCGGCTCGCGGTCGCCGAGGAGCGGCTGCGGTTCGGCCGGGACCTGCACGACGTGATGGGCCGGAACCTGGCGGTGATCGCGCTCAAGAGCGAACTGGCCGTCCAGCTGTCCCGGCGCGGACGGCCCGAGGCGGTGGAGCAGATGATCGAGGTGCAGCGCATCGCCCAGGAGTCGCAGCGGGAGGTCCGGGACGTCGTACGCGGCTACCGGGAGGCCGCCCTCGAGGTCGAGCTGGCCGGCGCCCGGGGTGTGCTCTCGGCGGCCGGCATCGACGCGGAGGTCACCGGCGAGACGGCCGGACTGCCCGCCGAGGTGCAGTCGGCGCTCGGCTGGGTGGTGCGGGAGGCGACGACCAACGTGCTGCGGCACGGCAACGCGGAGAAGTGCGCCGTGACGGTACGGATTTCGGAGGGGCGAGTAGTGCTGACGGTGGAGAACGACGGGGTGGCGGAGGCGGCCGAGGCAGCGCCCTCGGGCGGGTCCGGGCTCGCGGGGCTGCGGGAGCGGCTGTCCGCCGTGGACGGCACGCTGGACGCCGGCCGGGCCGGCAAAGGCGTGTTCCGGCTCACGGCCCGGGTGCCGCTGCCGCCGGCCGCCCCGGCCGCGCTGGAGGGCGCCTCGTGACGACCCCCGTACGGGTGCTGCTCGCCGACGACGAGCACCTCATCCGCGGGGCGCTGGCGGCCCTGCTGTCCCTGGAGGACGATCTCGTCGTGGTCGCCGAGGCGGCCACCGGTCCGGAGGCGCTGGCGATGGCGCGGGCGCACGTGCCGGACGTCGCCGTACTGGATCTCCAGATGCCCGGCGCGGACGGTGTGAAGGTCGCCACATCCCTGCGGACCGAGCTGCCCGCGTGCAGGGTGCTGATCGTGACCAGTCACGGCCGGCCCGGCCATCTGAAGCGGGCGCTCGCGGCGGGGGTGCGCGGGTTCGTCCCCAAGACGGTCAGCGCCCAGCGGCTCGCCGAGCTGATCCGCGCGGTGCACGCCGGAAACCGCTACATCGACCCGGAGTTGGCCGCCGACGCGATCTCCGCCGGGGACTCGCCGCTGACCGCGCGCGAGGCCGAGGTGCTGGAGCACGCCGCCGACGGGGCGCCCGTCGCGGAGATCGCCGAGCGCGCCGCGCTCGCGGAGGGGACCGTACGGAACTATCTGTCGTCGGCCGTGAGCAAGCTCGGTGCCGAGAACCGGCACGCGGCGGTGCGGCTCGCGCGGGAGCGGGGTTGGGTATAGTGGCTGTCGCGCCACGGCGAAGTCCACGACTTCGGTCACCGGCTTCCGTCCACGGCGCAGTGCGAACGTAGCTCAGTTGGTAGAGCGCAACCTTGCCAAGGTTGAGGTCGCGAGTTCGAACCTCGTCGTTCGCTCCATGTGAGAAGCCCCCGGCTCCGGCCGGGGGCTTTTTCGTGTCTGCCGCTGCGTACTCAGTACTTACGACCAGCTCAGGCCGGTCAGGCGCTCGTACGCCTCCACGTACTTGGCGCGGGTCGCGTCCACGACCTGCTGCGGCAGTGACGGCGGGGGCTGCTCGCTCTTCCGGTCCCAGCCGGACTCCGCCGAGGTCAGCCAGTCCCGGACGAACTGCTTGTCGTACGACGGCTGCGCGCGGCCCGGCTGCCACTGGTCGGCCGGCCAGAAGCGGGAGGAGTCCGGGGTGAGGACCTCGTCGCCGAGGACGAGGTCGTCACCGCTCTCGCCCGCGAAGCCGAACTCGAACTTCGTGTCCGCCAGGACGACGCCGCGGTCGCGGGCGATGGCCCGGGCGCGGGAGTAGACGGCGAAGGTGGCCTGGCGCAGGGCGGCCGCGGTGTCCGCGCCGACCTGGCGGGCGACCTCCTCGTAGGAGACGTTCTCGTCGTGCTCGCCGACCTCGGCCTTGGTGGCCGGGGTGAAGATCGGGGCGGGCAGCTCCGAGCCGTCGACGAGTCCCTCGGGGAGGGCCAGGCCGCAGACGGTACGGGTGTCCCGGTACTCGGCCAGGCCCGAACCGGTGAGGTAGCCGCGGGCCACGCACTCCACGGGGACCATTCGCAGGGACTTGCAGACCAGGGCGCGGCCCTCCCAGTCGGCGGGGGCGCCGGGGGGCAGCTCGGTGCTCAGGACGTGGTTCGGGACCAGGTCGGCGAGCTGGTCGAACCACCACAGGGAGAGCTGGGTGAGGACCCGGCCCTTGTCGGGGATCTCGGTCGGCAGCACCCAGTCGTAGGCGGAGATGCGGTCACTGGCGACCATCACGAGGTCGCCCGCCTCGTTCCGGTACAGCTCGCGCACCTTGCCGGTGTGCAGATGCACCAGTCCCGGAACCTGGATCGGCTCGGGCTTTTCAACGAATCCGGACACGGTTCCTCCCCGTGGTTCTGTCCAATGCTCCGATTGTCCCGTACGGGCGGGTGATCGAGGACGGCGGGGCGGTCCGGGGGTGGAGCGGGGTGTGGGCCTGGGTGTAGGCGGGGGTGTGGGCGGGGGTGTGGGTGGGGGTGCAGGCCGGGGTGCGGGTCAGTCCCGTTTGCAGATGCGGTCCAGGAGGTTGGCGGTGGCCCGCTGGACACGCGGGTCGACGTGGCCCGGGCGGTCCAGCGCGGGCGACCAGGCAAAGGTCCCGGACGCGAAGACCCAGGCGCCCGACGGAGCCCGGTACAGCGACGTCTCCTGGTGTCGCCGGGCGTTCTCGACGTCGGTGTACGGGCTGTGTGCGAGCAGGACCCGCTCGTCGTGCTCGGGGAGCGCGGTGCGCGGGAAGTAGCGGTCGGCCTCGCCCGCGACCAGGTCCTCGATCTCGTCGCCCTCGTGCGCTCCGGTGGCCTCCCAGAGCCAGTGACCGGCGTTGCGGACGATCATCGGGTGCGGTTCGGGGACGCGGCCGGCGTACTGGATGCCGAGGAGTTGCTGTTCGGCGCGGTCGACCTCCCGCCACAGCGCCGGGCGGCCCGGGCCCCGGCGCTTGCGGCAGGTCAGCAGGCGGTCGGGGGTGCCGGACGGGGAGGGGGCCAGCTCCACCTGCCAGTACATGGTGTTGGCGGAGAGGAAGACCAGGGACGTGCCGTGCTCGCGGGCCAGCTCCGTGGTGCGGCGCATGGGGGCGGACCAGTACTCGTCGTGGCCGGGGAAGACCAGGCCCCGGTAGCGGGTCGGGTCGACGCGGCCGGAGTGCAGGTCGCGGGCGTCGGCGTAGGCGAGGTCGTAGCCGTAGCGCTCGGCGAAGCGGATGAAGTCGTAGGCGTGGCCGACGTGGAGGGGGAGGCCGGCGCCCGCGTAGGGGCGGTCGAAGGAGACCGTCGTCGCGGCGTCCGCCTCGCCGAGCAGCCGGCCGTCGTCGTCCCAGGCGTGGTAGAGGCTGGCGCCGGTGCGGCCGTCCTCCGGGTAGAGGTTGTACGCCTGCCAGGTGATGTCGGGCAGCAGGAGGAGCAGGTCGGCCGGGTGGCTGTCGCGGACCGTGAAGGGCACGTGGGAGCGGTACCCGTCGGCGGTGGTGAGGACGGCCACGTACGCGCCGATGTTCCAGTACGACGGGATCTGGAGCCGCCAGGACAGCCACCAGTGGTGGCAGGAGACCGTGCGGTCGGCGGCGAGCGGCGGGGGCTGGACGATGCCGGACAGGCGGGGGCTGGTGGTGATCTTGGCGGCGCCGTCACCGCCGTAGTGGCCGATCCGGTAGACGTCGACGCTGAACTCCTGCGGCGGGTCGACGGTGATGTGGAAGTCGATGGCCTCGCCGGGGGCGGCGGCTCCGGTGGCGGTGAAGCCCTTGATCTGGCGGCGGACGTCGTCGGCGGCGCGCGGTCCGCCGCCGTCGGTGCGCGGCCCTCGGGTCTTCGCGCCGGCCCTGCCGGTCCCGCCGGTCCCGCCGGTCCCGCCGTCCGGGTCCGGTACGGCGTCCTGGTCCGCGTACCAGGCGACGACCTGGCCGGTGTCGCCGAAGTACGTCTCACCGCCGCGCAACCAGGGGACGGGCCCCAGTCCGAAGGGATCCGTCACGGCATGCGCGAGTGCTCCCGACTCCCAGCGGCGGATCTGCTCGGGCCCCATGGGACAGTCCCCTCCCTCGTGCCCCCGTGGTCGTGCGTATGACGAACGCCTTTGCCATGTGCGCGATCGGTCCCAGCACATCACATTTCGCGCGCGTGCTGTCACTGTTCGTTGCGAAGTGGCCCAAAGTGGAATCGGAAGTTCCGATTCGGCGTTCCGGCACGGCGGTCGGTGGGTGCGGGTCAGACCAGTCGCACCGGCTTCTCCGGGCGTATGCCGTGCTCGGTCATCCAGTCGCGCAGGGGGCCCGGGTCGCCCGTCTCGACGAGGCTGCGGACGTGGGGGGCCAGCTCCACGGCGCGGGCGCCGTCGACCAGGAGGGACGGTCCGTCGAGCCAGTCGAGGCCGGGGGTCGCGCCGGCGGTGTCCATCGCCGCGCAGCACACCATCGCCGTGATGTGGGCGGTGAGGATCTCGCGGCCGGTGCGCGGGGGCTGCAGGGGGAAGAGGGGCAGTGCGCGGTCGTCCCAGAGGGCCGCGTCGGGACCGACCGGCGCCGTGGCTCCCTGGGCGGGAGGCTGGGCCCCGGCCGGCTGCGCCTCCGCCTCCTCGCGGGCCAGCTGGGCACTGAGCCCGGCGGCCAGGGCGGCGCCGCGGGCCGTGGTGCCGGCCAGGTCGTCGTCGTCGGCGGCGTCGTCGTCGGTGTCTGCGGGGGCGGAAGCGGAGGCGGCACGGTGGTCCGGGGGGTTCGGGTGGTCGCCGCCGGGGGCGCCCGTGTCGCCGTGGGCGCCGAGGTCGTCGGTGTGGGCGTCGCCGTGCGCGTCGTGCGCGTCGTGCGCGTCGTGCGCGTCGTGCGCGTCGTGCGCGTCGTGCGCGCTGTACTGCGGATATGCGGCGGCGTCGGTGCCGGGCTCGGGCTCGGCGTCGGTGCCGGGCTCTGTCGACGGTCCGACGTCGGTGCCGGTGCCGGTGCCGGTGTCGGTGCCCGTATCGGCCGCGGGTGTCGTGTTCCGTGGAGTGGAGGGGGCGTCGATGGCCGGGGTGGGGGAGGTTGTCGTGAGGTGGTGCAGGACGCGGGCCAGGGTCGGACCGTCCGTGCCCGGTGTCGCGCCGTCCGCGGTGCGGCGGACGCCCAGAGTATCCAGGACGCGGTGGAGGCGGGCCGCGTCCGTGCGCCAGGTCCGGTCGACGACCTCCTCGGGATACTCGTCCCAGGCCACCGGCGCCCAGTCCGGTCCGGTCTCGGCCGGCCCGCCGTGGAAGAGGCGCGCGGCGAGGAGGGAGACCGCCTCGTCCATCACCCCGGGCTCCTCCAGCAGGTCGCAGGCGGGACGCTCGCCCAGGCGGGAGGCGAAACCCTCGGCCAGGCGGTCTCGGCGGGACAGCTCCGTGAGCGCGGCGACCACGCCCACGTCCAGCCGGGAGGGCCAGCGGCCCATCCGCCAGGCGGGAAGCGCCACCCGGGTCAGCAGCCGGTCCCAGCCCGCGTAGGCGAGCCCGACCTGCTCCTGGGCGACGATCCGCAGACCGTAGTCCACAGCCTGTGCACGCTCGGCGGCCGCGGTCGCGACCCCGCGCTCCATCTGTGCCGCGTGGACGCGGCAGCTGCGCAGCAGGAGCCGGGACACCCAGCCGAGGCCGGCGTACACCGCCCGGGGCAGCGGTCCGTGCCTGTCCGACGAGGCCACCGCCGCCGCGGCGTCCAGGCCCCGTATGAAGCGGCGGGCCGCGGCTATGTCGGGATGCGCCGAGGGGCCCGCACCGGCCACGACCGGGGCGAGGACGGCACGCAGTTCACCCACGCGCATCCACCACAGGAAGGGCGAGCCGATGACGAGGACGGGCGCGGCGGGGGCCCGGCGGCGGGCGGGTCCGCCGATGCCCGCCACGTCGTCGTGCTCCTCCGCGGGCGGCGGGCCGTGGCCCGGGTGGGTGCGGTCCTCCAGCCAGCTGTCACAGTCCGGCGTGAGCGCTATCGCGGAGGGGGCGGGGACGTCGAGCCGGTCGGCCAGGTCGCGCACCATCCGGTAGAGGTCCGGCGCCGACTCCTCGGCGATCGTGACCGTCGGGGTCACGGCGGGCCGGGAGCGGGCGACGACGAGGGCGACTCCGCCGGCGGCCACCAGGACGACAAGCGCGAGCGCCGACACCACCCAGCGGGCTGTGGCCCAGCCCCCGCCCGCGAGGTGCCCGGTGGAGCCGCCCACGAGCAGGATCACGGCGGCCGCAGCGGGCAACAGGGCGACGGCCAGCGCCCGGCTGCGAACGCGCAGCACGGCCAGCGCACGGGAGCGCGCTGCCTGCGCGCCCATCTCCACACCACCGATACCGGTCACGGCCGGACCTCACCCCCTCCTTGCTGCCCTGGGCTTTCCTACTGCTCTCCGGCTCTTGCTCACTCCCCCACTGTGGCACCCACCACTGACATCGCAATGCCGGTGGGCCAAGTGCCGGAACGCCTGCGCGGCACCATAGTTGGGGCCTCCGTGCCCGTCAGCCGTATGGCGCATCGGTCACTCGATGGAATGGCTTTGGGGAAAGGTGGATGACGGACAGCAAGGATCAGGCCCCGGCTCCTGAGACGGAGCCGGGGCCTGTCGGGTTCGGTGCGCGGGGGTGTTCCGCAGGGCCGGGTCAGGCGCCCGCGGCCGCCTTCGCCGCGATGTCGGTGCGGTGCTGGGAGCCGTCGAGGCCGATGCGGGCGACGGCCCGGTAGGCGCGGGCGCGGGCCTCGGTGAGGTCCGTGCCGGTGGCCGTGACGGACAGGACGCGGCCACCGGCGCTGACGACGGCGTCGCCCTCGCTCCGGGTGCCGGCGTGCAGGACGTAGGCGTGCGGGGCGTCCTCGGCGGCCACCTCGTCGAGGCCGGTGATCGGGTCGCCGGTGCGCGGGGTGCCGGGGTAGTTGTGGGAGGCGACGACCACGGTGACGGCCGCGTCGTCGCTCCAGCGCAGGGGCTCCAGGTCGGCGAGGTTGCCGGTGGCGGCGGCCATCAGCAGACCGGCGAGCGGGGTCTTGAGGCGGGCCAGCACGACCTGGGTCTCGGGGTCGCCGAAGCGGGCGTTGAACTCGATCACGCGGACGCCGCGTGACGTGATCGCCAGTCCGGCGTAGAGGAGGCCGGAGAACGGGGTGCCGCGGCGGCGCATCTCGTCGACGGTCGGCTGGAGCACGCTCTGCACCACCTCGTCGACCAGCTTGGGGTCGGCCCACGGCAGCGGCGAGTACGCGCCCATGCCTCCGGTGTTCGGGCCCTCGTCGCCGTCCAGCGCGCGCTTGAAGTCCTGGGCGGGCTGGAGCGGGCGCACGTTCTCGCCGTCGGTGACGGCGAAGAGGGAGACCTCGGGGCCGTCCAGGAACTCCTCGATGACCACGCGGTCACAGGCGTTCGCGTGTGCGCGGGCAGCCTCGATGTCGTCGGTGACGACGACGCCCTTGCCGGCGGCCAGCCCGTCGTCCTTGACGACGTACGGCGCGCCGAACGCGTCGAGGGCCGCGTCGACCTCGGCCGGGTTCACGCAGACGTACGAACGGGCCGTGGGGACACCGGCGCCGGCCATGACGTCCTTGGCGAACGCCTTGGAGCCCTCCAGCCGCGCGGCCTGACCGGAGGGGCCGAAGACCGGGATGCCCGCCTCGCGTACGGCGTCGGCGACCCCGGCGACGAGGGGCGCCTCCGGCCCGACCACGACCAGTTCGGCGCCGAGCCGGGTGGCCAGCGCGGTGACGGCCGCGCCGTCGAGGGCGTCGACCTGGTGCAGTTCGGCGACCTCGGCGATACCGGCGTTGCCGGGTGCGCAGTGCAGCGCGGTGACGTCGGGGTCGAGGGACAGGGAACGGCACAGGGCGTGTTCGCGGGCGCCGCCGCCGATGACAAGGACCTTCACGGGGTGAAGCCTAATGGGAACGGGCCGGTGCGGTTTGTGCGGGCTTCCGAAGGGGTGGGGCCGGGAGGCTTGTGGGTTCCTCCAGTGCGGCGGTTCGGGGCCCGGACCGCGCCGGCGATCGCGCCGCCCCGTGCCCCTCCTACTCGTGCGGGATCTCCTCGACCACCGATGCCCCCAGCTCGCGCACCAGCAGTTCCTTGCCGGAGAGGGCCGACTCGTCGAGGTCGGGGTCGTCGTCCTCGGGGATGTCGTCCTCGGGGGAGACCGGGCGCGGCTCGGGGGCCGGGGGCCGGGGCGCGGGAGCCGGGGCGGACGCCGGGGCGGACGCGGACGGCGCGGGAGCCGGGGCCGGGGGCGCGGGAGCCGACGGGCCCTGTGCGGGCGTACCGCCTCCGTGGCCGCCACCACCGCCGTACCCACCAGCACCGCCGTAACCGCTGCCACCGGCACCGGCACCGGCACCGGCACCGGATCCGCCGTAGCCACCGGAGGGACCGGCGGGGGGCGGAGATGCCGAGCCACCGGAGGGGTCGACGACCGCCTCGATCTTCCACTGCACGTTGAACTGCTCGGCCAGGGCCTGCCGCAGCACATCCTCGCTGCCGCTGCTCATGAAGTTGTCGCGAGCGCCGGCGTTGACGAAGCCGATCTGGAGGGATGTGCCGTCGAAGCCGGTCACCTGGGCGTTCTGGCTGAGCAGGATCCAGGTGAACCGGCGGCGGTTCTTGACCGCCTCCAGGATGTTGGGCCAGATCGTGCGCGGGTCGACTCCGGCGCCCGGCGGTGGAGCGGCAGGCGCGGGGGCGGCGGCCGGCACGGGTGCGGGTGCCGGGGCGGAACCGGAAGCGGGACCGGGGCCCGAAGAGGGAGCCGGAGCAGGAGCGGCCGGGGGCCGGGACTGGCCGCCGCCCGCCGGTGCCGCCGTGGGCCATCCTCCGGGGCGCCGCCCACCACCCGCCGGGGCCGCGGTCGGCCATGCCCCGGGCGCGGGTGCGGACGGAGGCGCCGCGGCGGGGGCGGCGGGAGGTGCGGGAGCGGGGGCATCCTGAGGCCGGCCGCCTCCGGCGGGGCCGCCGCCTTCCTCGGGAGCGGGAGCAGGAGCGGAAGCCGTACCGGCACCGGCGGCCGTCTCCGACGGCGGACCGCCCTGACCGGCCGCCGGGACACCACCGCCACCGCCGGGTCCGGGCGCCCGGACCGCCGCCCGGGCAGCGGCGGGCCCGCCGCCCGGCGGAACCGGAGCGGCGGCGGCCACGACACCACCGCTACCGCCGGCACCGGCACCGGCACCGGCATGCGCCTCGGGGCCGGGCACGTATCCCATGGCGGGCGCCTCCGCGCCCGCGGAGAACTGCACGCCGCGTTCGATCCGGTCCAGGCGCGCCATGACCGAACGCTCGTCGCCGTACGCGGCGGGCAGCAGCACGCGCGCGCAGATCAGCTCCAGCTGGAGGCGGGGCGCGTGCGCGCCGCGCATCTCGGTGAGCCCCTCGTTGACGATGTCGGCGGCACGGCTCAGCTCGGCGGCACCGAAGGAGCCCGCCTGGGCCTGCATCCGTTCGACGACGTCGGCCGGGGCGTCGATGAGTCCCTTGTCCGCCGCGTCGGGCACGGCGGCGAGGATCACCAGGTCGCGGAGGCGCTCCAGCAGGTCGGTGACGAAGCGTCGCGGGTCGTTGCCGCCCTCGATCACCCGGTCCACGACCTCGAAGGCGGCCGAGCCGTCCCCTGTGACGAACGCCTCGACGACGGAGTCGAGCAGCGAGCCGTCGGTGTAGCCGAGGAGGGCGGTCGTCATGTCGTACGTCACTCCGTCGGCACCGGCGCCCGCGAGCAGCTGGTCCATGACGGACATGGAGTCCCGGACGGACCCCGCGCCGGCCCGCACCACCAGCGGCAGCACGCCGTCCTCGACCGGGATCTCCTCCTTGCCGCACACCTCGCCGAGGTAGTCGCGCAGGGTGCCCGGCGGCACGAGGCGGAAGGGGTAGTGGTGGGTCCGCGACCGGATGGTCCCGATGACCTTCTCGGGCTCGGTGGTCGCGAAGATGAACTTCAGATGCTCCGGAGGTTCCTCGACGACCTTCAGCAGGGCGTTGAAGCCCTGCGGGGAGACCATGTGGGCCTCGTCGATGATGTAGATCTTGTACCGGCTGGAGGCAGGCCCGAAGAAGGCCTTTTCGCGCAGGTCACGGGCGTCGTCCACGCCTCCGTGCGAGGCGGCGTCGATCTCGATGACGTCGATGGAACCCGGCCCGTTGCGCGCCAGGTCGCGGCACGACTGGCATTCGCCGCACGGCGTGGGAGTGGGGCCCTGCTCGCAGTTCAGACAGCGCGCCAGGATCCGGGCGCTGGTCGTCTTGCCGCAGCCGCGCGGACCGCTGAACAGGTACGCGTGATTGACCCGGTTGTTCCGCAGCGCCTGCTGCAGCGGGTCGGTGACATGCCCCTGCCCGATGACCTCGGCGAAGGACTCCGGGCGGTAACGGCGGTAGAGCGCGAGAGACGACACGCATACGAGGTTATAGGCGCCCACCGACAACCGGTCCGCCCCGGGAAACCGGACCCGCCCCGCGAACCCCGACCCGATCCGCGAAGGCCGACCCGATCCGCGAAGGCCGACCCGATCCGCGAAGGCCGACCGCCCCGGGAACGCAAGCGCCCCCCACGCACCCGCCAGAGCCGACCTACCCTTGCTGCCTTCCGGCCCTGGGGGAGTTCAGTCAGATAGCGCCGCGTGAGGGGCTGAGCCACACGTTACCCGATGTGGGGCCCCGAGAACGAGTTCGCAAGCACTCTCCGACGTCATGTAATGTTCTCTGCGGAGGATTCGCCTAGAGGCCTAGGGCGCACGCTTGGAAAGCGTGTTGGGGGCAACCCCTCACGAGTTCGAATCTCGTATCCTCCGCCAGTGCCTCACCGGGCACGAAGTCGAAGGGCCCCACCGCTTGCGGTGGGGCCCTTCGACGTGTGTGGGCACTTTCCGCCCTCGCTCCACGACGAGTTGTGAAAGACGGCCGGTCTCCGGGCGGCGGCTCCGGTCGCGCCGCTCGTCGCCGGACATCGGCAGCGGGACCGGCGGATGCGGGACCTGGTGCTGACGGCGTACGAGTACCGGTGCGCCTTCTGCGGCCACGACGGCCGGATCGGGGCGGTGCCGGCCGGGCTGGAGGCCGCGCACATGCACGGGGGGCGTTCGACGGTCCGGACGACGCCGACAACGAGCTGTGTCTGTGCTCGCCGCACCACAAGCTCTTCGACAAGGGCGTCCTCGGCGTCGGGGACGGGCACCGTGTCCTGGTCCCGCAGCGCTTCGTCGGTCACAGCGCCGCCACCGAGGGCAGACCCACGACGGTGCGGGACCCCTCGCGCGACCGCAGGCCATCCTGCCGGTGTTCCTCGTCAACGGAGTGTGGGGCGCGGTCTGCGGCGCCTGCGCGCTGGGGGTGCGCCGGATGCGCGGCGCGGGCGGTCAGGGCCTGGCCCAGGCCGACCCGCGTGGACCGTACGCGAGCGGAAGGCGGTGCGACCGGCGAAGTGCACTACTGCCCGGAATCGAACCCGACTTTTCGCCAACTCCGCCTCGGCGACCGATTTCAGTGGCCGGCGGGCCCCGTCAGCCGGGGGCCGGTGCTGACCTGAGGATCACTCCTGGACACGACCGGTGAGGGAGCTGTCGCGCACGGCCGCCGGAGGGGCGGGGCGGAGTCGGGTGGCAGGCCGTGGCGGAGCTCCTGCCAGGCGGTTCGGTCGCTACCGGACAGTAGCGCGGGTGTGGCGCAATTCACTCCCTCCCGATTATCACTCTGTCACCATCAACGCCATCCAAGTACCAGGCGTCCGGACTGCGGCGGGGGGCGTAGCCATGGGACTGCTCGGCGACGAGCTCGCGTTCGCGCAGGCGCTGACCGTCCAGGAGCACGAGGGCGTGATGGCTCTCGGAAACCGGAAGCGCTACCCGGCCGACACCCACCTTCTGACCGAAGGCGAACGGTCCAGTCACGTCCTGATAATCCTTCACGGCTGGGTGACCGTTTCCCTCGCCACGGACCGCGGCGCCACCCGGCTGATACTCGGTCTGCGCGGCCCCGGTGAGCTGCTCGGCGAGATGGCCGCCCTGGACCGCCAGCCCCGCAGCGCCACCGTCCGCGCACTGGGTCCGACCGAGGCCCAGGTGATAGGCGGGGACGCGTTCCGCCGATTCCTCGCACTGCATCCCCGCGTCAGCGGCCTGGTGATACGTCAGCTCACCTCCCGGCTGCGCAGCGCCGACCAGGAGCGGTCCGCCCTCGCCTCGCTCACCGTGCTGCAGCGCCTGGCCCACCGGCTCATCGAACTGTCGAAGCCCGACAGCTACGGGCCCTACTCCCCCTCCTCGTGGGGCGCTTCTCCCTCGGCGGCCCCCTCGTCCGTCTCCTCGACGGCCCCCTCGTCCGTCTCCTCGACGGCCCCCTCGTCCGTCTCCTCGACGGCCTCCTCACAGGCCTCTTCACCGGCCTCCTCCGCCGCCCGGTCCGTCGTCCATCTGGCGCAGGACGAGCTGGCCGCGACCGTGGGAGCGACCCGGGAAGCGGTCGCCAAGGCGCTGCGGCTGCTGCGGACCCAGAACGTCGTGCGGACCGGCAACCGGATGGTGGAGATCCTCGACCCCACGCTGCTCGCCCTGCTCGCGGACGGCCATCGGGAGTAGATCCGTGCTCCGCCGTGTGTAAACGGCTACAGACGACTCTCGTCCCGGGCCCGAAGCTGAGGGGACGGCAAGCAGACCGACCGGCAGGCAGCAGGGGGCACGGGTGAACGACGACGCCATGGATCTCACCGAGGCACGCTACGAGTTGGTGATCAGCGTCGACGCCAGGCGTTCCGGGGAGTACGACGACGTCGACAAGCCGCGCATGCGGGCACGGATCTACCGGGTGCTGGAGACGGCGTTCACCCACGCCAAGGTGGCGCGGGACGCCGTGCACATGGAGGACCGCGGCGACGGGGTGCTGCTGGCGGTGGCCGGCCGGATCGCGGTGACCCGGCTGCTCGGCCTGTGGATGGTCGAGGTGCACGAGAACCTGCGGGACGAGAACCGTGCCCTGCGGGTGCCGCTGGGCCTGCGGATCGGTATGCACGTCGGACCGGTCCGGCACGACGCCCGGGGCATCAGCGGACGGGCCGTCGACCTCGCCTGCCGGCTGGCCGACTCCCCCGTCGCCCGGCGGCTGCTGGACGCCGAGAAGGCCGACCTGGTGCTGGTGACCTCGAACTCCCTGTACGAGGACGTGGTCAGCGGCGGCGGCAAGTTCATCGAGGCCGCGCGCTATTCGCCGGCCCGGCTGGAGCTGAAGGAGGGCGAGGTCACCGCCTGGTTCCAGCTTCCGGGGCGGCCCGCTCCGGAGATTCCGGCCGAGCCTCGGCCGTCCGCCGGTGGTCCGTCGTCCACGGGTGGCGCGCGCTCGGCCGCCGATACGCCTGACACCACTGATACGCCTGATACGCCCGGCGGTGCGGACGCCGGTGCGGACGGCGACGATGGCGCCGACACCGGTTCCCCGGGGACCCAGTACACCGTGCACGGCGACATGTCGCAGCACCACGACAACGTCTACCAGCAGCCCGTGCACATCGGGCGGATCACCGGCGGCGCCCGTTCCCGGAAGGAGCGGGGAGAGTGAGCGACGACCAGCGGGCGGGCGGCGGCGCCGGGCAGGACAAGCCCCACCGGGCCGACGACGGCCGCACGCCCGGGGCCGGGGCCCCGGCGGCCGGAGAGAACGCACGGGGCACGGACCGGGACAAGGACAGGGCGCGGGAGAGGGGCCGGGACAAGGACCGCGAGAAGGAGCGGGGCAAGGACCGGGACCGCGACGAGGCGCCCCGGGCGGACGACGGCAAGGCCGACGACGGCGAGCGAGCCGGCGCGGACGCCGCCGAGCAGGAGCGGGAGGAGCAGGAGCGGGAGCGGGAACGCGCCGCCGGGCGGTTCAGGGAGCACACCCGTGACCCGCTCGCCGAGGAGCAGGGCGAGGACGCGCCCACCGACCTGGCCGCCGCCGCGCGGACGCGCCGCGCCACCCGCATGCTGTTCGACGCGGGCCGGGACCTGCACAGCTTCGACCGCTCGTACTTCGCCAGCGCCCACATCGGCGACATCCACCTGCGGATGGACGCCCGCCGGTCCGGTGCGGCGCTGCGCGGCGGGCCCGTGCCCGAAGAGGAACTGCGCAGGCTCCGCCGCATCCACGTGGAGCCCGAGGGGTACGTGCGGCTGCGCGAGGCGCTCACCGCCCGCCGGCTTCTGGTGCTGGGGGCCGCGCCGGGCACCGGACGCACCAGCACCGCGCTCTCGCTCCTCGACGAGGTCACCGGCCCGGCGACGAGCGGCACGCGGCCGCGGTCCGCGACCGGGGCCGGAACCGGATCAGGGGCCGGAACAGGGGCCGGAACCGCGACCGGGGCGGGAGCCGGGGCCGCGGCCCGGATACGGCGGGTCGACCCGGCCGGCGGCACCCGGCGGCTGGCCGAGTGCCTGGGCGACGGGGACGAGGAGGCGGGACACTTCTCCGGATACCTGTTCGAGCTGTCCCTCACCCGGCCCGGCACGCCGGTGCCCGACGAGATGGACCTCGACGAACTCGCCGCCGCCCTGGCCCGCCGCGACGCCTTCGCGGTCGTCGTCGTCCCGGTCGGCTCGGCGGCCGATCCGATGCTGGGCGGACGGTACGGCGCCCTCTGCCCGCCCGCCCCCACCGGGGAGTTGCTCGTCACCCGGCTGCGGGAGCTGCTGGAGGAGCAGGAGACCGCGACCGGGTCCGACGGTGGCCGCGCCGCCGACCTGCTGGCCGAGGCGGAGGCCCTCTGGACCCGGCCGGAGGTCAGGAACGCCGTCGGACTGGACGACCTGCGCCCCGCCGAGGCGGAGGTGCTCGCCTCCCTGCTGGCCGGGCACGTACTGGGGGACCTCACCCGCGAGCAGTTGCTGTCCGACTGCCGCAGTCTCGCCGCCCGCCAGGCCCAGGAGTGGTTCGCCGGTGTGGACCGGGCCCTGGCGGCACCGGCCGGGGACGAGCCCGACGGGGAACGGCCGGGCGCGGCGAGCCTGTTCCACCCGGTGGCGTTCCGGATCGCGCTCGCCGTACTGGGCGGGGCCTCGCACAGCGCCGTGGCCGCCGCCGCCCACCTGCTGACCTGGGAACTGTCCGTGCAGTCCGACCCGGACCGCACTCCCGCCCGGCCGCTGTTCTGCGACGACCCCCGCTCCGACCTGGCGCTCTCCCGGGCCGAACTCAAGGACGGCCGGGTCGAGGTGGCCGGTGCCGAGGTGGCGTCGCGGCTGATCTGGTACCGGGGTCCCGCCCTGCCCGCCGCGGTGCTCAGCGAGCTGTGGGACCGGCACTTCGCCGTCCGGGCGCCGGTGGTGCGCTGGCTGCGGCTGCTGGCCGACGACCCGCGCTCCCAGGTGTGGATGCGGGCCGCGGTCGCCGCGGGAGAGCTGTGCGTACGGGACTTCGACCACGGCTACGCGGAGCTGATCCGTCCGCTCGCCGACGCGGCCGCACCCCGGCGCCGGGTCTTCGCGGCCACCGCGCTGGACCAGGCGGCCGGGCACGGCTCGCACCGCCGCATCGTGCACAAGGTGGTCGGCGACTGGAGCCGGTACGGCACCGAACCGCTGCGCTGGACGGCGGCGATGGCGCTGGGCTACGGCAACTCCGCGGCCACGACCGGCGACACGCTGGACGCCCTGGCCCGGATCGCGGTCCGCGACGAGGGCGACCAGCTGGCGGTCGCCTCCTTCAACGTCGTACGGCTGCTGGCGCTCCCGGACGCGCCGGCCGTACTGCGGCGGGTCGCCGAATGGACCCACCACAAACGCGAGATCCACCAGGACCTGGGGCTGGTGACCACCGTCCGGCTCGCGCTCACGACGGTGGACGAG
The DNA here is from genome assembly GCF_044763415.1 of Streptomyces sp. NPDC096048. Classification (NCBI taxonomy): domain Bacteria; kingdom Bacillati; phylum Actinomycetota; class Actinomycetes; order Kitasatosporales; family Streptomycetaceae; genus Streptomyces; species Streptomyces sp. NPDC096048. Next base: position 69,736 of record NZ_JBIWGG010000007.1, read on the forward strand.
GTGCTGGTCGACGACGCCGGTTCCCCGCTGGGCGACCGCGGTGACTGGCCGCTGCCGCTCGCCCTCGCCGCGGCCCGCCCCGAACTCGTACGCCCCATGGCCGACCTGCTGTGGACCGCGCTGAACACGCCGCGCTCCAAGGAGGTGGCGACGGACGCGCTGGAGACGCTGCTGCGTTCGGCCGTGCGCGGTGACGGGGAGGAGTGGGCCCGGTCCGGGCTGGCGGCGCTGCTGCCCGCGCTGACCACCGAGGAGCACGACCGGCGGCGGCTGGACTGGCTGCTGCGCCGAATGATGAACGATCCGGAGGATCCGCTCCCCGACGCGCAGGCGCGCTCCCTGTGGTGGCTCGCCGTCGCGTCGCGGGACCGGACGCGCGAGGAGGCACGGCATGGCTGAGGACGTGGACGGGGACCGGGCCGGTCGGACGGAGGCGAGTCCCGCGGGCCCCTTCCTGCGGGAGTACGCGCCGACCGGCGGGCATCCGCGGGTGAGCGCCCAGCGGGCCTCGGTGCTGTTCTACCGCAACGGCGGGTACAGCGTGGTCACCGTCTCCGGCACCCGGCACGTCGACAAGCGGGCGCTGGCCCGGCCGTACAACGTCTGCGAGATCGCGCTCGGGACCTACCAGACGCGGCTCCAGATGGACCTCCCGGCCGCCGGCGGCACCACCTTCTTCAAGGCCGAGGTGGACATCCACTGGGCGGTGACCGACCCCCATCTGGCCGCCGTCGAGGTCGTGACCGACGTCGGACGGCGGCTCACCGCCCCGGTGCTGGAGCGGCTGCGCGAGGTCACCTCGACCTTCCGGGTGACCGAGGCCGAGCAGGCCGACCGGGCCCTCACCCTGGAGTGCGCGGGCGGCCGCTGGGACAGCCTGGGCGCCGAACTCGGGCTGCGGGTACGGCTGTACGTCCGGCTCCGGGTGGACGACCGGACCATCGAGCACATGGACGAGATCCGCGAAGCGCGTGCCTCGGCCGAGCTGACCGGGGTACGTCAGGACGCGTTCCGCGCCATGCTGCGCGGCGGTGACCTGGAGCAGCTCAGCTACATGCTGGCGGCCGAACCCGAGCGGGCCAAGGACTTCCTGGAGCAGATCCGTCAGGAGGGGCGCCAGGACGAGAAGGAGCGCGTGGACCGGCTCTTCGCGATGGTCGACAGCGGCCAGATCCAGTCCAACGACGTGGAGACGCAGGCCCTGAACCTCCTCAACCAGGGCCGGAGCCGGCCTGTCCAGGGGCCCATCGGCTCGGTGCCCGCCCGCCGGGAGCGCGCACAGTTGGAGCCGGCCCGCGCCGAGCCGTTCACCCCGGACTGGGTGGCGGAGGAGCCGCCGTACCGGAACGGGTCCGGTGCGGGGTCCGGTGCGGGGTCCGGTGTCGGGGAGGACGCCGAGGACGCGGCCCCGCGTTCCCGCAGACGCTCGCGGGACGACGGCTGGGACTGGGCGGAGGAGGACCGGTGACCGCCACGGGCGGGGAACCGGCCACCGGGACCACCGAGGAAGGGGGGCGTGCCTCCCCCGACCCGGCCGGGCCTGTGCCGCACGGGGGTCGGCACTGCCCGGACCGGGCGGGGGAGCGCATCGCGGAGCTGCTGCTGAACACGGTCCGCGAGGACCTGGGCCGCGCCGACTCCAAGGCGGCCGTGCTGCTGTCGGGGACCCTGGCACTGCCCGCGTTCCTGCTCGGCTGGCACGGCGCGCCCGGCTGGCGGGGGCTCGTCGACGTGCCGCTGCTGCTCGCCGGGCTGCTCTGGGCGGTCGCGGTGACCGCGCTGGTCGGTGCGCTCATGCCGCGCACCGGCACGGTCCGCGGCGAGGACGGGGTGACGTACTTCGGTGATCTGGTGGCCTCCCGCGATCTCGCGTGGCTGTCCGCCCGGATCACCGAGGCCGGGCGGGATCCCGCCGGGTGGCTGCTCGTCCAGGCCGTGGACGTCAGCTCGATCCTGACCGCCAAGTACCGCGCCATCCGCTGGGGGATGGCCGCCCTCGCCACCTCCGCGGCGCTGGCCCTGGTCTGGGGCCTGTCCGCGCGCTGACGTCACGGCCGGGGGTCGCACACGAAGCAGAGCCGGCGGCGGGGCGGGACCCGCACGCGAAGCAGAGACGGCGACGCGGGCGGGACCCGCACACGAAGCAGAGACGAACCGAGTACCACCGAGAACCAAGGGGACGGCCGTGCAGAGAGCCTGGGCAAGACGGCGGACGGGAAGAGGCCGCGCGCACCGCGCCACGGTCCTGGCGCTGGGCGGCGCCGCGCTGCTCGTGTCCCTGCTGACACCCACCGGCGGTGATCCGGTGCCGGTGGCGGACTCCGCACCGGCCTTCCCGTCGGTCAACTACGCGGTCGCCGTGGACGAGTCCGCCAGCCTGGCGCCCGAGGACATGAAGGCCGAGAAGGCCGCCGCCGCCCGCATCGCGCTGGGCGACGTGTCCTCGTCCTCCCACGTCACCGTCTTCGGTTTCGCCGCCGCCGAGTCCGCCGGCCAGCGCGCGGTCGACCCGGTGTGCCCGCGCACCACCCTGGACGCGGCGGGACGCAAGACGATCGGCGCCTGCGTCGACAAGCTGCGCACCCGCAAGAAGAGCGAGGGCACCGGCACCGACTTCCCGACCGCGATACGTCAGGGAGTGCACGAACTCACCACCGGCACCGACCCGTCGGAGCCCCGCGTGCTGTTCGTCCTCACCGACGGGAAGATGGACGTCACCGACAGCGAGAAGTACGGCGACCCCGCGCACCGCGAGGCCGAGGGTGAACGGCAGCTGACCAAGGAGCTGGCGAACGCCCGCGCGCAGAACGTGCAGATCTGGCCGCTCGGCTTCGGCCCGGAACCGGACAAGAAGCAGCTCGACCGGATGGCGGCCGGCGGCTACCGGAAGGGCTGCGTGAACCTGCCCTCGGCGAGCCCCAAGGCGCACAAGGTCTCCGGCGCGAAGGACGTCGGCACCACGCTGGAGAAGATCTTCGCCGCCGCGCACTGCCTGCGCCACGAGGAGGGGCCCAGCAAGAAGCCGCCGGCCACCCTGGAGATCGGCATCTCGCCGCTGGCGACCGTCGGCAGCATCGTCGTCGACAAGGGCGACCCCGAGGTGCGGATCAGCTACCTCGACCCCAGCGGCCACGAGGTCCCCACGACCGGCACCTACCGCAAGTCCCGCTTCGAACTGGCGGGCGGCGACGGCACCGTCGAGGCGCTGAAGATCGTCGACCCGCTGCCCGGCACCTGGCGGGTGAAAGCCGAGGCGCCGGAGGGGCACCGCTCGCTGCCCGTCTCGGTCAGCGTGCTGTGGCAGGGCGAGCTGCGCGGCGCCATCACCATGGACCCGCCCTCGCCCCGGCCCGGCGAGAAGGTCACGGTGACGATGCGGCTGCAGACGCGTGAGGGCTACCAGATCAAGGACCCGGAGCACTACGAGGGACTGCGCGTGAGCAGCGAACTCACCGGGGACGGTTTCGCCCCGCGGTCCCTGTCCCTCACCGACGACGGCAAGGGCCCCGACCCGGACGCGAACGACGGCTCCTTCAGCGGTTCGGCGCGCATCCCCGAGAGCGCCGACGGCGCGCTGAAGGTGGACGGCACACTCACCGCCTCGGGACTGCGGGCGGACACCCGCAGCGAGCTCGGCCAGGTCGCCCCCGGCGAGCTGCCCGTCACCACCGCGCTGGAGATGCCGGCCGGGGACACCCACCCCGGCGGCAAGGTCACCGGCACCCTCACCGTCCGCAACAACAGCGACGCCCGGCACACCCTGCGGCTGTCCGTGGCCGACGTGCGCTCCGGGCTGCTGTCGATCAGCCCGGCCGAGATCCAGCTCGCGCCCGGCGAGTCCGGCACCCGGAAGGTGACCGTCGCGGTCGCCCCCGCCGACGTCTTCGGCGGCCGTCTCGGCGACGACGGACTGCGCCTGTCGGGCACCGTCACGGCCGTCGACACCACCGACGACGACCGGACGCTGGTCCGTACCCCGCTCTCCGTACAGGTCACCCCGGAGCCCGGCTTCTGGGAGAAGTACTGGTGGGCGGTGGTGGCCGGCGCCGCGGTGCTCGCGGCGGCCGTCGTGGCGGTGCTCGCCTGGGTACGGCAGCGCCGCACCCGCAGGGACCCGCACGGTCTGGTGCTGCGCCTGGTCTCCGCGGACGGCGAGGCCGTCGGCACCGATCACGTGGCCGGGCACGGACACAAGCAGTGGTACGAGTTCGCCCTGGTCGAGCCGCACCGCGCCCCGCGCATCGAGCGCCGGCCGCACGGCGAGTACGCGGTCCAGCGCAACCCCGAGGGCGGAGCGGTGCTGCGCAGGCGCGGCGGCGGCCGGACACCGCTGCCCGTCCGCGGTCAGGTCCCGCTCAACGACACGGTGAGCCTGGCCCTCGGCGAGGAGACCCGCGCGCCCCGCAACCGCAGGCCGGCGGCCACGGCACGCAGCGGGGCGGCCACCGCCTCCGGCGGCGGGTCCGGCTCCCGTTCCGGCGCGGGCGGGAGCGGCAGCGCGAACGGGAACACGGGCGGCGCCTACGACTCGTACATGTGACGTGCGGGGGCGGGCACGTCACCTCCGCGCCCGCCCCCGCACGGCACCCGCGCCACTTGCGCTGCTTGCGCTACTTGCGTCACTTGCCCCACTCGCGTCACTCACGTCACTCACGGCGCGAGTCGCGTGAAGCAACGCACGCCACGCGCACTTCACGGACGTACCGAGCACGAACCTGCGGCCCGCGACGGCCGCCAGCGGGGAGGAACCCATGAAGATCTTCCAGCCGATGCTCTTCGTCGGCCTGGGCGGCACCGGCGGCCTGGTCGGTGCCGAACTGGAACGCAGACTGCGCGCCGAACTGTGCGGCCCGGACGGCCTGGCACTCACCGGGCTGAACGGCTACGCGCCCTACCAGCTGCCCGACGGCCTCCAGTTCGTGTACGCGGACTACAGCGAGAGCGACCTCCAGCGGCTGCCTCAGTTCAACGTGGACCCGTCCCTGCGGGCCGCGTACGCCCGCACCTCCCGGGCCACCCACAACCTGCTGCCGAACTTCGACGCCTCGCCCGAGGTCACCAAGATGCTCCGGGCGAGCATGCGCGAGGAGGTGGCCGACTGGCTGCCGCCGCGCATCGACGAGCCCAAGGTCACCCCGTTGCACAACGGCGCCGGCCAGCTGCCCACCGTCGGCCGCGCGGCCCTGTTCGCCACGCTCCGGCACGGCCTCGGCCCGGTCCTCGAACCGCTGCTCCAGGCGATCGACCTGATCGCCAAGTCGGCGGGCGGGCTGAGCGAGTTCGGCGGCGGAAAGACCAACGGCTGCGACGTGTTCGTCGCGTTCTCGGTGGCGGGCGGCACCGGCGCCGGCATCTTCCTGGACTACCTGCACCTGATCAACCACGCCTTCCAGCTGCGCCGGTTCGACGGGGTGAAGATCTACCCGCTGGTCGTGATGCCGTCGTCGTTCTCCGCGGCCTCCGGCGGCGGGCGCGAGGCGGACCTCAACGCCGCCCGCGCGCTGGTGGACCTGTTCCGGCTGGTCGACGGGCAGAACGCGCCGACCGAGGGCGCGGAGATCGGCGACCTCGACCACGACGCGGGGATGGGCGTCCGCTACCCGGGCACCATGCCGATCCGGCTGCGCACCGGCATCCTGCCGACGGCGTTCCTGTTCAGCCCGACGGCCGGCATCCGCGCGGACGACCTGCGCCGCTCCATCGTGTCCCTGGTGATGTCGCTGATCGGCACCGAACTCGGCGACGGCCGCTCCAAGGGCCGCACGATGGCGGCCGACGACGACTACCAGACCTTCGCCGCCAGCTTCATCAACCGCGGCGTGCACCGCAGCGCCCTGTCCCCCACCGGCATCGGGCGCCAGGGCGTCTCCACCAGCCTGGTGGCGTCCATGACCGCGCCGATGGACCAGCTGGCCGACCTGGTGGCCGGGCGGCTGCTGCGGGAGGCGGTCACGGACCTCGTGGAGCGGCCGCGCGCGATGCAGCGGGACAGCACGGTGCCGATGATCCGCCAGCTGTTCGCCGACTCCCACCTGGAGGAGCTCTGGGAGCGCAGGCAACTGGACGTGCCCGAGCCGGATCCGCTGCCGCGCGGTGGCAAGAACATCGAGCAGGCCCTGGGCGAGCGGATCTCGGACATGCAGCGGCTGCTGTCCGACCTGCGGATCGACGCCGAACGCCAGGCCACCGTGATGGCCGACCGGTTCGCGCCGCGTCCCGCCATCGACAAACTGCTGCAGACCGTCGACCCCTTCCTCGCCGAGCGGGTCGTGCGGGGCGTCCCGGACAGCGACGAGCCGATCACCCGGCTCGGCTTCCTCGGCATGCTGGACAGCCGGTCCCGCGCCCCCCAGCGTCCGCCCGGCGTGACCGAGCAGCCGCCCAAGGCCCCGCGGATCAAGGGCCGGCTGGCCGGCATGTCCCCGGCCCGCTGGGGCGACGAGGACGTCCAGGCGGCCGTCCAGGAGCAGGACGACTGGTACCGGTGGCGCTGCCGGACGGTGTGGCACGAGGCGTGGCGCGAGCAGCAGCAGCACTGGCAGTCCCAGGCGGACACCGCCGGGGCCGATCTCGGACGCCTGGTGAACGCCTTCCGCAGGCACAGCGACCAGGAACGCAAGGTGTCCCAGCAGAAGGGCCTGGAACTCTACGAGGACCGCACGGGCATCTCGTACCTGCTGCCGCCGCAGCGCACCCTCAACCACTTCTACGAGGACGTCGTCACCCGGCTGATCCGCCGGGAGGGCCTGCGGGAGACCGACGACGAGGCGGCGCTGCTGCTCCGGCTGGTCGGCGGGGACACCTGGCGCACGGTCCACGCGGTCAGCCGCCGCAACCCCGAGGGCGCGGTGGCGACCGTCAAGGCACTGCTGGAGGGCCGCATCACACGGCTGTTCGCGGAGAGCGGCGAACGGCTGGAGGAGCGTCCGCTGCTGCCGGCCATGAGCACGCTGCTGGCCGCCGCCGCGGGCGACCAGGGAGCCACCGACCAGGTGAGCAAGGAGGCGCTGGACCTGTTCGGCCGGAAGCTGACCGGGCTGCTGCCGGTGGGCTTCACCCCGGAGGGGACCGGCCCGCTGCGGGCGCTGGTGACGTATCCGCGGGTGCAGGCGGTGGAGGAGGTGCAGGAGTACCTGGGCAAGACGCTGCGGCTGCCCTCGGACGCCAAGAACTCCGTGGAGTACCGGGGTGTGGAGAGCGACTCGGTCACCGTGGTCCTCTTCCGCAGCGAGATGAGCCTCACGCAGGTGCCCGAGGCCCGCAAGGTGCTGCGCCAGTGGGCCCGCGCCAAGGACTCCGAGCAGGCCCACGACGTGCTGCGCTGGCGCCAGCGGCTCGGCTTCCGGGACAGCTGGATGGTGAGCAGCGAGGACGACCGGCGCACCATCCTGCACCGGCTGCTGTGCTGCATGTGGAACGGCCAGGTGGACGTGGTGGACGGCGACGACGCCTCGCCCGCCCGCATCCGGCTGCGGCTCTTCCCCGAGCAGGGCGCCCATGTCCCGGGCGTGCGGCTGCGGTTGGGGGACTTCCCCGGCGGCGTGTCGAGCTGGGCGGAGCTGCTGCGTTCGTACGAACGGTGGACGGTCCTCGACGACGAGCGGACCGTGGAGGACTACTGCCGTGAGCTGATGGGGGCGCAGCCGGCCGGGCTCGCGCGGGCGGGCAGCGATCCGCACCCGCTCTTCGTCGAGCTGGTCGAGAAGATCGCCCCGCGCCAGCTGGAGCTGTTGGCGGACCGCCGGGAGCGCGGCGGCGAGCGGGTCGAGGGCTGGGTCCGGCCGCTGTGGGAGTTCTGGGCGGAGACGCTGCCGGCCGCGCTGGACACCGAGTTCGGCGACCAGCGCGCCGTCCAGCCGACCCTGCGCACACTGCTGGAGCACGTCCGCTTCGGCACGGTGCGGTCCCGCGTCGTGGACGACCTGCCGGCCCCCCGGCGGGCCGTCCACGATGACGACGACTGGGGCACGGCGCCGCGCGAGTCCTTCGCCACGTACCGCGCGGAGGACGACACCGGGGTACGGCGCGGGTCCCCGGCGGACGGCCACGCCGAGCGGCCCCGCCGCACGACCGCGGACGAGTACGGGAGGGGCCGCGCTCCGGCCGACGACCACGACGACCCGTACGACACGGGACGCGGTGAACGGCCGCGCCGCGCACCGGCGGACGGTCACGACGCGGGGTCCCGCCGCCCGCCCTCCGACGGCTACGACGCGGAGCCCCGCCGCACGCCTGCGGACGCCTACGACGCCGTGCCCCGCCGCACACCCGCCGACGCCTACGACGCCGTGGCCCACCGCGCACCCGCCGACGCCTACGACGCCGGGCCCCGCCGCGTATCCGCGGACGACCGCGATCCGTACGGCACCGACCGGGGCGAACGCCCGCGCCGCGCACCGGCCCGCGACTACGACACGGAGCCCCGTCGCGCACCTGCCGACGACTACGACGCCGGACCCCTCCGCACGCCCGCGGGCAACCACGACGACCCGTACGACACGGGAAGCGGCGAACGCCCGCACCGCGCACCCGCCGACGACTACGGCACGGCGCCCCGCCGCGCACCCGCGGAGGACCACGACGGCGACTCGTACGGCACCGGGCGCGGTGACCGGTACGACGAGACGGCGCGCCGCACACCCGCGAGCGACCTCGACGACCCGTACGGCGGCGGTCGTGCCGAGCGGGTCGGTGGGGGCACGGACGAGGAGCCGGACGGCTGGGGCACGCGGCGAGGTGGTGCCAACGGTGCACGGGCCGACGACCGCCACCCCCACGGCCGGGACTTCGACGGGGACGACCGCGTCGCCGCCGGGAACGGTGCCGAGCGCCCCCGGGCGCCGTGGGACGAGCCGGCGGACACCGACGCCCACGACCGTGACCGGGACCGCCGCAACCCCTGGGACGGTGACGCCCAGTGAGCACGCCCGAGGAGCTCGACACCGTGATCCACCTGGACCTGCGCACGGGTGCGGCGGAGCTCGACACCCCGTCGGCCCTGCGCGCCAGGGTCGCCCGGCAGCTCGGCCGGGCCGGGCTGCCGGAGCCCGACGACCCGCTGTTCCTGGTCGTCGACACCCCGGCCGGGCTCACCGACCACCAGCCGCAGTACGAACTGCTCACCGGCTACCGCGCGGTGGGCGAGGTCCGGATCCTGGTCCTCCTGGTGGGCAGCGCGCCGGGCTCGTACGCGGGTGAGGGCGAGGCGTTCCAGCCCGACCGCCGACTGGTGCGGCCCGCGGTGCTGCGCGCCTCGGGCTGCGCGCTGCTGTGGGCGGGGGACCTGCGTTCCGCCCGGACGGCACTGGAGCGGCCCACGCCCGACGACCCGGACGCGCTCGCGGTCCTGGTCGACGTGCTGTCGGTCCCGGACGTCTATCTGACGGTCCTCGAACGCCTGGAGGCGCTGCCCGACGCCGTCGCCGCGCCCGGTGTCCGGCTGCTGGAGCAGGACCTGCCGCCGGAGGTGCGGGACCGCGCCTGGCGGGACGCGCTCGCCCGGTTCGCCGGCGAGGACACCGAACTCGCGCCGGACGTACGGGCGACCGCCTCGTCGGGAGCCGACCTGCCGGAGCCCCTGCGGGGCCTGGTGACGGGCCGGGGCGCCCGCGACCAGCGGCACCGCGATCCGGGCGGGGTGGCGGACGACGCGTACCGCGCGTGCGCGGACTCCATCGGGCGGGCCGAGGAGGCGCTGGCCGGGCTGGGGTCCCTGCCGGGGCTGTTGCGGCCCGCCCGCCGGGAGGCGTTCGAGGCGGACGTGGACCAGGCGCGCCACGACCTCGACTCCTACCGCGAACTGGTGGGCGCCGCGCTGCGCGGCGGCGGTGCGACGGCGTCCGCGGCCGAGGCGGCGGCCCGGCTCGCGGCCCTCGGGCTGCGGGTGCCCTCGGCGGAGGGCACGGCCGAGCGGATCGGCGAGGGCCTCAAGGAGTTCGCCGGGAAACTGCTGGGCCAGGGCCTGACCCTGCGCTCGGTGGCCCAGCGCTTCACCGGCCTCGCCGGGCGGGTGGAGCCGGTACCGGGTACGGCGCTGCTGCCGAGGCTCGCCGCCTGTCCGTCCGGTGACGTGACGGATCCCGCCGGTGCCGAGGTCGGGCCGCGGGCCCACAGTGACGCCGCGGCGGTCGCCGGTCCGGCGGTGGCGGCCGCGGCGGGCCTGCTCGGCGCGCTGTGGCAGGGGCCGCTGCTCGCCCTGGCGCTCGCCGTCCCGCTGCTGTTCGTCGGCATGGCGGTGCTCGGTACGGCCCGGTTGCGGGACACCGGACGTACCGGCCGCTGGGCCGTGGCCCCCCGGGTCGCGGCCTTCACCGGCGCCGCGGCCGGGGCGGCACTGGCGTACATGGCCGATCCCGCGCGCTGGCTGAGCACCGTGACCCTGCTGGTCGCCCTCGGTGTCGCGGCCGAGACGGTACGGCGGCTCTGGCGCGCGGCGGCCGGATCCTGGGCTCCGGGCCACGCCACCGACGCCCTCCGCCGCGCCCTGGACGAACTCGACGCGCTGCTCGCCGAGGCGGTCAGCGAGCACTGGGCCGTGGAGGAACGCCTGTACTGCGCGGACGCGGCCCGGTCCGTCGCCGGCATGCTGCGGGCCACGGCCGCCGCCGCGGAGGCCGAGGCGGCGCCCGAGCCGGAACGGCCGCTGCCCGGCGGCGGGTTCGACGGCGGGGCCGGTGGCGGGGACGGCGCCGGGTCGCTCGCCGAGGACGACTGGCTCTCCAGCACCTCGGTCCTGGAGACCGACGCCTTCGCCGGGGACGACGACGCCGACTGGGCGAGCGCGTACGCCCGGCGCGACGGACAGCCCGCGTGGGACGAGCCCGCCGGGGAGCGGCCGGTCGGGGCCCCGTGGGAGGACCGCGCCGCGAGCGCGCCGCGCTGGCTGGACCGGGAGAACGGCGAGGGCGGCCCGGAGCTGGTCGCCACGCTGGCCGCCGACCTGACGGACGCCGCGCTCGTGGCGATGGGACCGTACTGGGGTGCCGTGGAGCGCGGCCAGGCCGGCGCCCTCGCCCTCCGCCGCACCGAGGAACGGGTGCGCGAGCTGCTGTCGGCGGCCCGCCGGCACCTGCGGCACAACGGGGTGCTGGCGCCGCCTCCGTTCGCCGCCGCCCGCCGGGTCCGCGCCACCTCGGCGAGCCTGCTCGGCACCGACCCGCGGGGCCTCGCGGAACTCGTCGGCACGGAGGCGGACCGGCAGGCGGTGGTGCAGCTCTCCTCGCCCGAGCAGGGCACGCTGCTCAGCCGCGACCCGGCCGCCGCGGTGTGGATCAGGTTCGCCCCGCGTGCGGTGCGGGACGAGATCGAGAAGGCCTGGGAGGCGAGCGGCTCGACGCAGCCGGGAGCGGTCCTGTGGACGTCCTCGGGACGCTACGCCGGCCTGCTGCGGCTCACCCCGCTGCGGATGGGCGTGGTGGACACCGTCCGACCCCGCCAGCACACCGGCCCGGACGGCACGGACACGTACGGACGGCCGGACCCGTACGACGCGCGGAGCCCGTACGGCGCGCGGAACCCGTACGACCGGACCGACTCGTACGACGAGACGGACGCGTACGACCGGACCGGCCGGTACGACGGGACGGAGCCGGACAGGTACGAGCGCACGGACGGCCGCCACCGGACGTACGACCGGGCGGACCGGGCGGACCGGGCGGAGACCAACAACCGGACGGACATGTACAACCGGCCGGACACGTACGACGGGGCGGACGCGTACGACCGGGTCGATTCATACGACCCGGTGACCCCGTACGACCCGGTGGCCCCGGCCGACGCGGCCGACGCGGCCGATCCGTACGAGCGAGGGGACGGCGATCTCCGGTGACCAGCACCACCCACCGGCACACGGCGGGGCCGGGCGGCCCGCGGGCGGCCACGCTCGCGTTCACCACTCCCTCGGGGCAGCGTCGCGTCGCCCCCGTGCGCCTGGGGCCCGAGTCCCGCCGGGACCCCCTGCTGCCCCAACTGGTCCGCAACGGCCTGCTCGACGACGAGGGGCAGCAGTGCGTGCAGGTACGCCTGGCCACGGCGGACGCCGCCAACCCGGGAGCGCGTGAGCTGCTGGACACGGAGGCGGGCACCGCCCTGTCCCTGTACCGGGCGCTCGACGACACCGAGTACGCGGCCCTCTTCCCCCGGATCATCGGCTACGACCTGGACGCGTCGGAGCCGTTCCTGCTGTACGCGGCACCGCGCGGCACCGCCGCCGCACGGACCCATGTGATGTCCGCGACCGATCAGCGCGGCCTCACCCGGGACCTGCTGCTGGCCCTGTACCTGCTGGACCGCCAGGGCCTGGTGCCGTGCGGCGTCTCACCCGCCACCGTGCTGTGGGACGGCGCCTCGGCCCAGCTCTGGGGCCTGGAGGGGGTGGCCCGTGCCGGACGCCCGAGGCGGCCCTGGGGCCGGTCGCCCTACTGCTCGCCCGAACAGCGCCGGGGCGAGGGGCTCACCGACTCCCGGGACGCCGTGTGGAGCGCGGCCCAGGTGCTCTACCAGCTCGTGACCGGCAGGCCCGGCCACGCCGACCGGGCGCCCGCCGACCTCGACGAGCACCGGATGCTCGCCCGGACGCTGCGCGACGCGTTCGCCCCCCGGGCGGCTGACCGGCCGACGCCCGCCGAACTGCTCGACCTGCTGGCGCCGGGCGCCGCCCGCCGCGCCGCGCTCGCCACCCCCGCCGCCGAGCCGCGTCCCCGCCAGGCGGACGACGCGGACGCCTTCGAGCAGGCACTGCGGCTCAAGCGCCGGGCGCCCGCCGCCCCCTCGGGGTCCGAGCCGGGAGCGGCGGCCGGGGAGGGCGACGGCGGCGTGCTCTGCCCGTACTGCCTGGAGACCATCCGGCTCGACCTCACGGCGCTGTACGTCACCGACAGCAGGATGCAGTACCGGCCGTTGGATCCCACGGGGATCGGCAACCCCCTGCGTCGGCAGGACGTCATGCGCGGTGCCGTCCAGAAGTGCACGGCCGACCCGGACTTCCCCGAGCACTACATCCCGGTGCCCTACCTCACCTACGGGCGGCCGCTGACCGTCGCGATGGTCGGCCAGTCCTCCACCGGCAAGAGCCATCTGCTGACCCAGATGATCGCGGCGGTCACCGACGGCGGCCTGGAGCCGTTCGGCCTCAAGTGGCAGTCCGTCAACCCGGAGCAGCACGCCCGTTTCGTACGGGAGTGGGTGCAGCCCCTGCGCAACGGCAGGGTGCTGGACCACACCCCCGGCGTCGGCCTGGACGGCTTCGCCCGGTTCGTGGAGTCCCTGCTGCTCACCGACGCCCGGGGACGGGTGCGGCCGGTCGCCTTCTTCGACCTCGGCGGCGAGGACCTCGTGCGGACCGACTCCGCGCTGCGGTTCCTCCTCGGCATCGACGCGCTGGTCTTCGTGGTCGACCCGGCGCTGGCCCTGCCGCTGCCGCATCTGGACCACGCCAGGGAACGCCTGGGGGTGGAGGTGAACCGGGACGGCGACCTCGCCTTCGGCACCGTCCTGGACCGTCTCCCGAAGAACGGCCCCTACCTTGACGTGGCGGCCGCGATGGTGCTCGGCAAGGCGGACCTGCTCAGGTTCCAGCCGCCCGTCGACCGGTGGCTGGACCGGCCGCCGGCCGCCTCCCTGGACCCCGCGCTGATGCGGGAGGAGAGCCGGGACGTGCACCGGCTGCTGCACCGGCACGCCGGCCAGGCGTGGCTGCGTCCCTTCGACGCGATCCGCCGCTGCACCCTGCACGTCGCCTCGGCCACCGGCGGCCAGGAGGACCGCGGCCGCTACCCGGCCGGGGCCGGTCCGCGGAGGGTGCTGGAACCCCTGCTGTCGCTGCTCGCGATGCACGGGCTCGTCGACGTGCCGGGCGGCGCCGACGCGTTCGCCCTGGGTCAGACGCCCGCGTTCGAGGCGGTGCCGGTGGAGGACGCCCGAGGAAGGGAGCGGAAATGAGCGACGTGCAGAGCGGAAACCAGGGCCGCGGGGAAGCGGCCGCCCCGCGCGGGCCGGGCGGTGGCACCGACGCGGTGCAGCAGGTCGTCTTCCGGTGGGACGGCAACCACGGGCGGCAGGGCACCGGCATGAACGCCGTCGCCCGTTCCTGCACGGCCGAGCGCGCCGAGGAACTGGGCCGGGAGCTGGGCCCGTTGCTGTGGGTGTCCGGCGCCGCCGCCTCGCGGCCGAGCACCGTGCGCACCCTGTCCCGCGACGGGGACGTCATGCTGGTCCGCCGCTGGCCCACCACCGACCCGGGTGGCCGGCCCAGCACGGTCAGCCATGTGCTGGTCGGCCGGCCGGGCACCCTGAAGACGCGGCAGTGCCTCGCTCTCGCGTACGCCGGCTGGGGGACCCGGAAGGCCGCCCGGACGGCGTCGGGCCGACAGGAGGAGGTCGACTGCGCGGATCTCGACCGGGTGGCGCTCAAACGGCTGCCGGAGATGCTGGAGCGGCTGCCGACGGTCCGGGACACGCTGGCCGTGGTCACCGCGGAGTGGCTGCGCGATCCCGCCCAGCGGGTGTCGCTGCGTACGGAGCCCGGGGAGCGGCAGGCCGGCCCCCCGGACCGGGACGAGGCCTCGCTGGTCTACCTGGGGCTGTTCCTGATCTTCGGGCACTGGCTGGGGCGGGAGTGGACGTTCGCGACCTACGACGCGGTGGACACCCATCCGCTGCTGCTGATGTCCGTCCCGCGCTGGGAACCGGACACCGGCGGCTCCGGCCCGCTGGCCCGGGTGACCGGCCGCCCGGTGTCCGGCCCCGGCGTCGAGCACCTGGTGGCGGAGCGGCTGGTGGACCACCTCCTCGCGCACCCGGAGGCACCCGCCGGTGTGCCGCAGCTGGTCGACGACTTCGCCGACGGGGCGACGTGGGACCGGACGCGGCGCAGCGCACGGCTCCGGGAACTCCTCGGCACCGACCGGGCCGGCACACACCGCCCGCCCCCGTCAGCGTCCCTGTCCCTGTCCCGGAGCCACCCGGACCCTCCGGCGCCGGCACCGAGCCACCCGGACCTTCCGCCGCCGGCCCAGGCACCGGCCCAGGCCCAGGCCCCGGAAGCCGGCCAGGAGTGGAACGCGGCCCCGCTCGCCTCCGCGCCGTACTCCGGCCCTCCGTACACGGACCCGAGCCCCGACCCGTATCCGGACACCCGCCCGGCGCCCCATGACCGGCATCACGGTCACGACTACGGCCGCGACCGCCGCCCCGTCCCCGACCACACCCCCGGCCCCGATCACGCCCCCGCCCCCACCCCTGTTCACGACACGTCCGCGTTGCACCGGGAACTGCGGGAGGCCGCCCGGCGCAAGGACTCCCTCCACCGCGAGGTCCTGCGGACGCAACTGCGCGCACAGCCCGACGAGTTCCTGCTGGAGGAGCTGCGCTCCGAGGACCTGCCGCCGGACTCCGTGGACCTCCTGCTCGACGAGCTGGGCGCGTCCCGGCGGATCCGGACGCGCCGGGACGCGACGCGCCATGCGCTGTGCGAGCTGGTCCTCCGCAAGAATTTGTACTGGACGCCGTACGGGCAGCCCGGGGGACCCGTGTCGAGAACGGCGATGGCGGACCGCGCGGCCGGCCTCTTCACCTGGGCCGTCGCCCCCCTGGCCCGCGACGAGCGCTACCTGCCCGACCTGCGGGAACTGCTGCACCGCATGCTCCGGGACTCCAGCCCCACGGCGGGCAACTGGCTCCACAAGGCCATCGTCGCGCCCGCGAACGGCCAGGCCCCCGATCTGCCGCCCGTGCTGTGGCAGCAGGTCGTGGGCGACGCGCTGAGACGGAACGGCGGGCCCTCCGCCGCCCTCCCTCCGCCGACCACGGCGGCGCCGGCACCGACCCTGCGGGCGCCCGCAGGGTCGGTGCCGGAACGGCCCGACCTCACGGCCCGGCTCACCGAGCAGCTGAACAAGCCCGGCTGCGTGGTGGGAGCCGGCGTGGGACTGATCGTCGTACTCCTCGGCATCGTCCTGCTCTTCGTCTGAGCTGTCACCGCTCGATCCGTATCCGCCTGGTCTCGCTCACCTGGTCGATCTCCGACACCCGGACCGTCGTCTTCATCGTCCAGGTGCCGGGGAGGGGGAGGGTGAGGGAGTTGGCGCTCCAGTAGCCGCCCCGGTCGACGAGTTCCGCGTCGATCGGGCCGACGCCTCGGTCGGGGAGGGTGAAGGAGAGGCGCAGTTCGGGTATGGCGGCCAGGCTGCCGTCGGGGCCGAAGACGACGGCCTGCACGGCGTTGTCGCCGGTGCGGCCGGGGTCCAGGGTGATCTGGACGGTGCCCCGGCCGGAGGCGCCGACGTCGAAGGGGATCGTGGTGACGGACGCGGGCAGCACCCCGCCCGCCGGTACGGCCCGTGCCGCCTCGTCCGCCGCCCGGCCCGGCAGGGTGCTGGTGAGGACGGTCGTGACCACCAGGACGACGGCCGCGACGCCGGCCTCGACCAGGACGGACCGGCGCAGCCCACGGCGGCGGGCGTCCCCGACGGCGGACGGCTCCGGCTCGGACAACTCCGGCCCGGATTTCTCCGACGAGGCCGCCCCCGACTGGGACGCCCCCGACTGGGACGCCCCCGACTGCGACGGCTCCGACGCCCGCGCCGGAGGCCCGCCCACCCGCTCCGGCACCCGCTCGCGTACGCGCCCGCGCACGGCCGTCTCCGCACCCACCGCATCCACCGAACTCTCCGCGCCCACCACACCCGCCCCGGCACCCGCCCCCGCCGTCACCCACGCGGCCGTCCACCGCCGCGAGACCGCCGCCGCGGCCAGCAGCACGGCCACCCCGGCCAGTTTGGCGAGCAGCAGCCTGCCGTACGTCGTCTCCGTGAGCGCCGGCCAGGAGCCCAGGCCGCGCCAGGACTGGTAGACGCCGGTGACGACCAGGACGGTCACGGAGGCGAAGGCAATCCGGGAGAAGCGGGCGACCGTGGCGGCGTCCGGGGCAGAGCGCAGGGTGGCGAGCAGGGCCACGAGACCGCCGAGCCAGACCGCCGTGGCGAGCAGGTGCAGCACGGACGACGTCACCGCCACCGGCACCTGGATCCCCGCGGAAGCGTGCTCGGCGGCGGCCCAGGTCAGGGCGAGGCCGACGGCCAGCGCGGCGCCCACCGCGGCGGCGAGCGGGGCGCGCTCCCGGTGCCGGTACCGGCCCCCGCGGGCCATGCGGGCGAGGAAGAGCGCGACCGGCGCGAGCAGCGCCAGCCTGGCCAGCAGCAGCACGCCGGGCCGGGCCGTGAGGGTGCCGCCGAGCGCGTCGGCGTCGAGGGCCGCCGACGGCCCCGTCCCCGCCTCGTACGGAGCCCGCAGCACCAGCAGGGCGACGGTGGCCGCCAGCAGGGTCCACCAGCCCGCCACCAGTGGCCGGCGCAGCGGGGCCGGGTCCGGCGGGCGGCACAGGGCGACGAAGGCGGCCGTGCCGATGAGCAGGGCGGCGGCGAGGTAGGCGAGGTAACGGGCGATCTTGTGGAGGGCGGCGGTCAGCGGGTCCTCGGTGGGGCCGGTGTCCACGGACGCGGTGGTCACGGAGGGCTTGCCGACCGAGAAGGTGAAGGCGCCGGAGACGGGGTGGCTGTCGGCCGAGACGACCCGCCAGGCCACGGTGTACGTGCCCGCGCCGAGTTCGCCCGTGAGTGCCACGCGCGCTGTGTCGGCACGGCCGTCCGCGCGTCCGGCTTCCCCCGTGCGCACCCGGTGGCCGCCGGGGTCGAGGACGCGGAAGGAGTCGTCGCGCAGGCCGACGGACTCGGTGAAGGTCAGGGTGACGTGGCGCGGGGCCCGCTGGAGGACGGTGCCGTCCTCGGGGTCGGTGGCGCGGAGGGCGGCGTGGGCGGACGCCGGTCCCGCGCCGCCGAGGACGAGCAGGACCAGCACGGCGCCGAGCAGCACCAGCCCCCGGGCTCCCCGCCGGTCCCGTCCGCTTCGACGGCACCCTCGCTCCCGGCCTCCAGTGCGCGCACCGCCACCACACCTCACGTCGCATCTCCGTCGTCGGGACCCACTGCCTTGGGGATACGTACGGACGCGGGCACCGCCCCGCTCACCCGCGACTCGGCGGGACTCACTGGACGCCGGGCCGCCTGGTGCTCACCACGACGGGCGTGCCGTCACCCCGCCGTCCGCCACTCGGCGGCCGGCATGCCGGCCAGCTCCCGCAGCGGCTGCCCGCCCGCGTGGTTGACCAGCGCCGTCAGCCGTCCCCCGCGTCCGCCGCCCCAGTGGCGGCCTCCGCCACCAGGCGCCGGCAGGTGTCCTCCTCGGTGAGGCCGGCCCGCGGCACCACCGCCCGGCCGCCGCGCTCCCGGATCCGCCCGGCCGCCGCACTCCCGGATCCGCCCGGCCACGTCCCGCGCCGCACTCCACCGCCGTACGGCAGGGCACCGCGACCGCCGCGCCCTCCTGCGCGAACCGCAGCGCGACGCCCCGTCCGATGCCGCCGCCCGCGCCCGTCACGAGCGCCACCTGACCGTCGAGCGGGTTCACGGGCGGCACAGTTCCACGATCCGCCCGGCCGCCGCCGGATAGCGCGCCGTGAGGCGGGCCGCGTCGCCGTGCTCGTAGTCCCCGTAGGTGAACCCGGGCGCCATCGTGCATCCGAAGAGCGACCACGCGCCGCCCGCCGCCACCCGGCCGCCCATCCAGGTCCCGGCGGGGACGGTGAACTGCACGTGCTGCCCGCCCAGGACGTCCGGTCCCAGCACGGCCGTACGTGTGCCGCCGTCCGGGTCGAGGAGCAACAGCTCCAGCGGATCGCCGAGGTAGAAGTGCCAGACCTCGTCGGCGGGCAGGCGGTGCAGGGCGGAGAAGTCACCCGGACGGGCGGTCAGCAGGGCGACGATGGCCGAACCCGCCGGGCGTCCGTCCGGGCGCTCGGGCCCGGCCCAGGTGCGCCGGAACAGACCGCCCTCACGCGGGATGGGCTCCAGCCCGTAGTGCGCGATCAGGTCCTCGGCGGTCGGCGGGGAAGTCACCCGCGGAACGCTACCTCCCTGCGGAGGAAGGCGAGTTGCGCCTTCTTCTCCGGCAGGTACACGTCCGGCAGGTCGATCTCCGGCAGCACGACCGCCGGTCCGGCGGTGAAACCCTGCTTGAGGAAGCGCGCGATCGCCTTCTCGTTGTCGACGTCCGGGTCGACCACGATCCGCTCGCGGTCCAGGCCCAGCAGGACGTACGCCATGAGGGACCCCGCCAGCGCGGCGGTCCAGCCGGACCGCGCGCCCTCGGTCCCGGCGGGCGCGAGCAGCAGGTGGACGCCGATGTCGCCGGGTTCGATGTCGTAGCACTCGCTCACCCGGTCGGCCTCGGGGTCGTAGGTCTGGAGCAGCGCGACCGGCTCGCCGTCCTTCACCACCAGGAAGGCGTGGTGGGTGTCGAGCGTGTCCATGTGGGCGTAGACACCGGCGACCTGGTCCCGCGTGAGGCCGTTCATGCCCCAGAAGGCGGCCCGTTCCTCGCTCACCCAGCGGTGGAGCACGGCGGCGTCCGCCGCGGCGTCGAGCGGGAGGACGCGGACGGTGCCGAAGCCGTCGAGTTCCTGCTCGTGGACGGCGGCGCGGGAGGCGTACGGGGTCGGGTGCTGCTCAGACATCGGTTTCCTTCGTAAGCCGGTCGAAGTCGGTGACCACCGGGGCGAGTTCGCCGTCGAGCCACAGGGGCCGCTGGTCGCGGTGGTGGGGCGAGCCGGGGACGCCGGAGGCGCCGAGGGGCACCACCCAGCGGCTGTCCTGCCGGGCGGCCAGGTCCCAGACGTACCGGGCGGCGGGGCCGCGTGCGGCGCGGTCGGTGAGGCCGGGGACGGCGGAGGTGCACAGCACGCAGTCGTGGTCGCCGGACAGACCGGGCTCCTCCTCGTGGGAGGTGTCCGGCAGCGCCCGCCAGGGGGCGAGGCGGTGGGTGTCGCCCCAGGTGCCGGCGGGCGGCCGGGCGGCCACCTCCTCCAGCGCGGCGCGGACGGCCCCGGCGCGGTCGATGCCGTACAGGTCCTCGGCGCGCAGCAGGTGTTCGAGGGCGTAGCCGACGCGCGGCACGAGCGCGAGCCACGGCATCAGCGCCTCGGGGTACGCGGGCGGCACGGACGCCGGGGCGAGGACCGGGTCCGCCGCCAGCCGCCGTACGACCGCTCCGCGGACGGCCGCGTACGCCGCCGCGTCGGTGCTGTCGGCGTCCATGCGCCGGTCCCAGGACAGGAGGCGGTCGCGGAGGGCGGCGGCCTCGGGGGTCAGGGCGTCCAGGGCTGCCAGGTGCTCCAGGAGCGGACCGGCCGAGGCGAGGTGGGTGTCCGTGTGGATGGCGGGCATGTCGGCGGCCGACCAGCGCTCCTTCCCGGCGAGCAGGGCGGCGATGCGGTCGGCGCGGTGCGGCGGGGCGAACTCGACGCCGAGCGGGGCGGCCGGGCCGCGCTGGTTGGCCATCACGGCGACGCCGTCGGCGAACCCGGCGCGGGGTGGGGTGTGCCAGCCCTCCCACGCGTGGCCGGGCTCCCAGGCGGGCACCGGACGCAGGCCGTTGGCGGCGGACCGCGCCGGCACCCGCCCCGCCACCCGGTGCAGCAGCCCGCCCTCGGTGTCGGCGGCCTGCACGACGTTGACCGGCTCGGCCCACGCGTCCAGGGCGCGGTCCACGTCGGCGACCCGGCGGGCGCGCAGCAGCGGCAGCAGGGCGCCGAAGCCGAGGTCGGCGGTGACGCGGGGCGGGTAGCGCAGGCTGAGGGCGGTGGGGGTGCCGTCGTCGAGGCCCTCGGGCCCGCCCACGATCACCGGGCCCCGGCCGGTCTCGATGACCTCGACCTCGACGGTCTCTTCGCCCTCCTCCCCGGCGACCCGGATCGTCTCCGTGTGCCGGGCGGCGCGGTGCCAGGTGCCGTCGGGGCCGAGGGCCTCGACGCCGGCGCCGGTGCGGCGCAGGCGCTCGCGGTACAGGTCCTGGTAGTCGGCCATGGCGTTGGTGATGGCCCAGGCGACCGTGCCGGTGTGGCCGAAGTGGGCGATGCCGGGGACGCCGGGCACGGCGAGGCCGACGACGTCGAACTCCGGGCAGGACAGATGGATCTGCTGGTAGACGCCGGGGTCCTCGATGAAGCGGTGCGGGTCGCCCGCGATGACCGCCTGCCCGGTGGCGGTCCGCTCGCCGCTCACCAGCCAGCCGTTGCTGCCGGCGGTGCCGTGGCCGTCGGCGGCGAAGAGGGCGACGGCGTCCGGGCCGAGGTGCGCGGTGATGTGCTCGCGCCAGAGCTTGGCGGGGAAGCCCGCGAAGAGGAGGTGCGTGGCGAGCCAGACGCCGAGCGGGGTCCAGGGCTCCCAGCGGCCGGGGGCGACACCGGCGCGCGCGAACTCGGGAGCGGCGGGTCCGTTTTCGGCCAGCCCCTCGTTGACGCCGTCGACGTACGCCCGCACCCAGACGGCCGTCTCCGGGTCCTTGTCCTCCAGGGCGGTGAAGCAGCGGCGGGCGGTGTCGGCGAGCCGGGACCGCCTGGCCAGCCGGTCCCAGGACAGGGCTGCGGGCCCGAGGAAGGACGCGGAGGTGCCCTGCGCGCGGTGGCGCTCGACCTCCAGCTGCCAGGCCCGGTCACGGGCGGTCACCCGGCCCTGGACGCGGGCGAGTTCGTCCACACCGTCCGCGCGCAGGTGCGGGATCCCCCAGGCGTCGCGGTAGATCTCGGCACTCACCCCTGTGCCCCCACTTTCCTTTAGGTTAGGCTCACCTAAGTCTTATGTCGTGGCCGAATAGTACGTGAAGGGTGAAGAAACGATGGGGCAGGGGCGGGGTTGGGAGGGCGCGGTCCTCAAGCTGATGCGTGCGAAGGACTTCGAGTTCACCGTGACGGACGCGGAGGACGTGACGCCGGAGTTCCGGAGGCTGCGCCTGAGTGACGGCGGCATGCTCGCGACGACCGGCGTCCACCCCACGATGTGGGTGCGGCTGTGGTTCGACAACGCGGGCAAGCCGCACCAGCGGGCGTACACACTGGTCGACCCGGACCCGGCGGCCGGCACCTTCGGCATGGAGTTCGCCCTGCACGAGGGGTGCGCGAGCGACTGGGCCCGGGCGGCGAAGCCCGGCGACACGATCGAGGCGACGGTCCAGGGCACCGGCTTCGAGGTACCCGAGCCGGTGCCGTCCCGCGTCTTCGCGGTCGCGGACCCGGCGTCCCTGCCCGCCCTCAACTCCCTCCTCGACGCGCTGGGCCCGGTCCCCGCGACGATCTGGTTCGAGGACGGCGGCACCGACACCGGCGGCCTGCCGTTCCGCACCGACCCCGGCCGCCACGAGGTCCGCACGGTCCCGCGCCGCGACGGGGGCGCGCACCTCGTCGCACAGGTGAAGGAGGCGCTGCCGGAGCTGCTGCGGTCGACCCCCGAGCCGTTCGTCTGGATCGCCTGCGACACGGCGACGACCCGGGCGCTGGCCTCGTACGCCCGCAAGGAGCTGGGGCTGCCCAAGCAGCGGGTGAACGCGCTGGGGTACTGGCGCGCGACCTGAGCCGGCACGCGCGATCATCGGGGGCATGGACGTCACCCTTCACCTCGCCCAGGACCCCGAGGCCGACGAGCTCCTCGGCCGCAGCCCGCTCGCCGCGCTGGTCGGCATGCTGCTCGACCAGCAAGTCCCCATGGAGTGGGCGTTCAAGGGACCGTCGACCATCGCCCGGCGCATGGGCGCGGAGGACCTGGACGCGCACGACATCGCCGCCCACGACCCCGAGGCGTTCGCCGCCCTGCTCTCCGCCAAGCCTGCCGTGCACCGCTACCCCGGCTCGATGGCGGGCCGCGTCCAGCAGCTGTGCCGGTATCTCGTCGACACCTACGACGGTGACGCAGAGGCCGTCTGGCGGGGCGTCGGGACCGGCAAGGAACTGCTCAAGCGGCTCCAGGACCTGCCGGGCTTCGGCAAGCAGAAGGCCCAGATCTTCCTCGCCCTGCTCGGCAAGCAGCTCGGCGTCCACCCGGACGGCTGGCGCGAGGCCGCCGGCCCCTACGGCGAACCCGGCTCCTTCCGCTCCGTCGCCGACATCACCGGCCCGGAGTCCCTGACCAAGGTCCGCGCCCACAAACAGGAAATGAAGGCAGCGGCGAAGGCGGCCAAGGCGGCGGAGGCGGCCGGCAAGTAGCCGACCGAGTACCGGTCCCGCGCCGCCCCCGCCCCAGCTGCGGGCAGCCGCGCCGGGCACCCGCGAACCGCCCGACGAACACCGCCCCGTCAACCCACTGGCCCACCCCGACTGGCGCCCCCGCCGACCCCGCTCCCAGCATGGAGCATGACCGAGCCCCCCACCGGCAGCCCCGGCGGGCACCCGTACGACGACCGCGGGGTCCACGCCCGGAACGGCACCGGAACCCGTCCCCCGACCACCGCCCGGCACGAGCACGAGCACGAGCCGAAGCACGAGCACGAACCCGAACCCGCCTTCGAGGGCCCACTGCACTCACTGTCCCGCGCCGCATGGCAGACCGTGCTGCTCACCGGCATCGCCTCCCTCGTCCTGGGCGTGCTGGTCCTGGTCTGGCCGGGCGCGTCGCTGCTCGCCGCCGGTGTGCTCTTCGGCCTCTACCTGGTCGTCAGCGGCGTCCTCCAACTGGCCGCCGCCTTCGGTACGCACCGGACGACCTCGCTGCGGGTCCTCGCCTTCATCAGCGGCGCCGTGTCGATCCTGCTGGGCCTGTTCTGCTTCCGCGGCCCCCTGCAGTCGGTGCTGCTGCTCGCGCTGTGGATCGGCATCGGCTGGCTGTTCCGCGGCGTCACGCAGATCGTCGCCGCCGTCCACGACCCGGCGATGCCCGCGCGCGGCTGGCACATCTTCCTCGGCGCCGTCACCGTCGTCGCCGGCATCGTCCTGATCGACTCGCCGGTGGAGTCGGCGGCCGTCCTCATGCTGGTCGGCGGCTGCTGGCTGGTCGCCGTCGGCGTGGTCGAGATCATCACGTCCGTGGGCCTGCGCGGGCGCGCCCGCCGGGTCCCGCACGCCCTGTGAACGGCGCCCGTCCCCACCGGACCGCCCTGGGACCTGCCCGGCGGATCCTGCCGCGGACGCGGGCCCGGCCCGGCACGCCCTCCCCTACCGCCTCAGCACCGTGGACGGCACCTCCCAGGGCGCTGCCGCCGATCCCCGGCCCCCCATCACAACGCCCACCCCGGCGACGACCGCTGCCAACGCCTCCCCGCCCCGCGGCCGACCACTCCCCCCACGCCCCCACAAGCGCCCACGGCAGCGCCCCGCCGCCCCCGCTCACCCGCGCCCACCAGGTGCCGCCGCCTCCCGGCGACTCGATCCGCCGGACGGACCACGACCGCCCCTACGCCGAGCGAGCGGTTCTCGCCCCGGCGCGATGGACGGCGTACGCCCGGCGGGGACACGACCTGACGTGAGCCCCGCACCGCACGCCGCCGCCACCCTCCGCGCCACCCGCGCGGCACGTGCGGCGCGCACGGGACGAGCGGCGCGTACAGGACGTACGGCGCGCGCGAGACATGCGGCGCGTCCGGCACGTGCGGCACGTGCCGCACGTGCCGGACGTGCCGGACGCCGCCGCGCATACCTGCGGGCCCTGGTCCTCCTGCTCGCCCTGATCGTGCCCTGCACGCACGCGACGGCCCAGGCGGCACCGACCGCCCTGGTGGCCGGCGGGAGCGGAGGATTCGGCGGCGGCGGCCCTGGCGGAGGCGTTCCCGGCGGAGGCGCCGGTGAGTACGACCACCTCGACACCGCCCTGCGCACACCGGCCCGCAGCGTCCGGCGCCCCCTCGTGGCCCTGTCCGTCCCACCGCCCCCGGCGACCGGCCGCCGCGCCCCCACCGACCGGACCCTCGCACCACCCGTTCCGACCGGGCCGCCGCCCTCCCCGCGCGGCCGACGCTCCGTGGTCCTGCGCTGCTGACCGGACCCGACCGGCGCCACGCACCGGTCGTCGGCCCTCCGCGCGAACGCGGAACGAGACACCCGGAACACGGACCCCGGATCCGGCCCCCCGATCCGGTCCGGCCCCGGAACGAGGAACGAGGAACGAGGAACCAGCCATGCTCAACGACCCCTACGCCGTCCTGCGCGCCCTCCTGCGCGCCGAGGCCGCCCGCCGCACCCCCGAACCCGACACCGGCCGGCCGCAGGCCCCGAGCGAACCCCGGCCGCCCGCCCGGGAAGGGAGGCGTGACTGACGCGACCGCCCGCGCGGCGGGGGCGGGTCCGACGCCGCCTCCGCCACCGGCGGAGCGCACTCGCGCTCACCCGTCCCGGGCCCCCGTACCCGTTTGCCCCCGTTTACGGCGTCATTTCCAGCCCCGCACTCCGGCGCCATGGCTGCGCCCGCGACGTCTTGGCCGGTAGGCTTTCCGTGTGATCTTCAAGCGCATCGGAAACGGCCGGCCGTACCCCGACCACGGCCGGGAGAGCACCCGGCAGTGGGCGGACGTCGCACCGCGCCCGGTCCGCCTCGATCAGCTCGTGACGACCAAGGGCCAGCTCGACCTGGAGACGCTCCTCGCCGAGGACTCCACCTTCTACGGCGACCTCTTCGCGCACGTCGTGAAGTGGCAGGGCGACCTGTATCTGGAGGACGGCCTGCACCGCGCGGTGCGCGCGGCGCTCCAGCAGCGCCAGGTGCTGCACGCGCGCGTCCTCGAACTCGACTGACCGGGGCCCGCGACACCCCCGCGGGAACCCTGCGGCACCCCCACCCCCTCGCACCCGTCCGCGACGACCCCCCGCGGGAAACCGCGACGGCCCCGCGACGGCCCCTCGACGGCCCCTCGACGGCCCCCTGGTCGCTTCGGCTTGACCCTTTCGGGTTGCATTGCGCCGAACCGCGGAACGCCGACTGATCATCTAATAGGCATCGTCGCCCCGGCGCACTACGCTGCGCCCATGAGCATGCTCACTCCCCCTGGCATGGGCGGCCAGTACAAGATCACGGGGGACAAGTACCCGCGGATGCGACCGGCCCGGCGACGCGGTCGCCTCGCGGTCGTGGCCGTCGCCTGTGTCACCGTGCTCGGGTTGCTCGGCTGGGGCACGCTGCAGCTCATCGACGTCTTCACCGGCGGCGACAAGGCCTCGGCGGCAGGTGCCGGGACCGACTGCGGGACCACGGCCGCGAAGGCGAGTGCCGCACCCGCCGCCGTGGCCGTGCCGAAGCCGGCCCAGGTCACCGTCAACGTGCTCAACGCGACGACCCGCGGCGGCCTCGCGCAGAAGACCGCCGACGAACTGAAGAAGCGCGGCTTCCGCATCGGCGACGTGAGCAACGCGCCCAAGAAGTACGACAAGAAGGTCGACGGCATCGGCCTCCTGCTCGGCCCGGCCGCCTCCCCGAAGACCTCGCTGCCCGTGCTCGGCACCCAGCTCCCCGCCGCCGAACGCCGTACCGACGCGGCCCGCAAGGGCACCGCCGTCGACCTGATCATCGGCAACGGCTTCAAGGGCCTCGCGAAGCAGGCGGACGCCGACGCGGCGCTGGCCGAGCTGGCGGCGCCGCGGCCGGCGTCCGCCGCGGAGAAGAAGAACTGCTGAGCAGCCGTACGGGGCGGGACGGCCCCGGAGCGGGAGCGTGCGCTACTCGGCCGCCCCGTACATCCGGTCACCCGCGTCGCCGAGGCCGGGCACGATGTAGCCCTGCTCGTTGAGACGCTCGTCGACCGAGGCCGTCACGACCGTCACCGGGGTGCCCGCCAGCTCGCGCTCCATGAGCTCGACGCCCTCGGGGGCGGCGAGCAGCACCACGGCCGTCACGTCGTCGGCGCCGCGCTTGATCAGCTCCTGGATCGACGCGACCAGGGTGCCGCCGGTGGCCAGCATCGGGTCCAGGACGTACACCTGACGCCCCGAGAGGTCCTCCGGCATCCGGGTCGCGTACGTGGAGGCCTGCAGCGTCTCCTCGTTGCGGATCATGCCGAGGAAGCCCACCTCGGCGGTCGGCAGCAGCCGGACCATGCCGTCGAGCATGCCGAGGCCGGCCCGCAGGATCGGCACCACCAGCGGGCGCGGGTGGGAGAGCTTGACGCCGGTGGTCGGGCAGACCGGCGTGTGGATGTCGACCTGTTCGGTGCGCACGTCGCGCGTGGCCTCGTAGGCGAGCAGGGTGACCAGCTCGTCGGCGAGACGGCGGAAGGTCGCGGAGTCGGTGCGCTGGTCGCGCAGCGTGGTGAGCTTGTGGGCGACCAGGGGGTGGTCGACGACGTGGAGACGCATGTCCCCCACAGTAACCGGGCCCTGTGCGGCCGGCGTCCCCCAGGCGGACAAGGCCCCGACCACGGCTCCACCCGTTCACCGGCGTCAAACCGCCCGGCCGGGGGAAGGTGGGAGGGACGGACGCTGGGTGGTGAGACTGTGCCTGACCGGGACTTCTACGACACGCCGTCCCCCGGCAAGGAGCCGGGGGCGGGTCGCGGGGCGGAGCGGAGTACGGAGACGGAGGCCGAGCGCCGTCGGCGCCGCGCCCAGTTCCTGCGCGACCTGGCGGAGGCCAGGGAACTGCGGGACCGCGTCCAGCCGCGCCGCGCAAAGGCCGCCCGGCTGCGCCACGCGATGCGCATGCGCACCTTCCGCTGGTGACTTTCCGACCGGTGCGGGGAAGATCGCGCGCCGCGCCGACGTTACGAGGTCGGGCGTACGCGGGCGCCGCGAGGAATCCGCGTACGATCCGCACGTGGCTGCGACAAGTGCGCTGAGGGGTGGCTGCCCGGGTAGGTACTTCCGGGACGCTGGTCGAAACTGCCGGACACAGGGCGCCGAAGACGTCCCCTGAAGGCCTTGTTTCTGCCACGATTCCGAGTGGGTGGGGCTCGGAGCACCGTCCCCCCGCCCGCAGCCTCCGCCGGGGGGATCCCCAACCGGCACGCCTAGGACCAGTGGGAGAGTCACGGTGTACTTCGCCGCACTGCTCGCGCGCACCGAAGACGGGTGGGAAGCGAGCGATACAGAGCTCGACGATGTGGAGACCCTGTCGGATCTGGCCGACCTGGCCCGGGAAGCCTCTCCCGACGAGGACACGGTGCTCGTGCTGATCGAGCAGGAGGACGCGTGGTTCGGAGTCGTCCGGGTGGACGGCGAGGAGGACCCCCGTATCTACGTCTCGGACGCCGCCGCCGCCGCCCGCAGCAGCTACGGCGAGATCCTGCTCACCGACGAGCTGCTCGGCCGGGACCCCGGTGACGACGGCGACGACCTCGACGCCCTCGACGCCCTCGACCTCGACGGCACGGAGGACGGTGAATCCGACGACGACGAGGACGACAAGGAGGGCGGCGACGGCGGCGACACCGCCGCCGGTACGGGTGAGGCCGTGCCGCACGGCCCGGTCGGTGACGCCGAGGTCCTCGACGACCTGGGCGTGAGCGAGAAGGAACTGCGCTCGATGTCCGGGGACGCGGTCGGCGAGATCGCCGAGGCCCTGGGCGCCTCCGAGGTCCTGGAGACCGTCCGCTGACCGTGCCGACCGAACAGGACCGAGAAGGAGAACCGGCGGACCACCCCGTCCCGCACGGCCCGCCCGACCCGGTGCACGCCCCGCGGCCCGACCCGGTGCGCGACCCGTGGCGGACCGCGATGCGGCTCGCCCTGGCCGAGGCCGGGCGGGCCGCCGGCGGCGGGGACGTCCCCGTCGGCGCCGTCGTGCTGGCGCCGGACGGGCGGACCGTGCTGGCGGCCGGGCACAACGAACGCGAGGCCACCGGCGACCCGACGGCCCACGCCGAGGTCCTCGCGATCCGCCGGGCCGCCGCGGCGATCGGCGAGTGGCGGCTGGCCGGCTGCACGCTCGTCGTCACCCTGGAGCCCTGCACGATGTGCGCGGGCGCGCTCGTGCAGTCCCGCGCGGACCGGGTCGTCTACGGCGCCCGCGACGACAAGGCGGGCGCGGCCGGCTCCCTGTGGGACGTCGTGCGCGACCGGCGTCTCAACCACCGCCCCGAAGTGATCGAGGGCGTGCTCGCGGACGACTGCGCCCGCCTGCTCACGGACTTCTTCCGCGACCGCTGACCAGCACCGGCCGGGGGTCCGCGGGACCCCGGATACCGATTTCGAACCATGCCGCACTGTGCTGTAAGGTCTCTCTCGGTAGCGTGTCCGAGCGGCCGAAGGAGCTCGCCTCGAAAGCGAGTGTGGCGCAAGTCACCGAGGGTTCAAATCCCTCCGCTACCGCTCTTGAAGGGCCCCGTCGAAAGACGGGGCCCTTCGTGCGATCATGACCGATCGAAGGCGAGCGTCAAGGGACAGGGGAGGCCGCGGTGGCGGTGAATGCGAAGAAGGTCGCCGTCTACGTGCTCGTGGTCTTCGCGCTCTATGTGATCATCACGGATCCGGCGAAGGCCGCCGACTACGTCCAGATAGGTTTCCAGGGCATCTCCGACGCGGCGAGTGCCGTCGGCGACTTCATGACCTGGGCCGCCAACGGAGGAAAGTGATGATCCGCCACCTGGTGCTGTTCAAGCTGAACGAAGGCGTGCGACGCGACGATCCGCGCGTCGTGGAGGGCGTCGAGGCGTTCCGTGCGCTCGGCGGCCAGATCGAGGAACTGCGCTTCTGGGAGTGCGCCTGGAACATCAGCGACCGGCCCATCGCCTACGACTTCGCCATCAACTCGGCCGTGGACGACACCGACGCCCTCAGGCGCTACGTGGACCACCCGGCACACCAGGCGGGCGTCGCGCTGTGGCGGGAGTTCGCCACCTGGGTGATCGCCGACTACGAGTTCTAGCCGGCCGCGCCGCTCCGGCCCCGCACCCCTCCGGTGCGGGGCCGCTTCGCGTTCACGGCCGCGTTCACGACCGCATTCACGTCGCGCTCACGGACGGGTTCACGGCCGCGTTCACTCAACACGACGTTATGCGGTGCTTGCACACAGTGCACATGTCTTGTGATGCTATGACCGCTTTTGACGGATGAGTTACGGAAGAGTTGACAGATCACGAGGTGGAGTTGACCGTGCCGGCCAGTACTGCGCCTCAAGCACCGCCCGCGCCGCCTGCCCAGGCCCAGGAACCGACCGCACAGGCCCAGGAGCCGACCGCGCCGGAGCCCGCGCCGCAGCGCAGCCGGGGCGCCGACACCCGGGCCCTGACCCAGGTGCTCTTCGGTGAGCTGAAGTGCCTCACCCCGGGCACACCGGAGCACGACCGGGTGCGCGCTGCGCTCATCGAGGCCAACCTGCCCCTGGTGCGCTACGCCGCCGCCCGCTTCCGCTCCCGCAACGAGCCGATGGAGGACGTCGTCCAGGTCGGCACCATCGGGCTCATCAACGCGATCGACCGGTTCGACCCGGAGCGGGGCGTGCAGTTCCCGACGTTCGCGATGCCGACCGTCGTCGGCGAGATCAAGCGGTACTTCCGCGACAACGTCCGCACGGTGCACGTACCGCGCCGGCTGCACGAGCTGTGGGTGCAGGTCAACAGCGCGACCGAGGACCTGACGACCGCCTTCGGGCGCTCCCCGACGACCGCCGAGATCGCCGAGCGGCTGCGCATCAGCGAGGAGGAGGTGCTGTCCTGCATCGAGGCGGGACGGTCGTACCACGCCACCTCGCTGGAGGCCGCCCAGGAGGGCGACGGGCTGCCCGGACTGCTCGACCGGCTCGGCTACGAGGACCCCGCTCTCGACGGCGTCGAGCACCGCGACCTGGTCCGGCACCTGCTTGTCCAACTGCCGGAACGGGAACAGCGCATTCTGCTGCTGCGCTACTACAGCAACCTCACCCAGTCGCAGATCAGTGCGGAGCTGGGCGTCTCCCAGATGCACGTCTCGCGGCTACTGGCCCGTAGTTTCCAGCGGTTGAGGTCCTCCAACCGGATCGACGCGTAGTCTCGGCACACGGCCTCCCCGCATATCGAAAGCGCGTATCAGTAGTCACCGGGGCGAGCGAATCGCTCACCAGGGCCGTTGCGGGCGGAATCGGGCCGAAAGACCGTCAGACCCCCTTTTTCCAGGGGGAATTCGCGTCTCGGATGTCGACATGTCACTACAGCGCGTTGCCGACATGTGACATTCTGCCGGAGACGCGTTTGCCGGAGCTCCGGCTCCGGTATTCAGGTGAAGGCTGCGTTCCCGGCGTGGGAGCGTGTGCCGCGACCGTCCCGCGACCCAAAGGGGGTGGCATGTCCGCAGACCAGGGCAGCTCGAAGGTGCTCGCGCTCGCGGAGAGCGAGACCGCGCCCGACACGATCGAGGCGCTCGGCCCCGTCGATGACGTCCAGGCCATCGAAGCCGTACCGAACCTCGACGCCGTGCCGGCCCAGACCCTTCCGGCCACGGAGGCCATCGACACCCGCACCCTGTCCCGCTCCCTGTTCCTGCGGCTCGCCGCCCTCGACGAGGACAGCCCCGAGCGTGCCTACGTCCGGGACACCCTGATCGAGCTCAACCTCCCGCTGGTGCGCTACGCCGCCGCCCGCTTCCGCTCCCGCAACGAGCCGATGGAGGACATCGTCCAGGTCGGCACCATCGGCCTGATCAAGGCGATCGACCGCTTCGACTGCGAACGGGGCGTGGAGTTCCCGACGTTCGCGATGCCGACGGTGGTCGGGGAGATCAAGCGGTTCTTCCGCGACACCTCGTGGTCGGTGCGCGTCCCGCGCCGGCTCCAGGAGCTGCGCCTGGCCCTGACGAAGGCCAGCGACGAGCTCTCCCAGAAGCTGGACCGCTCCCCGACGGTCGGCGAGCTGGCCGCCGTACTGGGCGTCTCCGAGGAGGACGTCGTCGACGGCCTCGCGGTCGGCAACGCCTACACCGCCTCCTCGCTGGACTCCCCGGCCCCGGAGGACGACGGCGGCGAGGGCTCGCTGGCGGACCGCCTGGGCTACGAGGACACGGCACTGGAGGGCGTGGAGTACCGCGAGTCCCTCAAGCCGCTGCTGGCCAAGCTGCCGCCCCGGGAGCGGCGGATCATCATGCTGCGCTTCTTCGCCAACATGACCCAGTCTCAGATCGGCGAGGAGGTCGGCATCTCGCAGATGCACGTCTCCCGGCTGCTGACCCGGACCCTCTCACAGCTGCGCGAGGGCCTGATCTCGGACTAGCGCCGACAGACAGGCCCCCAAGGCCCGTCCACGACAGCCCGGCGACCGCCGCGGCACCTCGGGGGTGCCGCGGCGGTCGCCGTCGTCTGTGTCTGCGCGGTGCCGGTTCCGCTCCGGCGCCGGTTCTACTTCAGCGCCAGCCAGGCCACGGCCGCGACGATCACCACGGCGACCACGATGCCGACGATCAGGCCGATGCGGGGCCCGGAGGAGGCGGCGGGGGCCGCCTGCCGGGACTGGGGGGCGTCGTCGACGAACGCGCGGAACATCTGGGTGCTGCCTGCGGGGTCGTTATTGCCCTGGGGGCCCTGGTTGTTAGCCATGGGCCGAGACACTAGCGAATCCGTCGATGCGGCCCAAGTGCGGGGCTCCCCAGCTCCCTTGCTCCCGCCCCTCCGCCGCCCTGCCCCCACCCCGCCCCCGCCGAGCGCCTGCCACCTGCACGTTTACTTTCGCAATACTTGCCTTTGCCAACTTTTTGTACCCGGGTGACCCGTTTTTATTTGCCTGTAGCAACCAACCGAACTTATGGTTGCCCTAAGCAACAAAAACGGGAGGTGCGCATGGCCGAGAAGGCGCAGTACGAGGAGCTGATCCGTCAGTTCAGCGCCTTCGGCGCCGTGAAGCGGGAGATGGGACGGCTCCTGCCGTCCGACTGCCCCAGCGGATCCGTCGCCGTGCTGACCCTGCTCGGCCGCCACGGAGACATGCGCATGAGCAAGCTCGCGGAACTCCTGGCCGTGGACATGTCAGTGACCAGCCGCCACGTCGCCCACGTCGCCGAGCGGGGCTGGATCGAACGGTCCCCCGACCCCGCGGACAAGCGCTCGCGCATCCTTCGCCTGACGCCCGCGGGCCAGGGCCGGCTCGACGACATCGCCGACCGGACCAGTCAGATGCTCGCCCACCGGCTGAGCGACTGGTCCGACGACGAGGTCGGCCAGCTCACCCGGCTCATGGCCCGCCTCAGGGCCAGCTTCGACGACTGCCGGGGGCCCGCTCCCCGGCCACCCGCACCGTCCGGGGACGAACAGTCCACCCGTACACCCGCGATCACCACATAAGTAAAGGAAGTCCATGGCAACGACCACACCAGCCGGTGTGCGGGCTCATGCCAAGCACGGGGGAGGCTCCAACGGAGACGCTCCGATGACGCACCGGCAGATCATGGAAGCGCTGTCCGGGCTGCTGCTCGGCATGTTCTGCGCCATCCTGTCCTCGACCATCGTCACCAACGCCCTGCCCGAGATCATCGGCGACCTCGGCGGCGGCCAGAGCGCCTACACCTGGGTCGTCACCGCCTCGCTGCTGACGATGACCGCCTCCACCCCCCTGTGGGGCAAGCTCGCGGACCTGGTCAGCAAGAAGGCCCTGGTCCAGATAGCCCTGATCGTCTTCGTCATCGGCTCCGTCGTGGCCGGCCTGTCGCAGAACCCCGGGATGCTGATCACCGCGCGAGGCATCCAGGGCCTGGGCGCCGGCGGTCTGGCGGCGCTGGCGCAGATCATCATGGCCGCGATGATCTCCCCGCGTGAGCGCGGGCGCTACTCCGGCTACCTGGGCGCGACCTTCGCCGTCGCGACCGTCGGCGGTCCGCTGCTCGGCGGTGTCATCACCGACACCAGCTGGCTCGGCTGGCGCTGGTGCCTCTACGTCGGCGTGCCCTTCGCGATCCTCGCGCTGATCGTGCTGCAGAAGACGCTGCACCTGCCCGTGGTCAAGCGGAAGGTCAAGGTCGACTGGGCCGGCGCCTTCTTCGTCACCGCGGCCGTGAGCCTGCTGCTCGTCTGGGTCACCTTCGCGGACGACAAGTACTCCTGGAGGTCCTGGCAGACCGGTGCCATGGTCGGCGGCGCGATCGTGCTGACGCTGATCTTCCTCCTCGTCGAGTCGAAGGCCAGCGAGCCGATCATCCCGCTGCGCCTGTTCAGGAACCGCACCATCGCGCTGGCCTCGCTGGCCTCGCTGTTCGTCGGCATCGCGATGTTCGCGGGCACCGTCTACTTCAGCCAGTACTTCCAGCTGGCACGCGGTGAGTCCCCGACCATGTCGGGCGTCATGACCATTCCGATGATCGGCGGCCTGTTCGTCTCGTCCACGGTCTCCGGCCAGATCATCACCAAGACCGGCAAGTGGAAGGGCTGGCTGCTGGCCGGCGGCGTGCTGCTCACGGCGGGCCTGGGCCTGCTCAGCACCATGCGGTACGACACCGCGTACTGGCACATCGCGATCTTCATGGCGCTGATGGGCCTCGGCGTCGGCATGATGATGCAGAACCTCGTCCTGTGCACGCAGAACCAGGTGGCCCCGAGCGACCTGGGCGCGGCCTCCTCCGTCGTGACCTTCTTCCGGTCCCTCGGCGGCGCGGTGGGCGTCTCGGTGCTCGGCTCCGTGATGTCGTCCCGGATCAGCCACTACGCCTCGGACACCATCGGGCAGCTCAGCCCGCAGGAGCAGGCCGCGGCCGCCAAGACCTCCGGCGGCGGCGCGATCCCCGACATGAGCACGCTGCCCCCCGGCATCCGCGCATGGCTGGAGAGCGCCTACGGGCACGGCATCGCCGACATCTTCCTGTACGTCGCGCCGATCGCGCTGCTCGGCTTCCTGGTGACGCTGTTCATCAAGGAGGTGCCGCTGCGCACCTCGGGTGCCCTGGCCCAGGCGGCGGAGGCTTCCGCCGAGACCGCCCCCCCGGGGGCCCCGGCCCCGGCCGAGGCCACCCGGGTCGCCCCCGAGCCGGTTCCGGCCGGTGCGATGGCTGCCGCGCCGGCGGCTCCCACGGCCACGTCGGGCACTTCGGCCACCTCGGCCACGTCGGCCACCTCGGTCGCCGAGCCGGGTCTGCGCCCCGAGGCCACGCAGCGGCTCGCCGCCGTGGCGACGACGACCGGCTCCGGTGAGCCGGGGGCGCCCGTCTCCGGTGGCATCGCGGTCCGCGGCTTCGTCCGCGGCGCCGAGTCCGCACCGGTCCCGCAGGCCGCGGTCACGCTGATCTCGCTGGGCGGCCGGCAGCTGGGCCGCTCGGTCGCCCAGGCCGACGGTTCCTACGTCCTCGACGCGCCGAGCGCGGGCTCGTACGTCCTGATCGCCTCCGCGGACGGCTTCCAGCCGCAGGCGTCGACGATCGTCGTGAACGACGAGCCGGTCGCGTACGACATCCTCCTCAGCGGCACCAGCGGGCTGACCGGCCTGGTCCGGGCCGTGGAGAGCGGGCTGCCGGTCAAGGACGCGATGGTGATCGTGACCGATGTGCGCGGGGACCTGCTGGCCTCCGCCGCCACCGGTGAGGCGGGCGAGTTCTCCTTCACCGAGCTGGTGCCGGGCACGGTGACCGTCGCGGTCAACGCCGCCGGCTACCGGCCGCGCGCCCTCCCGCTGGAGGTCGGCGGCACCGGGGTCACCCGGGTCGAGGTCGACCTCCAGGCCGGCGCGCAGGTCCAGGGTGTCGTGCGGGCGCCGCACGGTCCGCTGGCCGACGCCCGCGTCACGCTCGTCGACGCGGCGGGCAACGTGGTCGGCACGGCCACCACCGGTGCGGACGGGGCGTACGCCTTCACCGACCTGGACGCCGGTGAGTACACCGTCATCGCGACCGGCTACCCGCCGGTGGCGACGGCCCTGACGGTCGCCGGCCCGGGTGCCGACGGCCACGACATCGAGCTCGCCCACCCCGGCGAGTAGCGAGGCCCCGGCCCGTGGTGGCGAGCGCGCTCTGAGCGGAGGCGCGCCCGCCCGCCACGGGCCGGTCTCTTTCCGACCTTCTGCACGACCTTTCTGCACGACCCTCTTCGAACGACCTTCTTTACGACCTTTACGACCACGTTTCTGAGCATTCGCAGGGAGAAAACGGGATGGGACTGACCGCGAGGATCCGAACGCGGGACGGATGGGCCGTGTCGCACGCGGTCGTCACGGTGACCGACATGACCGGCACGCAGGTGCTGCGCGCCGAGGCGGACGCCGAGGGCGCCGTGCGGGACGCCACCCCGCTGTCGCCGGGCGCGTACACCGTGATCGTCACCGCCGTCGGCTACGCGCCCGCCGCGTCCAGCGCGATCGTCACCGCGAGCGGCCGGGCCGAGGTCGGCACCGTGACGCTGGCCCGCCAGGGCGGCACCGAGCTGCCGCCGCCGGGGCCGTGGACCGTCGACCCGGCGCACTCCAGCGTGGCCGCCGTCGCCCAGCACCTGGGCATCTCCAGCGTGCACGGCCGGTTCACGGAGTTCGCCGGCACCGTCGAGATCGCGCCGGACGACGTCACCAAGTCCCGGGTCGAGGCGGTGATCCGGGCGGCCTCCATCGACACCGGCAACGGCATGCGCGACACCCACCTGCGCTCCGCCGACTTCCTCGACGTCGAGCGGTACCCGGAGATCACCTACCGCTCCTCGGGCGTGACGCAGGCCGGGCAGGACCGCTGGACGGTCCGCGGCGAGCTGGGCCTGCACGGCGTCGTCCGCCAGGTCGACCTGGACCTGGCCTACCTCGGCACCGGCGCCGACCCGTGGGGCGGCACCCGGGCGGCGTTCCGCGCGACGACGGAACTGCGCCGCGAGGACTTCGCCATGAACTACAACCAGGTCCTCCAGGCCGGCATCGCCGCCATCGGTACGACACTCAGGGTCGAGCTGGACATCCAGGCGGTCCAGGGCGAGTCACTGCCGGCCGCCTGAGCCACGGTCGGCTGCCTGAGTCACGAACGGCCGCCTGAGTCACGGCCGGCCGCTCGAGTCACGGCCGCGTGCGGCGCCGCCGGACGCCCGGGCCACCAGCTCGCCGCACAGGTCCCGGAGCTTGACGTTCCGGTGCTGCGAGGCCCGGCGCAGCCGCTCCAGGGCCCGGTGGGCGTCGATCCGCTCCCGGGCCATGAGCATGCCGACCGCCTGGTCGATGACGCTGCGGGAGAGCAGGGCGGTGCGCACGTCGGCGGCCGACGCCTGCTGCCGCTCCAGGCGCAGGGCCTCGTTCACGGCGTCCGCGGCCCGCTCCGCGAAGGTGCCGGCCGCTTCACGCCCCTCGGCCAGCGAGTCGGGCTCCAGGCCGTAGAAGTTGAGTGCGGCGCCCGTCTCGCCCTCGACGGCCAGCGGCAGCGCCAGTACGCAGCGCACACCGGTGGCCAGCGCGTACTCCGTGTACGCGGGCCAGCGGGTCTCCGTGGCCAGGTCGGGGGCGTACCGGGGGCTCCCCGTCTCGGCGGCGTCCACACAGGGGCCCGAGCCGTTCTCGTACTGCCGCAGGTCCAGGCCGCTGGGCAGACCGGAGCTGCCCGCCAGAGTCATCAGCCGGTCGGCACGGCGCACCGTCACCGAGCAGGCGACGGCGCCGGGCACCTGACCGACCGCGCGGTCGGTCAGGTCACGCAGCAGGGTGTCGAGCCCCTGACTGCGCGCTATCGCGTGGTCCAGCGTGTCGCGGATCTCCGAGGTCATGTCCGTACGGATATCCCGTCACCGCTCGCCCACGCCTCGTCCCCCCGTACCCGTGTTCACGTCGACGATGCGGCGGGCGAGGTCGCGCAGTTTCACGTTCTCCCGCTGCGAGGCCTTCACCAGGGAGTCGAAGGCTCCGGCCGCGTCGATGTTCATCCGCTCCATGAGGATGCCGGTGGCCTGGCCGATCAGGTCCCGGGTGCGCATGGCCTCGGTGAGCTGCTCGCGCACCGTCGCCGAGTCCAGGGCGAGGGAGACGTGCGCGGTGAACAGCCGGCCGATGCGGGTGGCGTCCTCGCCGAAGGCCTGCGGCTTGCGGGCGTACGCCGTCAGCACGGTCAGGCGGCGCCGGTCGGCGCGCAGCCGCAGGGACAGCGCGGAACGGAGACCGAGGCCGGAGAGGGCGTTGCCGCCGCCGTCGGCCTCGCTGTCGTCTATCCGGACCACCGGCGTGCTCCACAGACGCTCCCAGTCCGGATGCGGCTCACGGCCGCCGCCGTTCCGGGGCTCGGCCGCGAACCGTACGGCCTCGTCGGTCCAGGCGAGGGTGCGGAGCCGGCTGCCGCGCTGGATCTCCGAGATGCCCGCGTGCTCCGCGCCGGGCAGCAGGCGCACGGCCAGCTCGACCGCGGCGCTCAGGGTGTCGTCCGGGGTGCCCGTTCCGTGCAGATGGCGAGCCGCGGCCGTCAGGGCCTCGGCCAGCTCGAAACCCGCAGGAAAACGCGGCAAATCAGTAAATTCGGACGCAGCCACCACGAACCTCTTCGGCATGCGCGGCCACACGGCCGTGCGCAGGAGAGCTCCGCAGCACATTCCCGACTGCGAGCACAGGACGAACAGCACTTTAGCTGCTTGGTTGCCAGCCGGTGACGCCCGGCCGAAGGACCGGGCGGGCACCTTCCCCGCCCCCTCGGCGGCGTGATGGAATGGGGTCCGGGTCAGGAAGCGGCCTCGACCGGAAGCCGGCTGACGTCTGTCAGGTGAGTGACGTGACCTTCCTCCCCCCACCCTGCGAGCCGTGCGACCCGCCCGGCTACGCCGTGCTCGCACTGCCCCCCGAGATCGACTTCTGCAACGCCACGGGGCTGCTGCCCCTGATCATGACCGCGGTGGACCACCACTCCGAAGACCTGCGCGTCCTCGTCCTGGACCTGACCGCGACCCGCTTCATGGACTCCCAGGGCGTCCGCCTCCTCGCCGAGGTCCACCACCGCACCCACCGGCACACCCGGCTGCGGGTGGTGGCCGCCCCGACGGGCGTACCGAGCCGCGTCCTGGAGCTGTCCGGGCTGCGCCGAGACGTGCCGGTGTACGACAACCTCGCGGAGGCGCTGCACCCGGAGGGCGGGCCGGGCGGCGGGCCGGACAGCGAGCCGGGCCGCGAGGCCGCGGCCTAGGCTGGCGGCATGGCACCGAACATCGCGACGAACACCCGTGTCTCCCTGGCCGAGCTGCTGGACTTCGTACGCCCCCGGCACCGGGCGGTCCTGCTGACCCGGCGGGCCGACGGCAGCCCGCAGGGATCGCCGCTGACCTGCGGGGTCGACGACTCCGGCCGGATCGTGGTCTCCACCTACCCGGAGCGGGCCAAGACCCGCAACGCGCACCGCGACCCGCGGGTCAGCCTCATCGTGCTCAGCGACGAGTGGAACGGCCCCTGGGTCCAGATCGACGGCACGGCGGAGGTCATCGACACGCCCGACTCCGTGGAACCGCTCGTGGAGTACTACCGCAACATCGCGGGCGAGCACCCCGACTGGGACGAGTACCGGCGGGCCATGGTGGAGCAGGGAAAGTCGATCATTCGGGTGACACCGGAGAAGTGGGGGCCGGTGGCGACGGGCGGCTTCCCGGCGCGGCTGGCGACGGACGACTGACCGCGGGGCGGGACGGTCACCCTCGCTCGACCATCGCCTCGATGCCCGCCACCAGCAGGTCCAACGCGAACTCGTAGTCCCGGTCCAGCATCTCGGCGACCGTGTCGCCGCCGCGGGCCGACATGATCGCCCGGGACTCCGCGATGACGTCCGCGTTCTCCGGCGACTCGGCCGCCGCGTTCATGGAGTCCTGGAAGTAGTCGTCCAGGCTCATGCCGGTGTCCGCCGCCCGGGCGAGAAGATGGCCCTCGATGGTGCCGTAGCCGTAGACGAACTGGAAGACGGCGGAGATGGCGCCGGTCAGACGGTGCGTGGGCAGGCCGGTGCGACGCATGACGCCCTGCACCTGACGGGAGAAGGCCAGCGAGTGGGGCCCGATGTTGAGGTAGGTGCCGGTCAGCTGGGACATCCAGGGGTGGCGCACCAGCAGCCTGCGGTTCTCCCGCGCCAGCGCGCGCAGCTGCCCGCGCCAGTCCTCGCCGGCCTCCGGGCCGGGGTGGCGCAGCTCGCCGTAGACGGCGTCGAGGGCGAGTTCGAGCAGCTCGTCCTTGGTCTCGACGTACCAGTAGACGGACATCGCGGTGACGTCCAGCTCGGCGGCCAGACGGCGCATGGAGAACTTGGCCAGGCCCTCGGCGTCCAGCAGCCGGACGGTGACCTCGGTGATCCGCTCCCGGTCCAGCCCGGACGGCCGGCCGCCGCGCCGCCCGCTCCGACGGTCCTCGCCCGCCAGCCAGACACTGGCCCGCGGCCCCTGGCCTGCCTTCGCCATGCGCACCCACCTCGCTCACCGATGCCGGTCATGCTGGGCGCCCCTTCAGGGGCGCGGGTCAGTGTCAATGTACGGCTCCGCCGCGCGGGCGCGACCAGCCACAACGAGCCCGCGGCCGCGCGGATGTCCCACCGCCCGGGTGCTCAGACGCCCGCCTTGTCCGCCCTGCGCAACAACACCGACGCCACCACCCCGCCGAGCAGCACGGCCACCGCCCCCACCAACTGACTGCTCTCCAGCCCGGAGGAGAACGCGTCGATCACCCGCTCCCGCTCCGCCTCCCCCTCCGCCGAGGCCAACGCCGCCGGCAACGAGGCCGCCGCCACCGGCACCAGCGCCGCGAACCGCGAGTTCAGCACCGCGCCCAGCACCGCCACGCCCAGCCCGTTGCCGAACTCCGCCAACGTACCGTTGATGCCCGCGCCGACCCCCGCCTTGGCCGGCGGTATCGAGCTCATGATCGCGTGTGCCATGGCCGGGTTGCCGAGCGCACAGCCCACGCCGATCAGCAGCAGACCCAGCAGCGTGCCCGCGTAGCCCTCGCCGGTGAGGGTGGCGATGACCACCAGGCCCGCCGACATCAGCACCATGCTGAGCAGTACCGCCCCCGGCGTACCCAGCCTGGCCAGCCACTTCGCCGCCACGCCGGAGAAGTTCAGCAGCACCACGGTCAGCGCCAGCGGAGCGGTCGCCACCCCCGCCTCCAGCGGGCCGTACCCGAGCACGAACTGCAGGTGC
Source organism: Streptomyces sp. NPDC096048 (assembly GCF_044763415.1). Lineage (NCBI taxonomy): Bacteria > Bacillati > Actinomycetota > Actinomycetes > Kitasatosporales > Streptomycetaceae > Streptomyces > Streptomyces sp. NPDC096048. The sequence goes on from NZ_JBIWGG010000007.1 coordinate 110,529, forward strand.
TGGGTGAGCAGGAACAGCGCGCCGCCCATGCCGAAGGTGATCAGCACCAGCCCCGCCACCGCGCCCGTGAACCGCTGGTTGCGGAAGAAGTCCAGGTCGAGCATGGGGTACGGGATGCGGCTCTCCCAGTACGCGAAGAGCGCGAGCACGCCCACCGCGACGGCCGCCGTGGCGAGCACCCTGCCCGACGCCCAGCCGTGCTCGGGGCCGGAGATGATCGCGTAGACCAGTGCGCCCATGCCGACCGTGGACAGTACGGCGCCGAGCAGGTCGGGGCGGTCGCCCTGCCGGTTCTTCGACTCCGGGACCAGGGCCACGACCGCGACCAGGCCGAGCGCCACGACCGGCAGATTGATCAGGAAGATCGCGCCCCACCAGAAGTGGTCCAGCATGAAACCGCCGATCAGCGGCCCGCACGCGAAGCCGAGGGCGCTGACCGCGCTCCAGATGCCGATCGCCTTCGCGTGCTCCGCCGGCGCGAAGATCTGCATGACCACGGCGAGCGTGGTGGTCAGCAGCAGCGCGCCGCCGACCCCCATACCGGCCCGCGCCGCGATCAACTGGCCGGTGGTGTCCGCGAGTCCCGCCGCCAGCGAGCCGAGGCCGAACAGGGCGAGGCCCGTGGCCAGCATCTTCTTGCGGCCGTAGCGGTCGGCCGCGCTGCCCGCGGTGAGCAGCAGGCCGGACTGGACCAGCGAGTAGGCGTTGATCATCCACTGGATGTCCGAGGTGGTCGCGCCGAGCTCGTCGGTGAGCGAGGGGATGGCCACGTTCAGCACGGTGTTGTCCAGCACCACGGTCAACTGGGCGAGGCTGATGACACCGAGGATCAGCCAGCGCTGCGGGTGTCCCTGGACCGTGGGCGCGGCTTCCTGTTCCTGGAAGGACGTCGTCATGCTGTACAGCGTATAAGGGCTCTTATACGCTGTACAGCAGAGTCTTCCTCCTGTGATCAGCGTGATCAGCTGTGATCAGTTCGTCGGCCGCGTGAGGTCGTAGAAGGTGGCCGAACCGACCGTGACCTCCTCGAAGTTGGCCTCGACCCACGACGTGATCTGCGACGAGGTGCCGGAGTCGCCGCCCATGCCGCCCGCGCCGCCGCCCCCGATGAAGTAGTGGATCCTTCCGTCCGCCACGTACTTCTCGAACTGGGCCAGTGTCGGCGACGGGTCCGTTCCGTTGAAGCCGCCGATCGCCATCACCGGGTCACCGGTGCTGAGCTGGTAGCTCGCGGCGTTCTGGGAGCCGACCGCGGCGGCGACCCAGGTGTACCGGTCGGCGTCGGTCTCCAGCAGCTTCCTGGCCTCGGAGTCGACCTGGGCGCCGTTGAGCAGGCCGCCCATGCCGCCGCCTCCGGTCATGCCGCCGCCCTCGCCGGTCCGGCCGCCGGGAGCGGTCTGGCCGTTCGGGGCGGTCCGGCCGCCGGGAGCCGTCTGACCGTCCTGGCCGGGTGTGCCGCCTGGGAAGCCGCCCTGGCCGCCGCTGCCGTTGCCGCCGTTGCCGCCGTTGCCTTGAGCGCCCTGCCCCTGGCCCTGGCCTTGCCCCTGGCCGCCGGGCGCGTTCCCGCCGCCGGGGAAGCCGCCGCCCCCGGGTCCACCGCCCCGGCCACCGCCGCCACCGCCCGGGCCCCCCATCATGCTCGCGCCGGCCGGACCGGCCGTGACGATGGAGCCGCTGTGCCCCTCCCGCACGGTGCTCAGCGTGTACGCGGTGGGCGCCGCCAGCGACGCCACGAGACCCAGCCCCGCCACCGCAGGCACGAGCCGCCGCCGCAGCCGCCCGGCGAAGACCAAGCCGAGCGCGGCGACCAGACCGCCGACGAGGACCAGCCACTTCAGCCAGGGCAGGTAGTCGGACGTGCGGTTGAGCAGGACGTACCCCCAGGCCGCGGTCGCCGTGACGGCCGCGGCGAGGGCGAGGGACGCCCAGCCGCGCTCGCGGCGCTCCCACAGCGCCGCCGAGCCCATGCCGACCACGGCCGCCAGGTAGGGCGCGAGGGCCACCGTGTAGTACTGGTGGAAGATGCCCGCCATGAAGCTGAAGACGGCCGTGGTCATCAGCAGCGAGCCGCCCCAGACCAGGAAGGACGCGCGAGCCGTGTCGGTACGGCCGCCGCGCCGCGTGGCGACCAGGCCCGCCACGAGCAGGACGAGGGCGGCCGGGAGCAGCCAGGAGATCTGGCCGCCGATCTCGGAGTTGAACATCCGGTCCCAGCCGGTCTCGCCCCACTGCCCGCCGCCGGCACCGCCCGTACCGCCGCCACCGCCGCCGACGCTGCCGGTCTCCTCGCCGTTGAGCCGGCCGAGGCCGTTGTAGCCGAAGGTCAGCTCCAGGAAGCTGTTGTTCTGCGAGCCGCCGACGTACGGGCGCGACGAGGCCGGCCACAGCTCGACGATCGCGACCCACCAGCCCCCGGAGACGACGATCGCGACGGCCGCCAGGGCCAGCTGCCCCAGCCGCTTCTTCAGCCGCACCGGCGCGCAGACGCCGTGGACGAGGGCGAGCGCGGGCAGGATCAGGAAGGCCTGGAGGGTCTTGGTGAGGAACGCGAACCCGATCGCGACGCCGGCCCACACCAGCCACTTGGTCCGGCCGTCCTCCAGCGCGCGGACGACGAGGTAGCAGGCGACGGACATCAGCAGCGCCAGCAGCGCGTCCGGGTTGTTGAACCGGAACATCAGCGCCGCGACCGGCGTCAGCGCCAGCACGGCACCGGCGATCAGCCCGGCCGCGGGACTGAACCGGCGGCGCACCGCCGCGTACACGACGGCGACCGTCGCGACGCCCATCAGCACCTCGGGGACGAGGATCGACCACGAACTCAGCCCGAAGATCCGCACCGCCAGCGCCATCGGCCACAGCGCGGCCGGGGGCTTGTCGACGGTGATGGCGTTCCCGGCGTCGAGCGAGCCGAAGAAGAACGCCTTCCAGGACTGGCTGCCCGCCTGTACAGCGGCCGAGTAGAAGGAGTTGGCGTAGCCCGAGGCGCTCAGGCCGCAGAGGTAGAGCAGGGCGGTGGCCAGCAGCAGGCCGAGGAAGGCCGGGCGCACCCAGCGGGGGTCCTCGGGGCGGCCCCGCCACAGTCCGCGGAGGCGGGGCCGACGTGGCTCCCGTCGCCGCACGGGAGCGGGCGGCACCGGCGGCGGGCCCGCGTCCTGGCCGTCCGGAGGTCGTGCGTCCCCCGCGTGCGTCGTCCGGTCGTAGTGCGTCGTCATCGTCCGTCCCTCGGGTCGGTGTCGGCGGGGGGCACCGGCTGCAGGCGCACGGTGGCGTCGCTCCAGGTGCGGTACGGCTCCGGAAGCCGCCCGTCCGGCGGATTCGCGGTCAGCGGCGCGCCCACGGCGGGCGGCGCGTCCGGGAACACCCAGGCGCGGAAGAGCAGGAAGCGCAGCACGGTGGCCGCGAGGTTGGCGGCGATCAGCACCGCCAGCTCGGTGGAGTGGCCCGGGTCGGCCGTCGCCGCGTTCAGGGCGGCGAGCGACCCGGCGGTCAGGGCGAGACCGATGCCGAAGACCACCAGCCCCTGCGCCTGGTGCCGCACCGCGCCGCCGCAGCCCCGCACGCCGAAGGTCAGCCGCCGGTTGGCGGCGGTGTTGGCGACCGCGGAGACCAGCAGGGCGAGCGCGTTGGCGGACTGCGAGCCGCCGAAGTGGCGGAAGCCGCTGTAGAGCAGCAGATAGAAGAGGGTGGACAGGACGCCTACGACGCAGAAGCCGACGAGCTGTCGGGCCAGCCCCTGCGGTACGTCCTTCAGGTCACGGTCGCGCGGGTCGTCACCGAAGGGCCGCGCCAGCCGGTCCAGCGGCAGCGAACCGGTGGCCAGGGCCTTGCCGACCCGCCACACGCCCCTGAGGTCCTCGGCCGCCGTCCGCACGATGTGCACGGTGGAGTCCGGGTCGTCGACCCAGTCGACCGGCACCTCGTGGATCCGGCACCCGGCGCGCTCGGCGAGCACCAGCATCTCGGTGTCGAAGAACCAGCCGGTGTCCTCCACCAGCGGCAGCAGTACCCGGGCCACATCCCGGCGGATCGCCTTGAAGCCGCACTGGGCGTCGGAGAAGCGGGCCTGGAGGGAGCCGCGCAGGATGAGGTTGTAGGAGCGGGAGATGAACTCCCGCTTGGCGCCGCGCACCACCCGGGAGCTGCGGGCGAGCCGGGAGCCGATCGCGAGGTCCGAGTGACCGGATATCAGCGGCGCCACCAGCGGCAGCAGCGCGTTCAGGTCGGTGGACAGGTCGACGTCCATGTAGGCGAGGACGGGGGCGTCGGAGGCCGACCAGACGGTCCGCAGGGCCCGGCCGCGCCCCTTCTGCTCCAGCCGGAAGACCGTGACCTCGGCGAGTTCCGCCGCCAGCCGCGCCGCGACGTGCGGGGTGGCGTCCGTGGACGCGTTGTCCGCGACCGTGATGCGGAAGGCGTACGGGAACGTCCGCGACAGGTGCTCGTGCAGTCTCAGGACGCACGGCCGGAGGTCTTTCTCCTCGTTGTACACGGGGACCACTACGTCCAGGACAGGCGTACCGGCTCCTGCGGCCGGGAGATGCTCCCGCGCCGGCAGGGAGCCGGGAGAAGAGTCGGTTCGCATGGGACCGACTTTTCTCAAGTCCCCTGTCGCGCCCGTGTGGTGACGCTGTGCCGTGCCTGTGAGTGCGGCCGCCACCGCGTTTCGCCGGCCGAGAGCGCCGGCAGGTGCAGGGTGAAGACCGTCCGCCCCGGCACGCTGTCGACCGTCACGGCACCGCCGTGCGCGGACGCCACGGCCTGCACGATGGCGAGCCCGAGACCCGTCGAGCCGGTGGCGCGGGACCGCGCGGAGTCGCCGCGCGCGAACCGTTCGAAGACACGCGGCAGCAACTCGGCCGGGATGCCCTGCCCGTCGTCCTCGACGTCCACGCACAGCCAGGCCCCGGCGGTCCGCACGCGCGCGGTGACGGTCGTACCGGGCGGGGTGTGGTTGCGGGCGTTGCCCAGCAGGTTGACCAGCACCTGCTGGAGCCGGGCGGCGTCCGCCGACACCAGTGCGGGTTCCTCGGGCAGGTCGAGCCGCCAGTTGTGGTCGAGGCCGGCCGCGCGGGCGTCGCTGACGGTGTCCACGACGAGCGGTACGAGGTCGGTCGGCTCGAACTGCAACGGCCGGCCGGCGTCCAGGCGGGCGAGCAGCAGCAGGTCCTCCACCAGCAGGGTCATGCGCCCGGCCTCGGACTCGATCCGGCCCAGCGCGTGCCGGGTGTCGGGTCCGACCTGTTCCCGTCCCCTGCGGGTGAGTTCGGCGTACCCGCGGATGGAGGCGAGCGGCGTACGCAGCTCATGGCTGGCGTCCGCGACGAACTGCCGGACCCGCGTCTCGCTCGCCTGCCGTGCGTGCAGCGCGCCGTGTACGTGGTTCAGCATCCGGTTGAGCGCGGCACCGACCCGGCCGACCTCGGAGTGCGGGTCGCACTCGGACTCCGGGACGCGTTCGTCGAGGTTCACCTCGCCCGCGTGCAGGGGCAGTTCGGAGACCCGGGTCGCGGTGGCGGCGACCTTGCGCAGGGGCCGGGTGGCGACGCCGACGATGACGGTCCCGGCGAGGGAGGCGGCGATGAGACCGGCGGCGGTGACGCTGGCCTCCACGAGGATCAGGGTGCTGATGGTGCCGGTGACCTCGGAGGTGGGGACGGCGGCGTAGTAGCCGTCCCGGTACTCCACGCGGTAGTCGCCCAGGCCGGGGATCTCGACGGTGTGCGTGTCCCCGTCCCGGGGCACGGAGGCCAGCGCGGCCCGCCCGGCCTCGGTGAGGGCGACCGGGCTGATGCCGCTGAAGCTGGTGCTGTCGTCGTCCCTCTCGCCGTACTTGGCGTCGACGACGACACCGTCCCGCAGCTCGGCGACGATCGTGCCGAGCGGCTGCGGGCCGCGGGTGACGAACTCGTCGAGGTCCATCCGCTGCGGGCCCCCGCCACCGGCCTCGGGTTCGCCGGGTGGCCCGAACCCGGACACCCGCCCGGCGACCTCCCGCAGCTGCCCGTCCAGCTGCTCGTAGAGATGCGACCGCAACGCCACCGTCGTCACCGTCCCGATCACCGCGCACACCACCGCGATCAGCGCCACCGACGCGACGACGAGCCGCGTCCGCAGCGTCCGCGGGCGCGGTCGTCGCCGTCCGCTCACGCCGCGGGCTTGATCAGGTAGCCGGCACCGCGCCGGGTGTGGATCATCGGCTCGCGACCGGCGTCGATCTTCCGGCGCAGGTAGGAGATGTACAGCTCGACGACGTTGGCCTGCCCGCCGAAGTCGTACGACCACACGCGGTCGAGGATCTGCGCCTTGCTCAGCACGCGCCGCGGATTGCGCATCAGGAACCGCAGCAGCTCGAACTCGGTGGCGGTGAGGTGGATGCCGTCGCCGCCCCGGGTGACCTCATGGCTGTCCTCGTCGAGGGTGAGGTCACCGACGACGAGAACGGACTCGGAGCGCCGGTCGGCGGCACCGGTACGCCGGATCAGCCCGCGGAGCCGGGCGACGACCTCCTCCAGGCTGAACGGCTTGGTGACGTAGTCGTCCCCGCCGGCGGTCAACCCGGCGATGCGGTCCTCGACCGCGTCCTTGGCGGTCAGGAACAGCACCGGCACGTCCGGCAGGTCGCGGCGCAGCCGCCCCAGCACGCTCAGCCCGTCCATGTCGGGCAGCATCATGTCCAGCACGACGGCGTCGGGCCGGAACTCGCGCGCGGCCTGAACGGCACCGTGTCCGTCCCCCGCGCTGCGGATCTGCCAGCCCTCGTAGCGCAGGGCCATGGACAGCAGCTCGGTGATGGACAGCTCGTCGTCCACTACAAGCACCCGGACGGGGCTCCCGTCCGGCCTCAGCAGTTCGGTGCGCCCCTGGGGCGAGGTCGTGGTCATACCGGACACGATGTCGGGGCGCTCTGAGAGCACCCTTTCCCCAAGCTGTGATTTCTCTGAGAAACCCACAGGGGCCTCTCAGTCCCGTTCCACCGGGCCTCTCGGGCACTGCCCGCCGGCCCCTCAGTGCCCCGGCAGCCCGAACAGCCGGGCCGCGTTGTCGTGGCACACGCCCCGCAGCCACGCGTCCCCCAGCTCCAGCCGCTCCAGCGCGCGCAGCTGGTGCAGGTAGGGGTACGGGATGTTGGGGAAGTCCGAGCCGAGCAGGACGCGGTCGCCGAGGCCGGCCAGCCGGGGCAGTGCCCGTCGGGGGAAGGGGGCGAGACGCTCGCTGAAGTCGGTGAACGCCATCGTCGTGTCCAGCCGGACCTCGCCGTACCGCTCGGCGAGGTCCAGGAAGTCCTCGTACTCGGGCATCCCGAGGTGCGCGACGACCAGCCGCAGCCGGGGATGGCGCGCCAGCACCCGTGCGATGGGCTCGGGCCCGGTGTGCTTGCCGGGGGCGGGCCCGGACCCGCAGTGGACGACGACCGGCACCCCGGCCTCGGCGAGCACGCCCCAGGCCGCGTCGAGCAGCTCGTCGGCCGGGTCGTACGCCCCCACCTGCACATGCGCCTTGAAGACCCGCGCCCCCGCCTCGACGGCCTCGCGGACGTACGTCTCGACGCCCGGCTCCGGGAAGAGGGTGGAGGTGTGCAGGCAGTCGGGGGTCCGGCGGGCGAAGTCCACCGCCCAGCCGTTGAGCCACTGGGCCATGCCCGCCTTGTGCGGATACAGCATGGCGGTGAAGGCGCGCACCCCGAACTTCCTCAGCAGCGCCGTGCGTTCGTCCTCCTCCTGCCGATAGGTGATCGGCCACTCCACTCCGCCGGTCAGCGGACCGAGGGCGTCGAAGTAGCCCCAGACCTTGCGCAGCACCCGCTCGGGCATGAAGTGCGTGTGCACGTCGACCAGTCCGGGCAGCCCCAGCTCCGCCCAGAACCGGCGGACCTGCCCGGCCTCTTGATCACTCATGGGGCCACGATGGCGCCCCGCGCGCCCGCGGACAAGGGGGCGAGGAGGTCCCGGCAGGAGAGGGGGCGAGGGGCAAGGGATATGGGGCAAGGGGGCGAGGAGGTCCCGGCAGGAGAGGCGGAGGCCGGGGACGAGGTCAGAACAGCCCGTCCTGTACTCCGGCCGCTCGTCTGATCTCCCGCACGGGCACGGCGCACGGCTCGCCCTCGGCGGACACCAGCTCCCACCCCGTCATCAGCCGCGTGTCCAGCACGACGACCCCGCGCTCCGTCGCCAGATGCAGATCCGGCCCGGCGGCCGCCACCAGCTCGCCACCGATCGCCCCGCCCGCCACCAGCTCGGCCACCTCCCCCACGGCGGCCGGTCCACGGCCGGCCCCGTCGATCCCGAAGACGCCCGCGTGGTCCACACCCCGGAACGGCTCCGGCGTCAGCGACTCCGGCCAGCCGCCGAGCGCGACCGCCCGCGCGTGCAGCTCCGCGATCTCGGCCGTCCGCTCCGCCTCCGTCTCCGGCAGCCCGGCCCGCACCGCCCGCTTGTGGGCGTACGGAATCCGGTCGGGCACACCCAGCGCGGCCCGCAGCAGCTCCTCGGTCCGGCGCGCGGACATCAGGGGCCCGCGGCCCAGCCAGCTGAAGCAGACGGCTCCCTGCTCCAGCAGCCGGGCGGCCCCCCGCTCGTACGCGGTGATCCCCACCTTGACGAGGCCCGGCCCGAACCACGCCAGATAGACGCGGTACGGCCGCGGATCGTCCGCGATCGTGTCGGCGGCCACGGAGTGCGCCCGGTCCAGCCGCGCACACTCCTCGCACCGCGCCCCCGTACTCCGTCCCGTCACACCGGCCCGCACCGGACACGCGTGCCCCCGCGCTCCCACACATGTCCGCACACCCCCCTCGGCGACCCCGAAGGCCACCCGCTTCCCCCGGGACAGCGCACTGCGCCGCCCCCCGACCCATGTCAGCACGGGACCGTCCGCCGCCCACCGCAGCCCCGAGCACTTCCACTCCTGTGCCATCGCCGTCGAGAGTAGGGGGCACCACTGACAACGCCGGGGCGTGCACTGGCTCTCGGACAGTGCACGCCCCGGCGTACCGTACGGGCATGAAGGTGAGCGAGCCGATGTGCCCGGAGCGCGTGGTCATGGAGCACGTCACCAGCCGCTGGGGCACCCTGGCCCTGATCGCGCTGCTGGAGCGCCCGTACCGCTTCAGCGAGCTGCGCCGTGAGATCGGCCGGGTCAGCGAGAAGATGCTGGCCCAGACCCTGCGCACTCTGGAGCGCGACGGCCTGGTCCACCGGGACGCCAAGCCGGTGATCCCGCCCCGCGTCGACTACTCCCTGACCGGCCTCGGCCGGGAGGCCGCCGAGCAGGTCAGAGATCTGGCGCTGTGGACGGAGCGGCGGATGGCGGCGGTGGAGCGGGCCCGCGAGGCGTACGACGCCGCGGGCGCCTGACCACCACCGCCCCCGGCGTCACTGCTTGAGGACCGCCTCCATGACGCTCTTGGCGATGGGCGCGCCCAGGCCGCCACCGGAGATGTCCTCGCGGGAGATGTCCATGTCGGTCGGGTCGATGAAGACGGCCACGGCGACGGACGACCCGTCGTCCTTCTTGCCGTAGGAGACGAACCAGCCGTACGGCACCTCGTCGTCCACGTTGACACCGCGCTGCGCGGTACCGGTCTTGCCGCCGACCGTGATGCCGTCGATCTGGGCGCGGCGGGCGCTGCCCTCCTTGGCGGTGAACTCCATCATCTGCTGGACCTTCTGCGCGGTCTCGGCGGAGACCGCCTCGCTCATCACCGCGGGCTCGGTCTTCTCCAGCGTGCCGAGGTCGGGGCCCTTGACCTCGTCGACGATGTACGGCTGCATCACCTTGCCGTCGTTGGCCAGCCCGGCGGTGACCATGGCCATCTGCATCGGCGTACTGGTGAGGCTGCCCTGTCCCATGCCGGTGAGCGCGGTGCCCGGCGCGTCGAGGTTCTCGGGGTAGAGGCTCTTCGTGGCGAGCAGGTCGCCGAAGTCGTCGGAGTAGACGTTCTCGTTGAAACCGAACTTCTCGGCCGTCTCGCGCAGCTTGTCCTGGCCCAGCTCGGAGGCGGCGTCCAGGAAGACGTTGTTGCAGGAGTACTGCATCGCGGTCTTCATCGAGGCCTTGTCGCAGACCCCGTCGCCGGCCTCACTGCCGATCTTGTTGGAGGACTGCGGCAGGGGGTACGGGGAGACGGCGTCGGTACGGGCGTCGACATCGGTGACGACGCCGTGCTCCAGCGCGGCGGCCGCGGTGAGGATCTTGAAGGTGGAGCCCGGCGGGTAGGTCTCGCGCAGCGCGCGGTTGGCCAGCGGCTTGTTCTTCTTCTTGTCGAGCGCCACGAAGCGGTCGGACTCCTTGAAGGTGCTGCCCGCGAACACCGACGGGTCGTAGGAGGGCGCCGACACCATGGCCAGCACCTTCCCCGTCGCCGGATCCAGCGCGACCACGGCGCCCCGCGCGCCCTTCAGGTCGGTCAGCCCTTTCCAGGCGGCCTTCTGCGCCTTCGGGTCGATGGTGGTGACCACCGACCCGGCCCGCCGGCCCTCACCGCTGACGACGTCGGCGAACCGCTGGAAGGCCAGCCGGTCGTCCTTGCCGGTCAGGATGGAGTCGTAGGTCTTCTCCAGCAGCGTCATGCCCTGGGCCTGCGACGCGTACCCCGTCACCGGCGCGTACATCGGCCCGTCGGCGTAGGTGCGCTTGTACTTGAGGTCGGTGCCCTCGGTCTCGGTGGAGCCCGTGATCGCCCGGCCACCGACGATGATGTCCCCGCGCGCGGTGGCGAACTGCTCGATCTGCACCCGCCGGTTCTTCGTGTCGGAGGCGAGCTCCGGGGCCCGGACGTACTGCAGCCAGTTCGCGCGGATCAGCAGGCCGAGCACCAGCAGCCCGCAGAAGATCGCCACGGCCCTCAGCGGCTTGTTCACCGGCGTCCTCCGTCGAGGCTCGGCCGGATGGATATCCGGTTGGATATGAAGACGCGTCCTCGCAACATGGGCACACCCTAGACACAGTTGCGAACGGCGATCACCCCGACGGTGCAACGCCAGAGGCCCCGTCGATCACCTCGACGGGGCCTCTGCTCTGCTGTGCACTCGGCAGGATTCGAACCTGCAACCTTCTGATCCGTAGTCAGATGCTCTATCCGTTAAGCTACGAGTGCTTGTCTTCTTCAGTTTTACCGCCGCTCCCGGCCCTTTCGGCCCGCTCGCGGCGACAGGAAGAACATTACATGACTGCCGCCGCCATGTGAAATCCATTGGCCGCACCGCTTGTGACCTGCGAAAACGAGGAAACGAGCTAACGAGGCCGGACGGGCCCGGACAGCATCGAAGCCCCGGCCGAGTGGGCCGGGGCTTCGATGATCCGTGCGGAGGCGGAGGGATTTGAACCCTCGATGGGCTTTAAGACCCAAACCGCATTAGCAGTGCGGCGCCATAGACCGGACTAGGCGACGCCTCCAGACAACATCACCATCTCGCGTGCGAGCGCGAGTGGCGCGTGCCGATGATGACACAGTTGAGCGCGCTGTCACCAATCGACCCCTACGGTACTAGGCGGGCAGGCCGCAGGGCAAAGCCCTTACCGCCCGGTCGCGCAACGTCCGGCAGGTCTGCGCGTTAGTCAGGTCATGGTCCAGGTCACTCGCCTCCCCGCCGCCGCCCGTCTCCTCGGCGCCGCCGCCCTGTCCGTCGCCTCCCTCGCCTCCCTGTCCGCCGCGCACCCGGCCGCCGCCGCAGGCACCGAGGAGCCGGGCGTCGATCACCTGACGGTCACCGTCCGGGACGCCGGCGCCGGCGCGGACGGCACGTACGAGCTGTACTGCCACCCCCGCGGCGGCAGCCACCCCGACCCGGACGGCGCCTGTGCCGTCGTCGAGCGCGACACGCGGTGGGGGGAGGACACCTTCGCCCCTGTCCCGGAGGGCAGCTTCTGCACCATGCAGTACGGCGGCCCGGCCACCGCGCACGTCACGGGCACCTGGGCCGGACGCCCCGTCGACGTGACGTACGACCGCCGCGACGGCTGCGAGATCTCCCGCTGGGACCGCATGGTGCCGCTGCTGCCCGAGGTGGGGGCGCCGGGACGGTCGTAGCCGGTCGCCCTCCAGTGCCCGGAAAGTCGGCGCGCGGGCACTCGGGCACACGTTCTACGTCACTTCGTCGTGCGACCTCCGTGCCATCCCACGCCGCCCGCCCGGCCCCAACCCTTAGACTCCCTCGCGTGACACCCTGCGGGCCGATTGGCAAGATGGCCCGGGCGGTCGGCAAGTGCGGTAACAGGAGGGAAGCGTCTCGTGAGCAGCAGGCCATCCCGAGGCACTGCTCGCCTCGCAGCCATACTGGACGCCCTGCCGGACGCGTTGGTACTGGTCAACGCCAACGGCACCATTGTCAATGCCAACGCCATCGCGCTGGAGGCCTTCGAGACCCCGGGCACCGCGCTGGTCGGACGCGGGCTGCTGGATCTGCTGCCGCAGTTCGACTCGCGGCTGATCCCCGGGTCGATGCGGCGGCCGGACCACATCGATCCGCGGGCGCGTACCAAGCCCACGCGGATGGTCGCCCGGCGCACCGACGGGACCGAGTTCCCGGTCGAGGTCACCAGCGCCAACCTGGAGACCGGCCAGCAGGCCTACGACACCTACGGCTACACCGGCGACGAACTGCTGATGCTCGTCGTCCGCGACCTCTCCGGCACCGTCGACACCGAGGCCGAGCTGGCCCGTTCGCAGCGGCAGACCGAGATGATCCTGCGGGCCGCGTCCGAGGGCGTCGTCGGGACCGACACCGACGGGCGGATCGTCCTCGTCAACCCGGCCGCCGCCCAGATACTGGGCTACCGGGCCAGCGACCTCGGCGGCCGCGAGCTGCACACCCTCATCCTGCACTCGCGCGCCGACGGCTCGCCCTTCCCGTACGACGAGTCCCCGCTCGCCGACACCCTCCGCTCGGGCCGCAAGCACCGGGTGCGCGGGCAGGTGGTGTTCGCCAAGAGTGGCGACCAGCTGCCGGTCGACCTGACGACCGCGCCGGTGCGCGACGGCGACCAGCTCGTCGGCGCCGTGATGACCTTCACCGACCGGCGGCCCTACGACGCGCTCGTCAAGGAGCACGAGGACGCGGAGCGGCGGCACGCCGAGGAACTGGAGCGGCTCGCCGAGGAGCACGCCTCCGAGCTGACCGCGCTGCGCCAGCAGCACGTGGCCGAGCTGGAGGAGCTGCGGGAGCAGCACGCGGAGGAGATCGCCGCGGACGCCGACCGCTACGCCGCGCTCGGTGAGCGGGAGAAGGACCGCTACGAGGCGATCGCCGCCCGGCACGAGCAGCTGCTCACTCTCCTCGGGGGCTCCCTGCGCGGGCCCCTGGACGAACTGCGGCAGGAACTCGCCGCGCTGGCCGCGGACGACGCCGGGCAGCTGTGGCCCGAGGCAAACCAGGTGCTGCACCACCTCTCGGCCGGTTACTCGCGCATCACCACCCTCATCGACAACGTCCTCGGCTATCAGCGCCTCGACGTCGGCAACGAGAACGTCTCCCGTACGAAGGTGATGCTCGACGCCGTCGTGGCCGCCGGTGTCGACGGGGCCGTGGAACTGATCGGGCCGGGACGGGTGCAGTTCGCCGTCCACGCGCCGCCCATCGAGGCCGAGGTCGACGTCCGGCTGCTGGCCATCGCGCTCGCGCATCTCGTCGCGGACGTGGCGGGCGTCGACGCCACCGGCAACTCGCCCGTGTCGGCGACGGGCGGCTACCTGGACAACACCGTCGTGGTCGCGGCGGCGCAGCGCGGCGAGGTCGTACGCATCGAGGTGCGCGGTCCGTACACCGGAGGAGACCCGGTGCACGAGCCCATCGTGCGGGGCATCGTGCGGGCGCACGGTGGCGTGCTGCAGACGCACGAGGTGCCGGGCATGAGCGGCAACGCGTATGTGCTGGAGGTGCCGATCGGGGGTGGGGCGGGGGCCGTTGAGGCTCATGCTCCGGGCCCGGCCCCGGAACAGGCGCAGGCGCCGACGCAGGCACGGGGCGCCGAGGTCGAGGGTGCGGCGGGTGCCGCAGGCGTTGCGGGTGTTGCGGGTACGGGCAGTGCCCTGGCCGTTCAGGAGCCGGCCCCCGGTGGCGGGCGGCGGCGCGCTCGGCGGGCGTCCGTCGACGCGTTCCTGGAGAGCGGGAGCGCGGGCGCGGGGGGCGAGGGCGACGACGAGGCCGCCATCGGTCCCGAAGGCTCGGGTACCGCCCCGACCGGACGGCGCAGGCGGCGTGCGGCTCAGGCTCATGAGCAGGGGCAGGGGCAGGGGTCGCGGGAGCAGCAGGTCCAGGGGGCGCGGGAGCAGGGCCCGGGGGCGCCGGAGCAGGGTCAGGTGTCCGTGCCGCTTCCGGTTCCCGCTCAGGCGGTGCCGGGCGAGGGGTCCGGCGGTACCGGGCGCCGGCGCGGGCGGTCCGCGGAGGCCGTCGGTGCCTCCGTCGAGGGGCTGCCCCAAGGCGTGCCTCAAGGTCTGCCCGCCGGGGTGTCCGAGGGCGCCGTCGTCATGGCCGGCGAGCACGGCGGAGCGTCCGCGGCCTCCAACACCGGTCTCGGCGGGACCGTACCGCCGCAGGGTGTGCCCGCGCCCGGCGGCCGGCGCGCCCGGCGGGACGGCGGTGAGCAGCAGGCACTGCCGCCGGCCCTGCCCGCGCAGGCCGGCGAGTCGGGCCCGGACGACGGGTCCCAGCCGACCGGGCGCCGGCGTCGTGCCCTGGCCTCCGCGAACGAGCGTGCCGCCGCGCAGGAGGCGGCGCCGCGTCAGGTGTTCGCCCTGCCCCCCGCCGACGCGGACCGGCCGTCCGACGGGACGGCGGAGCCATACGGGACGGCGGAGCCGCACGGGACGGCCGGCCCCGTGGCGCCCGTGGCGGCGCCCACGGGTCAGGTCCAGGTGCCCGGCCCGGCCGCTTCCGGGGACGCCCTGCTCGACGACGGCCGGCACGACGCCGTACCGCACGACCAGTCCGACGATCACACCCCGCCGCAGCCGCACCCGGCCGAGGCGCCGACGGGACGGCGTCGCCGGGCCGGTGCCGCCGACCGACAGTCCGAAGAAGCGGTGCCGGCGGCGGCACAGGGTGGCCTTCCGGCGCCAGGTGGCTTTTCGGCGCAGGGGGGACCCGTGCAGACGGGACCCGTGCAGGGGGGACCTGTACATGGAGCCCCCGTTCCTCCGCAGAACACCGCCGTACAGAACACCGCCGCGCAGAGCACGACCGGGCAGAACACGGCCGGGCAAGGCGTACCCGTCCAGGCCGCACCTGCGTCCGGGCCCGCACCCGCACCTGCCGCCCACCCCGAGTCGCCCCGGCCCGTCGAGGCTGGCGCCGGCACCGCGCAGCCCGCTGCCACCGGTCAGCCGGCCGCGCAGCCGTGGCCCGCCGCCGCGGACGCCACAAGCACAAGCACAGGCACAGGCACAGGCACAGGCATCCCCGTACCGCCGGGCGGCGCCACCGGGCCCGCTCCCGCCGCGTCTCCCGCCTCGACGCCCCCGCAGGGCGTCCCCGCCTCCACGCCGAGCCGGGGAACCCCGCTGCCGCCGGAGAACGCCCCCGCTCCGCGCGCGGCGCAGCCCCTGCCCGCCGAAGCGTCCGCGCCCGTCGACCCGAACTCGACGCAGGGACGGTCGATCAGCGTGCGGACGCTGGGCCAGGGTGTGCCGTTCAACCGGCAGGCGGTCCAGGTGCAGCAGCCGTCGGCCACACCCGCCCCGCATCAGCCGGGCGGCTCGGGCCGGCGCCGCAAGCTGAGTACGCCGCCCGACCCGGCCGCCACGCGCCCGGAACCGTCGGCCCGCCCGCATCCGCCGGCCGAACAGCCGCCCGCCGCCGCGCAACCGAAGACCCAGCCGCAACCCGAGTCCCCGGGCCGGCCGCAGGGGCAGGAGCAGCCGTCCCTGGCCGGCGGTCAGCCCCGGCGCGCGCCGGTCACCGAGGGCGCCGGGCGGTCGTACGCCATAGGGGCGCCGGACAGGAACGCCGCCGAGGGGCCCGAGCCGCTGGACGGGCCCGGCGGGGCCGTGGAGGTGGCGGACCCGCCGCGTCCGCAGCCGATGGACGACGAACTGCCGCCGGAGCCGCTGGACAACCCGCGCCGGCTGCTGGTGTGGCCCGCACCGGACGTCTCCACGCAGCAGGCGCTCAGCGACCGCGGCTACCGGCCGGTGATCGTGCACTCGCGCGAGGAGGTCGACGCGCAGATCGCGGCGTTCCCCGCCGCGCTGTTCGTGGACCCGCTGACCGGGCCGATCACCCGTACGGCGCTCCAGTCGCTGCGGCAGGCGGCCGTGGCGGCCGAGGTGCCGGTGCTGGTCACGGCCGGGCTCGGACAGGCCTCGCGCGATGCCGCCTACGGCGCCGATCCCGCCGTACTGCTGAAGGCGCTCGCGCCCCGGGACAGCGAGCAGCACCCGCCGCGCGTGCTGCTGATCGAGGAGCACGCGGAGATCGCGCTGGCGCTGACGGCGACGCTGGAGCGGCGCGGGATGCAGGTGGCGCGGGCGGCGAGCGACGCCGACGCGGTGACGCTGGCGGGGCAGTTCCGGCCGAACCTGGTCGTGATGGACCTGATGCGGGTGCAGCGGGGGCAGGACGGGTACGCCGGGATCATCGACTGGCTGCGCGCGAACGGGCAGCTCAACCGCACTCCGCTCGTCGTCTACACCGCCGCCGTCGACCAGGCCGACCTGCCGCGGCTGGCCTCGGGCGAGACGGTGCTGTTCCTGGCGGAGCGTTCCACGAGCGGCGAGGTGCAGTCCCGGATCGTCGAGCTGCTCTCGCGGATCGGGACCAACTGACGCCGGTCCGGGCGCCGCTCCCGCGCATCGGGGCCGACTGACGCCGGTCCGGGCTCAGCTGCCCCGGCCGGAGACGATCCTGCGCGCCGCCTCCTTGATCGAGGCGCGCAGGCGGTCGGCGTCCGCGTCCTCGCCACCGACCAGGATGCGCTTCATCTGCGGCACGACGGTCGCCCAGTTGGTCATCGCGACCAGCAGGAAGAGCAGGTCGGGCGCCGGGATGGCGTCGGTGATCACGCCGCGCGCCTGGCCGTCCCGTACGGCGGCGACCTTGCGGGCGTAGTGGTCGTGGCGTTCGGTCTCGTGGGGCAGCTCGGCGGTGCCGTACTCCATGCCCTCCCAGAAGAGGAGGCGGAGCAGCTCGGGGTGGGCGGCGTGGTAGTCCATGAGGCGGTCGACCCAGCCCTCGATGTCGTCCGGGTCGACGGGGACGGAGATCGCCAGGTCGAGCATCTTCTTCTCGAGGACGGAGGCGAACAGCTCGCTCTTGTTGCCGTAGTAGGCGTAGATCAGCTGCTTGTTGGCCTTGGCCTCGGCCGCGATGCGGTCGATGCGGGCGCCGGCGATGCCGTAGCGGGCGAATGCGGCGACCGCGGCCTCGAAGATCCGGGCCTTGGTGGCCTCGGGGTCCCTTGCTCCCATGGGGACAGGGTAGCGGGGCGGGGGCGGTAACCAACTGTTTGGTTGACAGGGCGGGGGAATGCGGACCAGACTCCGTGAGTTGCTTCCAACCAACCAGTTAGTTGTTAGTGTGCGCTCGAAGGGGTCGCTCCGCTCATGTCGTCACCGTCAGCAGCCACCGCCCGGACCACGCCGGAGGGTGAGGCCCGAGGCCCGCTCCGGAAGAGGCCGTCCGCCTCCTCCCGGCTCTTCCTCCCCCTGATCGCCGTCTGCACCGCCGTCACGGCCGCCAACATCTACCTCGCGGCGCCGCTGCTCCCCCTCATCGCCCACGACTTCGGCTCCACGCCCTCGGCGGTGGCCTGGCTCGCCTCGGTCGCGCAGTTCGGTTACGCGGCCGGTCTGCTCTTCTTCGCCCCGCTCGGGGACAGCGTGAACCGGCGCCGCCTGGTCGCCGTCCTGGCGCTGGTCGCCGCGGCGGCCCTGATCGTCGGCGCCGCGTCGGGCGGGACCGGCGCGCTCGCGGGCGCCGTCCTGGTCGCCTCGGCCGCGACCGTCGTACCGCAGCTTTTGGTCCCGCTGGTCGCCGAGCGCGCGCCCGCCGAGCGCCGGGCCCGTCACGTCGCGGCGGTCATCGCCGGCCTGTTCACCGGGATCGTCGCGGCCCGCGTGCTCGGCGGGCTGGTCGGGCAGGCCTTCGGCTGGCGCGTGGTGTTCGTGGGCGCGGCCGTCCTGACCGCCGTGCTGGGCCTGGCGACCGCGTACATACTGCCCGCGCAGCGGCGTCGGCGTGAGGGCTCGCTGTTCGCCGGGCTCGCCGCGGTGCCCGGCCTGGTACGCCGCTCGCCGGCCCTGTGGCGCGCCTGCGTGCGCCAGGCGGGGATGTACGGCGCCTGGAGCGCGCTGTGGACCTCGCTGGCGCTGCTCCTGGCCGGGGGCGAGGGCTACGGCATGACCACCGCCGCGGCCGGGCTGTTCGGCCTGTTCGGGCTCGCGGCGAGTGTCGTCGCGCCGCTCGCGGGCGGCCTGGTCGACCGGTTCGGCGCCGCCAAGGTCGTACGGTCCGCGTATCTGCTCGCCGCCGTGTCGGTGCCGCTGTTCTGGCTGGGCGGGCAGGCGATGGCGGCCCTGTGCGCGGCGGCGGTCCTGGTGCACGCCGCCCTGGTCGCCTCCCACGTCGCCAACCAGACCCTCGCCCTGACCACCACCTCCGCTCCGGCCACCGCCAACACGGCGTACGTCGTGGCCGGCTTCGCGGGCGGCGCCCTGGCCTCGGCCCTCGCGGGACCCGCGTACGGCCACTGGGGCTGGGGCGGGGTCTGCGCGGTGGCGGGGGCGTGGCTGGTGCTGGGGTGGGCGGCGACGGCCGTACGGACGCGGTGAGCGCGGAGGCGGCAGACGAAGCGGGGGGCACGGGTGCCTGGCTCGTTATGCGGGGGCTCGTACGCGGGGGCCCGTACGCCGGGGGCTCGTACGCCGGGGGAGGCTCCCCACCCGGCGTACGAGCATCGGCCGCGTCAGTCCCGCTGGCCCTGTCTGTCCCGCTGGCCGCGTCAGTCCCGCTGGCCCCGCCCGTCCCGCTGGCCCTGTCGCTCAGAGCCGGGTGACGTCCAGCCCGCCGTCGGCGTACTGCCTGCGCAGCACCTTCTTGTCGAACTTGCCGACACTCGTCTTCGGCACCGCCTCGATGATCGTCCAGCGTTCCGGGAGCTGCCACTTGGCGATCTTGCCGTCCTCGGCGAGGAAGGCGCGCAGGGCCTCGAAGCCGACGCTCGCGCCCTCCTTGAGGACGACGGTGGCCAGCGGGCGCTCGCCCCACTTGTCGTCGGGGACGGCGACCACGGCGGCCTCGGCGACGTCCGGGTGGGACATCAGGGCGTTCTCCAGCTCGACGGAGGAGATCCACTCGCCGCCGGACTTGATGACGTCCTTGGCGCGGTCGGTGAGGGTGAGGAAGCCGTCGGGCGAGATGGTGCCGACGTCGCCGGTCTTCAGCCAGCCGTCCTCGCTGAACTTGTCGGCGGGGCGCAGCGGCTCGGCGCCCGGGCCGTTGTAGTAGGCACCGGAGATCCAGTTGCCGCGCACCTCCAGCTCACCGGCGGACTCGCCGTCCCAGGGGAGGCGCTCGCCGCCGGGGCCGGTGAGCCGGGCCTCGACACCGGCCGGGAACCGGCCCTGGGTGAGGCGGTACGCGAACTCCTCCGGGGTGCCGACCGCGTGGGCCGGGGGGCGGGCGATGGTGCCGAGCGGGGAGGTCTCCGTCATGCCCCAGGCGTGGCAGACCCGCATGCCGAGCGCGTCGAACGCCTCCATCAGGGAGGGCGGACAGGCGGACCCGCCGATGGTGACCTGGGTGAGGGAGGAGACGTCCCTGGGCTTGGCGGTCAGCTCGGCGAGCAGGCCCTGCCAGATGGTGGGGACCGCGGCGGCGTGCGTCGGCTTCTCGCTCTCGATCATCTCGGCGAGCGGCGCGGCCTGCAGAAAGCGGTCCGGCATCAGCATGTTGACGCCGGTCATGAAGGTGGCGTGCGGCAGGCCCCAGGCGTTGACGTGGAACTGCGGGACCACGACCAGCGAGGTGTCCTCGTCGGTCAGGCCCATCGACTGGGCCATGTTGACCTGCATGGAGTGCAGGTAGATGGAGCGGTGGCTGTAGACCACGCCCTTGGGGTCGCCGGTGGTGCCGGAGGTGTAGCACATGGCGGCGGCGGCACGCTCGTCCAGCTCGGGCCAGTCGTACGCCGTCGGCTTCCCGGCGATGAGGTCCTCGTACTCGTGCACCCGGACCGACGCCCCGTCCAGCAGGGACCGGTCGCCGGGGCCGGTGACGACGACGTGCTCGACCGACTTCAGGTGCGGCAGCAGCGGGGCGAGCAGGGGGAGCAGGGAACCGTTGGCGATCACGACGCGGTCGGCCGCGTGGTTCACGATCCAGGCCAGTTGCTCGGGCGGGAGCCGGAGATTGAGGGTGTGGAGGATCGCGCCCATGGAGGGGATCGCGAAGTAGGCCTCGACGTGCTCCGCGTTGTTCCAGGCGAGCGTCGCCACCCGTTCGTCGCCCTGGACCTCCAGGTCCTCGCGCAGCGCGTGCGCCAGCTGGGCGGCGCGGGCGCCGATCTCGGCGAAGGAGCGGCGGTGCGGCTCGTCCTCACCGGTCCAGGTGGTCACCTGGGAGCTGCCGTGGATCGTCGACCCGTGGGTCAGGATCCTCGATATCAGCAGCGGTACGTCCTGCATCGTGCTCAGCACGGTGTCCTCCCGGGGCGACATTGCCTACGCGGCGGTAAGGGTTGCGCTGATTCTGCGCACATACCGCGCGGTATGTCACTACTCCCGGGTGATCGATCAATGGGCGTTCCCCGGCAAGGTGTCCGGAAGGGGCACTCGCCGACGGCCGGCGGAGCGGTTCGTTACCGAACAATCCCCAGCTCAGGGTCCTCACGGAGCTTGCCGAGCGCCCGCGACACCGCCGACTTCACCGTGCCCACGGAAACTCCGAGCACTTCGGCCGTCTGGGCCTCGCTGAGGTCCTCGTAGTACCTGAGGACGACCATCGCCCGCTGCCGGGCGGGCAGCTTCATGATCGCCCGCCACATCGCGTCGTGCAGGGCCTGGCGCTCCGCGGGGTCGTCGCCGGCCGGGACGGGCTCCGGCTCCGGCAGCTCCTCGCAGGCGAACTCGTCGACCTTGCGCTTGCGCCACTGCGACGTCCGGGTGTTCAGCAGCGCCCGGCGCACGTATCCGTCCAGCGCGCGATGGTCCTCGATGCGCTCCCAGGCCACGTACGTCTTGGTGAGCGCGGTCTGCAGCAGGTCCTCCGCGTCGCTCGGGTTCGCGGTCAGCGACCGGGCGGTGCGCAGCAGCACCGGCTGGCGGGCCTTCACGTACGACGAGAACGACGGGTACGGGAAGGTCTGCGGCTTGGCCGGGGCCGAGGCCGTGGCAGCGTTCGAAGCGCTGGTGCAGACGGATGTGGTCATGGCTCAACGCTATGAGCGAGGCGGTGTCCGGCGGATCGGCCGCAGGTCCCGAAGCAGAGTCCGCCTCAGGTTGTAGGGGTGGTGCCGGCTGCACCTCCTGTAGGTGGACGAGGGGAGGAGAGGTACTGCGGGTTCCCCCCTGGGGGCTCCCCGGGGCCCCGGAAGGCGGCGCACCTCACGACATACGCGCGCGAAAACGCCTGGGCGGCGATACCGGAGTACCGCCGCCCAGGCGCCTTGCGACCCCATGAAGCACACCCGCACAGCGACTGAGGGACCGGGCGCGGGAGCGCACCCGCGCCGGTCCCTCAGCTCACCACCACAGCGGGGAGAAGCTCACGGCCACGTTCTCGTTGCCCTGATTGATCGCCGTGAACGCGGAGCCGTCGACCTGCGCGGTGTTGCTCTGGTTCGATGCCCCCGAACCGACCGCCTGCTGCTGCGTGGTGGACGAGTTGCCGTTGTTGTCCCCGCCGACGCCGCTGCCGAGGATGCCCGCGAAGGCCTCCGAAGCGGTCGCGTTCGATCCGTTGTCCGCGATGGCACCGTTGTCCGCCGTCGCCGCGCCGCTGAAGAGGGCGGCGGCGAGCGGAAGGGCGGCGACAGCGGCGACGACGCGGGCGGTACGGATGCTTGCCATGTTGTTCCTCCAGAACAAGTGCGCACCGGCTTGCGGCCGACAGCGCGAGAAGTACGTGAAGTAGAGCGGCAGTCGATCTGAAGTGGAGCCGAGTAAAGCCGAAGTGGAGCTTGTGCCAAGGCAGTTGGCCGACCGCCTCGACGCTGTGCACGACGTCGCGTGATCAGACTTGCCCACCGAATCCCCGGCGAACCACCCCGGAAGACCTGATTCGCCCTCAAGCGTGATGACAAGTCGATAAACCCCTTTGCTTCCCTTCCGTACCAGCTCAGGGCAGTGCGGACAGCTCCGCCCCAAGCGCCGCAAGAGGTGAAGCGTTCCGGCAGTTTTCTCGCCCGCCGCCCCTCCCCGGCGCGTCGTACGCCACCACCCTTCCCTTTTTCGAACGCACGTACGAAAATGGAGTCATGGCCACCACCGACCGGCAGGCCACGACGCTGGCCCTCGCACACGCCCT
This sequence comes from Streptomyces sp. NPDC096048, assembly GCF_044763415.1. Classification (NCBI taxonomy): domain Bacteria; kingdom Bacillati; phylum Actinomycetota; class Actinomycetes; order Kitasatosporales; family Streptomycetaceae; genus Streptomyces; species Streptomyces sp. NPDC096048. The sequence continues at coordinate 132,989 of NZ_JBIWGG010000007.1, forward strand.
GTCAGCCGCCGAGCGCGGACTGGCCGTCATCCCCCTGTCCCGGACGAAGCTCCCGGCCCTCCGCTCCCCCCACCGGGACGACCCGGCACCGGCCCCCTGCCACGGCGAGTGCGGCCGCTTCGGCCACGGGGTCTACGACGCCTCCACCGACCCCGCCCGCATCCGCGAACTGTTCGCCGCAGCACCCTGGGCGACCGGCTACGGCATCGCCTGCGGCCTGCCGCCGCACCACCTCATCGGCGTCGACCTGGACACGAAGTCGGAGACGGACTCCTCGGCCGCCCTGCGCGAACTCGCCCTGCGCCACCTGTTCACGATCCCGCCCACCGTCGTCGTACTGACCCCGAGCGGGGGGCGCCACCTCTGGCTGAGCGGCCCGCCCGACCGCGTCGTCCCCAACTCGGCCGGCCGCCTCGCCCCCGGCATCGACATCCGCGGCGCCGGCGGCTACCTGGTCGGCCCCGGCTCCCGCACCCGGCACGGCGCGTACGCCGCCGCGCCCGGCACGGCCCACCTCGCCCCCGCGGCCTGCCCACCCGCGCTCCTGCGCCTCCTGCTCCCACCGCCACGCGCACACCAGCCAGCCCTCTCCACGACGGAGGCGCACGGTCAGGGACTCGTCCAGTTCGTCCTCGCCGCCCACGAGGGCCAGCGCAACACCCGCCTGTTCTGGGCCGCCTGCCGCGCCTACGAGGACGGCGTCGGCCCCGCCCTCGTGGACCCCTTGGTGGAGGCGGCCCTCAACACCGGCCTGGGCGAACGCGAGGCCCGCGCCACGATCGCGTCAGCGGCCCGCATGACGGGCCACCATCCCTGACACGACGCCCGGGCCCACACCAGCCGGGACGCACACCGGCCGGGCGCCCCTCCTCGACACAGAACACAAACCAAGACCGGAAACCGGAAACCGGAAACCGGAACCCCGACCCAAAACTCGAAAGACCCACATGCACGACCGCTCCAAAGTGCCGACCATGTCGCTGACCCGGGTCGTCATGTCCTCCGGCCGCAGCATCGACCTCACCGAGCTGCGGCTCACATCGACGTACGGCGGCCTGCTGGAGGGCTACCCCTGCCGCCCCGTCAACGACCTGCGCATCAAGGCGCTCCAGCGCACCGCCGAGCGGATGTCCCCCACCACACCGGTGCACCTCGTGCCGCCGCACCGCGAGTACCCGCACCAGTACGCGGGCTCCTCAGGCCCCGTCGAGTTGCTGCCGCGTGTGGCCTGCGTGGGCCTCTTCTCCTCCGCTGTCCTCGACCCGGCCAACGACCCGGCCCTCCACCGCTCCGGACTGACCGTCATCTGGTTCCAGCCCACCCCGCACATACCGGGCTCCTGCGACATGGAGGCCGCGCTGCGGGACGTCGACTGGGCGACCCTGGCCCGGGACTACGAACTCTAGGCCCGCGGCCGCGCGCCCCGGCCCGCCGTCTCGCCCTTCTGCCACGCCCGGACACCCAGCTTGCCCGTGGTGCCGAGGTCGAGGTTCGGCGTGACCATCACGGGGTCGGAGCCGGACTCGGCCCTGACCCTGACGTACGGCACGTTCACCGCCTCACCGAGCTGTGTGGTGTTGCGCCACGCCAGTCCCGAGACGGCGGACTCGCCCGGCTCCAGGGTCACCGGCCGAGGCGCCCCACCCCCGTCTCCCGCCATGGGAATGTCGTCGGTGCCCCGCAGGATGTCGATCCCGTCGACCGGCTCAAGGTCCTCGTCGAGCAACTGCAGTACCGGGTAACCCTCCACGGAGTACGTGCGACTGCCGCAGTTCTCCAGACGCAGCCCCACGACACGCAGCCCCATGGCCGCGTCCCCCTTGTCGGCGGTGAGACGCAGCCCGGACGGCGGGCAGGACCCCGCGGGCGCCGGCGCCTCGTCCGCGGGCACCCGCTTCACATCCAAGATCCGCACATGCTCCGCGCCCAGGCTGCGACCGCCCTGATACCCCACGTCCTCAAGGGTGCGCCGCACCGTCCGCCCCGCCCCCACGGACGCCACCGTCACCTCGGCGTTCGACATCGCCCTCCCCTGGTCGTCCACCAGGGAGAAGGTGATGGTGTACGTGAAGGGCTCGGCCTCCTGATTGGTCACGGAGTACGCGACCACACACGACGAGTCCCCGCCCCGGGGCTCATCCGGCAGGCCCGGAAGGCTGTCCGCCGTCACGGACACGCCGGGTCGCCCGCTCCCCCGAACACCGGGAGAGGAACTCACCCCGCCGCCGGCCCTCTCGACCATCCCGACGATCCGCACCCCGTCCCGCTCCTGCCCGGCCCCACCGGCACCTTCCCCGCCACCGGTACTGGCACCGGCACTTACGCCACCGGACACCCCCGCCCCGCACCGCCCCTCCGGCGCACTCGCTCCCCCGACTCCTCCCCCGTCCGACGCGGCGTTCTGAGTACCACAGGCACCGAGCAGAAGACCGGCGACGAGAGCACCGGAGACCACAAGCGGCGTACGGAGCTGGGGGATGCGCATCGCCCCACCTCACCAGCCCGCCCCCGCTACGGCCGTGGCGGAAGCCACACCTCCGGTCACAGCCCTGTCACAGCCCCGCCTCCTCGCTTCACGGAGGCGATCACGGCGCGGAGTGCGGAGGTCACAGCGAGGCTCCCCACCATGACCATCCCCACACCCACCACGAAGAGGCCACTGGAGTCGTCCGACCAGTCGTAGTAGGCGGAAGCGGTCAGACCGACGGTGACGCCGGCCACCACGCCTGCGGCATAGCGCCGGGAGGCCGCCCAGCACACCAGCACCAGCAGAGTCAGCACGAGCCCGATCACCTGCCATGCCTCGTACGGCCCGGTCGTCGAACCGTCGGCGTGCACATCACGCTGCTGGTCCCACCCCAGCCAGGCGGCCCACAAGGCCGACGTCACACCGGCCAGTACGAGACCCGACACCAACTGGGGGACGGGATTCGGTCGTCGTTGTTCCATGCCCCAAGCGTTCAGGAACGCCCACCCGGGCGACCAGAGCGCAAGTACTCAGACCAACCCGAGTACGCGAGACCGACCGCATCGGCCACCCGGGCGCCGCCCACCCGTTTTCAGCGACACTGAAGAGGCCGTCGACGAGGACAGCCATTTCCCCGTGCCCGATCGGCCGGGCAATCGCGGGTAACGGCGGTGCTCGGCGGGCGGCGGACACGGCGACGGCCCCCGACCGTAACGCCTGGTCAGGGGCCGTCCATCACCGCGGTGGGTGTGGGATTTGAACCCACGGTGACATCGCTGCCACGACGGTTTTCAAGACCGTTCCCTTAGGCCGCTCGGGCAACCCACCCACACACCGCCCACCAGGGACGGAGCGGGTACAGCGTACCGGCCCGGGGCGTCGCGCGGGGTCTGTGGTCCACACGGGGTCCACTGACTCCGTTCCGCGCCCCAAGCCCACTGCGCCAATCACCGACATTAGGTCCCAGCCCCGACGCTGGTAAGCCTAGAGCCGTACTGCCGGATCTCGCGACCTTCCAGGGTTGGCCACGAATACGGTCAACTGCGGATGACTCGTCCGGACGCGCACAGCGGGTCCGTCGGGGCGGGCGTCGCGGCGGATGAAGGTCGCGACTTCACCACCGGGGGCTTGGATCACCCAGCAGAGCTGATAGTGCTGCCGCAGGACCTCTCGCTTGGCGTTTTCGGCAGGGGTGTCGTCCAACGGTTGGCCTGGTCGATCGCGTAGCACGTTGATCTCACGGTGCTGGAGCATGCGCTGCCGAATCATGTCCGGAGACGCTTCCACGCCGTAGAGAGTGCCAGAGGCTGCCGGCGTCTGACGTAGCGCAATGTCGTCGAGTGGGCCGAAAACGGGAGGTCGGGCCAGCACCCACACACGGCGGCGAGCGGGCTGGAACAGCACCGGTAGGGGTTCGCCCGGCGCCGTGGCGGTGAGCCCCAGTAGCTACCCACGCTGTCAGTGCGACTGGCCGCGAGGCGCATGTACCAGTACCAGGGAGCCAAGGCAGAGAAGACAACGAAGCCGGTGGCTACTGTGGCGTAGAGACGGCGCCGCCTGAGCGCTGGAGTCCCTTCGGTGCGGAGGAGCAGTTGCCAGTGCCGCAGGGCTTGCCCGATAAGGGGCGCTAGTCCGCACATGCAGTACAGGACGTAACGGTCGACGTACCACGGATGTGCGAGCAGTTCGACACGGAATCCGGCCTGCCCGCCTCGGAGGTCCAGGCGCTGAACTCCACCACGTGGTACGCCCACACACGCGCCTATGCGGAGATGAAGTGGCCCGGCGCCTCGGCCAAGCACCGCGCAAGCATCGCTGACACGCTGGCCACCATCACACCGAAGCTGGTCAAGGACAATCGTGGGGCTCCGGCCCCGAAGGTCCTCCGTCTCGCCCTCTACTCGTGGGTCTACCGCTTCGTCCTCGGCGACGACGGGACGCTGAAGCCCCGTATCGACGTCGAGGACCCACCCGCCGACATCGTGTCGGCCCTGGACTGGATCAGCCGGAAGTCCGTCGACATCACCGCGCTCGACACGCCCTCAGTGGTGCGTACGGGACTCGACGCTCTGAAGCTCAAGCAAGACGGCACGGCCGCAGCCGAGAACACGGTGAACCGCAAGCGAACGGTCTTCAGCAACTGTCTCCGGTACGCGGTGGAACGGGAGTTGTTGGCAACCCTGCCCCTCGACAAGGTCGACTGGACCCCGCCCGAAACTGACGACGAGATCGACTTTCGATTCGTACCCGGCCCCAAGCTGGCGAAGGCGCTGATCGACGTTGTAGGCGAGCAGGGGACACGCGGGCGGCACCTGATGGCGTTCTTCGGCTGCCTCTACTACGCGGCCAACCGCCCTGGGGAGGCAGCCAATCTCCGGGAAGAAGACTTCACCTTGCCCGAAGAGGGCTGGGGAGAAGTTCTGCTGTCCACGGGCACGCCCCGCGTCGGCTCCGGGTGGACCGACACGGGCGAGTCGTTCGACACGCGCGGTCTGAAGAAGCGGGCCCGCAAGGCGACCCGACCTGTACCGATTCCCCCCGTCCTCGTGCGCCTGCTCCGCGAGCACATCAAGGAGTTCGGTACCGCTGAAGATGGCCGGCTGTTCCGTGCGGCCCAGGGCGGCGGCCTGCTGTCTAAGGAGTACGGAGAGCTTTGGAAGGCGGCCCGGCTCGCGGTGCTGACCGAAGCTGAAGCGGCTTCCCCTCTGGCCGACGTACCGTACTCCCTGCGTCACGCGGGTGTCTCGCTCTGGCTGGAGTCCGGAGTCTCCCCGGCTGAGGTCGCTCGGCGGGCTGGTCACAGCATCGCTGTCCTCTTCCGCTTCTATGCCAAGGCGATTCACCGGAACCAACAGCGCTCGAACGAACAGATCGAGCGGGCCTTGGAGGCTGCCGACAGCGCATAGGTCGAGTGACACTCCGACCACAGGCGCCACCCTCACCCCTATCGGAAGGGCCGCATATCCGGCAAATCCGTTCGATTCTCGCCAACCGGCGGGCTGCATCTGCTGGCGGGCTACCTGTCAGCGAACTGTCGAACCTCAGCACCCCTCCCAAGATCCGTTTCGGTGTGGCACGTCAACTCCACAAAGCGGGAGCACCCTTCACGCGTTATTCCGTTTCCTTCAGAGTCTCACCGAAGTATCCGAGCCAGTCCGGCCAGGAGCTCGGGTCGACTTCCAGTCATCCCCTCGCAAACTCACGGCTTCCTGAGCGTCACCTGTGTGATCGTTGCGGCTGCTGGGACGACGGCGGGGCCGTGGCATGGCGCTGTGTCACGGCAAGTCCGCCTGTCACCAGGAACATGACCAAGGAGGGGAAAGAAATGAAGAGAGCCAAGATCGTCGCCGCAACGTTGCTCACCGCCGCGCTCGCGGTGCCCACGGCCACGGCTGTCGCCGCTGACGCCTACGGTGGTGGCGCCCACGCCTGGTCGCCCGCCGGCGGCGACAACGGGAAGATATCCGTCAAGGACAACAGCAAGGACGGCGACCCGGTCAAGGCCGAGTACTACCGGACGGCCAGCCCGGACACGAAGCGGACCCTGTGGAACCACAGCGGCCCGGGAACGACCGCCACCTCCGGCGACGGGTCCAGGATCTACAAGTTCAAGGCATGCGACGAGAACTACGGCAACCCGGACGACTGCTCCGGGTGGGTCATCCCGTAACGCGGACGCCCACCGACACCCCGCCGCACCAGCCCATCCCGGCTGGTGCGGCGTTCCCCTGTTTCTGAAACAAGAGGCCAGATTCTGTGAAACCAATCGATTCGTCCGGGCTCCAGGTGAGTGGCCTGCGCTATCAGGTCGACGGCCGTACCCTCCTCGACGGTGTCGAACTATCTGTCGCGCCCGGCGAGTCGGTCGCGGTAACCGGCCCCAGTGGGTCCGGCAAGTCGACACTGCTCATGTGCATCCTGGGCCTGATCAAGCCGCAAGCAGGCACCATCACCGCCGGAGGCCGGGAGATCACCGGGCTCGGGTCCGCTCGGCTCGCGCAAGCGCGGCGCGACACTCTCGGCATGGTGTTCCAGTTCGGCGAACTCCTCCCCGAACTCAGCCCGGTGGAGAACGTCGCGTTGCCAGTACTGCTCGACGGGGGCAGACACCAGGACGCCTACCGGCGCGCAGAAGAACTCCTCGGCGAACTCGGCGTCCCCGTCGGTTCCACCCCCACAGGAATGCTCTCCGGGGGCGAGCGCCAGCGCACCGCCGTCGCCCGCGCTTTGATCACTGAGCCTGCCGTCCTCCTGGCTGACGAACCCACCGGTGCCCTCGATCCTGAGGCCAAGGAAGGGGTCGCCCACCTCCTCTTCACCACCGCCCGCGACCGGAACTGTGCGCTGCTCCTGGTCACGCACGATCTCTCGGTCGCCGACCGAGCCGACCGACGGCACGAGCTCCACGGCGGGATCCTGGCCGAAGTAGGAGCGCTCTGATGCGTACGCGCATGCGCACTGCAGGCACACTGATCAGAATCGGCCTCGCCGCCAGCCGCTCCAGCCCTGGCGACCGGCTGCGCCGGTGGGGTCTGTTCGGCGCCTCGTTCGCCGTCGCCTTCGTCGTCCTGGCGACCGTGGCCACGTTCGCCACTTATGACGGCCGAGAAACCCGAGCGGACGCCAGAGGGCCGGTGATTACCGACAACAAGCACGCCGCTCTGCTGTACCGGGAGGGTGCCGACTCCATCGGCGCGCGGCCCGTATCCGTCGTGTTCGTCCACCCCCTCACCTCCAAGGCCCCGGTCCCGGCCGGCGTCACCCGCTGGCCCGAGCCCGGCGAGGTACTGCTGTCTCCCGAACTCCTGCGCACCGGAGACTCGGAGGGGATCCGCACTCGCTACGGTTCGTTCGCCGACACCATCTCCGGCGACGGCCTGGTCACTCCTTCCGAGCGAATCGCCTACGTCCGGGTGACCGATGCACCACCGACGAGCGACCATCGGTGGCTGCCCGTGGCTGCGTTCGGGGGCAGCGGGGGAGCGACTGGAGAAATGGTCGATCAAGCTCCAGTGACATCTCCGCTCACGGCGATGTGGGCACTGGCGGGCGTGCCCGCTCTCGCCCTGGCTGTGATCAGCGCGCGGGTCGGCTCTCGCTCCCGGGACCGACGCAGCAGCCTGCTGCAAGCACTCGGCGGGACGTCGCGGCACCGAATGATGGTCAACATCGGCGAAGCTGCGTTCCCCGTGGCATGGGGAACCCTCGCCGCGTTCGTCCCCTACGCCGTCGCCTCTCTACGCGACATCCGCCTTGGCCCCACCGGATACATCCTCGATCACCGCGATGTATGGGGCGCCTGGCCCACGGCGGCAGGGGCGGGAGTCGTCTCTCTGCTGGCCGTGGTGACTATCGTCGTGGCCACCCACCGCGTCCGCCGAGACGGCAGGTCCACCCGCCCGACCTCGTTCACATCACGCGTTCCGGCGTGGCGCCTGCTTGCGTGTGGAATCGGCGTCGCACTGGTCCTGTCCAGCCAGTACGTGCCCCGCAAAGCGCAGCTCATCGTGTTCACCAGCGGAACCGTCGTGATGTGGGCATTCCTGTCCTCCGTCGTGGCGCTCGCCACCCGCCATCTGGGGGCCTGGCTCGCCGAAGGCGGCAGACGCCGGGGCCACGCGGGACGCCTGATCGGCGGCCGGTGGACACACGCTCATCCCGGAGTCATCGTGCGCCTCGCACTGGCCATGGTGATCGGCATCGGGATCGTCGCCCAAATGCAGGTATGGACCAGCCGACTCGGCGAGCACTCCAAGGCGGCTCACGCTACACATCAGCGCATCAAAGACACGGTGATCGAACTGACCACCAGTGGCATGACCTCGGCGCAGACCGAACGATTCCGCTCCTCACTACCGTCCGGATCGCTTCTACTGACCCGCACCATGCACGATCCTGGCCCGCCCAGAGATCCATGGGTGTCGATCGAGGGCTCCTGCCATGACCTTCGCTCCCTGCACGTGAGCTGCTCCGGAGACACCAGCCCAGCGGGAACGAGCGCTCAGGTGGAAGAGCTGCGCCGCTGGTACGGCGACATCAAGTTCACGCAAGCCTCCCAGATCACGGTGAGGCCGGACGGCACGCAGTCTCTCCTTGTCGTGACACCTGCACCAGGACACCTCGCTGCGGTGAAGAAGGCCGCGTACACGCTCCCAAACCCGTCGGTGCAAGTCACCGAGCTGGGCGGAACATGGCTGGGCTCCTCAGGGACCCGCCTTCCGAACTGGATCCAGCTGTTCGGCGTTACCGGTCTTCTCTTCCTCCTGGTCGCCGGCGCCGTGAGCGCTGCGGCGGAATTCGTCCGTATCCGCCACGCACTCGCCCCGCTGTCCGTCCTGACCGGCCGCCGCCACGTGTTCCGTTCCGTGAGCTCCTGGCACCTGACCGTCCCGCTCTTGATTGCCACGGTCGTGACCGGCGCAGTAACGGCATGGCACTCAGTGTTCTTCATCGCCCTGGTTCAGGAGGGCTCCGTGTCCTGGACCGTCCTGGCCGCCGGCATCTCAACCTGCGCTCTGGTTTCTCTCGCCGTCGGGTTCCTCGGCGCCCGCGCGGCGGCGCGAGAGGCCGACCAGTGGAGGCCCGCAGCCGACTGAGGAAGGGGGTGTACCAGTGGCTCGCGTCCGCCGGTTCCTGGTCCACGCCTGGTCCACACACACTGATCCACAACGCGACACGACCGGATCAACGTGAGACAGGACCGATGTAGAAGGGGTGCCCCTCATTGCGGGACACCCCTTCTGACCAGCATGTCTCTGGCCTGCCGAGGCGGTGGGATTCGAACCCACAGTGACGCTTGCACGTCACTACGGTTTTCAAGACCGTTCCCTTAGGCCGCTCGGGCAACCCACCCCGCGCCGGTCGTGATCGACGGCGCGGGACCAGGGTAGCGGGTCGGCGCGAGGGTGCGTGGGTCAGTCGTCGCCGATCTTGGAGCCCAGGGTGAGTTCGGTCGTGCGCTCGTTGCCGCCGCGCTCGTAGGTGACCGTGACCTTGTCGCCGGGCTTGTGGGTCCAGATCTCGCCGATCAGGGTCGGGCCGCTGTCGATCACGCGGTCGTCGAGCTTGGTGATGAGGTCGCCGGGCTTGAGGCCCGCGTCGGCGGCGGGGCCGCCCGGCTCGACCGGCTCGGAACCGCCCACGCCCTGCTCGGTGAGCTTGGCGCCGTTCGTCGTCTCCTCGAGGGAGACGGAGGCGCCGATCTTCGCGTACACCGGCTTGCCGGTCTTGATCAGCTGCTTGGCGACGAACTCGGCCTGGTTCACGGGGATGGCGAAGCCCAGGCCGATCGAGCCGGCCTGGCCGGTGCCGAAGCCGCCGTTGCTCGTGGACTGGATGGCCGAGTTGATGCCGATGACGTTGCCCTGTGCGTCGAGGAGGGGGCCGCCGGAGTTGCCCGGGTTGATCGACGCGTCGGTCTGCAGGGCGCTCATGTAGGACGCCTTGCTGCTGCCGCTGCCGTCGCTGGAGGCCACGGGGCGGTTCTTGGCGCTGATGATGCCCGTGGTCACCGTGTCGGACAGCCCGAAGGGGGCGCCGATGGCGATCGTGGAGTCGCCGACGGCGACCTTGTCGGAGTCGCCGAGGGGCAGCGGCTTCAGGTCCGAGGGGGCGTTCTCCAGCTTGATGACCGCCACGTCGTAGCCCTGGGCGTGGCCGACCACCTCGGCGGCGTACTTCTTGCCGCTGGGGAAGGTCGCGCTGAGCTTGCCGCCGTCGACCGCCTCCGCCACCACGTGGTTGTTGGTGACGATGTGGCCCTGCTTGTCGAAGACGAACCCGGTGCCGGTGCCGCCCTCGCCGTTGCTGCCCTCCGCCTGGATGGTGACCGTGCTGGGCAGCGCCTTGGCGGCCACACCGGCGACCGTGCCCGCCTCACGCTTGACGGAGCCGCCGGTGTCGGAGGCGGAGACCGTCGTCGAGCCGGACTCGTCGTTGTTCTTGGCCAGGGTGTAGCCGAGGCCGCCGCCCAGACCGCCCGCGACCAGCGCGGCGATCAGGAGCGCGGCGACCACGCCGCCACGGCCGCGGCCCGACTTCGGCGCGGGCTGCTGGTACGAGGAGCCCCAGCCGCCGGAACCGTCCCCGCCTCCGCCGCCGTACGACGGGGTGCCCGGCGGCGGGGGCGGCGGCCAGGAGGCGTCGGGGGCGGAGTGCCCCTGGGGCGCGGCCGGACCGTGGGCGGCATGCGCACCGTGGGAGGCGGCCGGGTCCTGCGGAGCGGCCTGGTGCGGGGCGCCGGTGGGAGCGGGGGCCTGGCCGAAGCCGTCGTGGGGCTGCGGGTCCGCGGGCGTGTGGGAGGGCGGCTGGTCCGGGTGCGGCTGGGCCGGCTGGGCCGGCTGGGCGGAGGCTGCGGGAGATTCCACCGGCACGGGAGGTGCGGACGGGGCCGGGGGTACCGCGGTGCCCTCGTTCTCGGTGCTCACAGCTTCTCTCCTCGTTCCACGGCAGTTTGTCGGTCGCACTGGTCGCGCTCAGCCACGCTCACGCGCTGCTCCACGGTCCGGCGCGACGCAGATGTGCGGTGTTTTCGTATGCCATCAGCTTTTCCCACGGGCCGTCAGAGCACCATAAGCGGTTGCTGTGGGTCCACGGTCGGCCTTTATATGGGTCATCCAAGACTAAACGGACGTGCGCACGATGACTCCGGTGGCACGTCTACCCGTCCACGGTGGCACCATGACGCGGTGACCCACGCACGACAGCACCGGATCCAGGTCGTCGCCCACCGAGGAGCCTCCGAGGAGGCGCCCGAGCACACCCTGGCCGCGTACCGGAAGGCGATCGAGGACGGGGCGGACGCCCTCGAGTGCGATGTGCGCCTGACCGCCGACGGTCATCTCGTCTGCGTTCACGACTGGCGCGTCAACCGTACGTCCAACGGCCGCGGCGCGGTGTCGGCGCTGGAGCTGGCCGATCTGGCCGCGCTGGACTTCGGTGCCCGCAGGACCCGGGAGTTCTGGCGGACGCGCGACGAGCAGCCCGACTGGGAGCACCGGCCCGAGGACCGGGAGGAGACCTCCGTTCTGACCCTGGAGCGGCTGCTCCAGCTGGTGTCCGACGCGGGGCGGCGGGTGGAGCTGGCCATCGAGACCAAGCACCCCACGCGATGGGCGGGACAGGTGGAGGAGCGGCTGCTGATACTCCTGAAGCGGTTCGGGCTCGACGCTCCGGCCTCGGCGGCCGAGTCCCCGGTGCGCGTGATGAGCTTCTCGGCCCGCTCGCTGCACCGGGTGCGCGCCGCGTCGCCGACCCTGCCGACCGTCTACCTGATGCAGTTCGTCTCACCCCGCCTGCGGGACGGGCGGCTGCCCGCGGGTGTCCGGATCGCGGGCCCTTCGATCCGGATCGTACGGAACCATCCCGCCTACATCGAACGCCTGAAGCGGGCCGGACACCAGGTGCACGTGTGGACCGTGAACGAGACGGCGGACGTGGATCTCTGCGCCGACCTGGGCGTCGACGCCATCATCACCAACCGGCCACGCGCGGTACTGGACCACCTCGGTCACTGATCCGTCCGTAAACCTTGACCCGGCGGCCCTTCTCCCGCATTCTCCGGTCTCGGCCACACCGACGAAATCCAGCCACGCGGTTACGGGGAGTGCTCCGGCGCGTTCGGTACGTGTTCGACCGTGTCGAATGCGTCACTGGGCGGGGACCGGCCGGTTTCCGGTTCAGGCCAGAAGGGCATCCACACCGTGGCGTGGGGCGAAGGAGGTCTCGGGGGTGGCGTTGGTGGTGGCACAGGAGGTGCCCACGTCGTCGAGCATGGCCGTTCCCCATGGCCCTGCGGGCGTGGGGAAAGCAAGGCACCGGATGCGGGAGCAGTTGCGCCGCGGCGGTGTCGCGGAATCGGTCATCGACGACGCCGTACTGGTCCTTTCCGAACTCTTGAGCAACGCGTGCAAACACGGCCGTCCGCTGGGTGACGCCCTGGCCGGTGACGGCGATGTGCGCGCCGCGTGGCAGGTGGACACGGGTGGCCGGCTCGTCGTGGAGGTCACGGACGGCGGCGGACCGACCCGCCCAGCCCCGGCGACCCCTTCGGTCACCGCGCGCGGCGGCCGTGGGCTGAACATCATCACCGCGCTCGCCGACGACTGGGGCGTACGGGACGACGCGCGCGGTGAGGTCACGGTGTGGGTCGTCGTCCACGACGACGTGCACGACCCGGAGGCCGGGCACCGGCGCGACGACTTCGCCACCCGGATCACGGCACCGGCCGTGTCGGAGATCCCCGGCCTGGACTTCGCGGAGGCCTTCGAGGACCTGGGGTGACCGGTTGGAGGACCTGGGCCGACCGGTTCCAGCGCCTGGCCCGACCGATTTGAGGACCTGGGCCAACCGGTTCGAGGGCCTGGCCCGACCGGGCGGCCTCGCGCACTCTGACGCGGCGGACCCGCGCGCTCCCCCGGTGGGCCCTGGCAAGCCGACCGGCGGGCCGGCGCGCGCGGGAAGCCCGAGGCAGAGAAGGGAAGCCGAGGGAGGCCGAGGAAAGCCGAGGGAAACCCAGGGGAGTCTCCGGGGCGAGTTGTCCACGGGAGGCCCGTTGTCCACAGGGTCCCGTCGGCCGGGCGGTAAACGGCTAGGCTCGCGCCCGTACGAGATGAGCCGCAAACGGGAGACACCCACGATGGCCAAGAAGCGACCCCAGACGAAGGCCAAGCGCCCCCAGCCCACCGGCGCTGACGGGAACTTCCCGGTCGTCGGCGCCCGCGAGCCCTGCCCCTGCGGCAGCGGCCGCCGCTACAAGGCCTGCCACGGCCGGGCCGCCGCGCAGGCCACGACCGAGCTCGTGCAGCGCCCGTTCGAGGGGCTGCCCGGCGAGTGCGACTGGGTGGCCCTGCGCGAGCTGGTGCCCGCGGCGACGGTCGGGCTGACCCTGAAGGACGGCCTGCCCGACGGCGTTCCCTCCGTCACCCTTGCCACGGTGCTGCCGATGGCCTGGCCGGCCCTGCGCCGCGACGACGGCTCGGTCCTGCTCGGCCTGCAGAACGACACGGCGTCGGGCGACATCAGCCGCGACCTCGCCGACACCCTCCAGCGGGCGCTGACCGCCGCACCGGGTACTCCGGTGCAGGGCCGCCGCGCGCCGGCCGACGGCCCCCGGCTGCAGGACCTGCTCGCGCCCGAGGGGGCGTTCGAGCCGGTCGTGCACGAGGGCTTCGAGTTCTGGGTCCCGGACCCGGAGAACGCCACGCCGGAGGTGACCGCCTCCCTGGAGCGGGCCAACGCCGCGGCCATCCCGACCGTCCGGCTCCAGGGTGTGGACTCCGCCTACTGGTGCGAGACGCCGGAGAAGAACCACCTGCGCTGGGTCATGCCGCACGAGGAGGAGCGGCTTCTGGACGCTCTTGCCCGGCTGCACGCCGCGGGCCGGTCGTCTCTCGGCGAGCGCACCCGCCTGGTCGGCTCCTTCCGTGCTCACGGGCTCACGGTCCCGGTGTGGGACCTGCCGAGCGAGGTCACCGCACAGGACGTCGAGAAGCCGGCGGCCGAGTTCGCCGAGCGGCTCGCCGAGGCCCTGGCCACCGACGCCCCGCTCACCCCCGACGAGCGCCGGGCACGCGGCGGTCTGACCAACCGGCAGGTAACCCTCAGCTGACGCGCCACTGCCGAAACCGGCCCGGCTGACCGACCGGTCAGCCGGGACTCCGGTCCGGGAACGCGTGACTCCGGTCACAACTCCCCGCGAAGACAGGCCAGTCGGTGACCGGAAAACAAGAGATCGAATTTGCTAACCGCCGATCTCTTGTTACCGTTCGAGTAGCCCGGTTGCTGGTGCATCCCCCGTCGCCAGCAACCGGGTCTTTCCATGCGCCCGGTCGCACACGCACGGCAGTCGCCCGTCAACTCACTGTTCCCGCAGGCGAGTTGCCCGACCCGGCTCCGCTGTGCCCAGCACCTCCAGGACTCCCGGCACCTCCGTTGCCGCCACCGCTTACGCCGCTCCCGTCATGCCGGTCGCTCCCGTCATGCCCGTCACGCTGGTCGCTCTCGTCGCTGCGGTTGCTACCGGTACGCAGCAGCAGTGGCCCGTACCCGGCCCGTGCCGCGAACTCCGCGACCGCGGTGTACGCCGTCGGTCCACCCCGGACGCGTTCCCTGGGCGTCTCGCAGGTGCCCGGAGCGTCCTCGGCACCCACCGCGCAGCGCATCCGCACGCTGCGCCCGTCGGGCCCCATGAGGCTCAGCACGGATTCGAGCGGGTCACCCGTCGCGTTGCGGTAGTAGGTCCGCGCCCAGGTCTCCGGCCCCTGCGTCACGACACAGGTCTGCGCCTCGACTCCCTCGGGCGAGGTGAGCTCGGGACCACAGCGCACGGCGGTGGCCGGGCCAGGGGGCAACGGGGACCGGGCGGCCGCGGCCGGGGCACGGCCGGCTCCTGCGGGCGCCTTCCCGTCCCCGTCCCCGTCCTGCGAGAGGAGACGGACGGCTGGAGGGCTCTCCTCCTCCCCCTCACCCGGGGGCCCCGCGGACGCCACAGCGAACGGCAGCACGACCGCGCACACCACGACACCGACGAGCCCGTACAGACGGATCCGCTGGCGGTCCGGACCGCCGAGGCGCGGCCCTGCACGGCCCGGCCGCCAGGCGGCGCGGTGCGCCCTGGCCGCACGATGCGACCCGGCGGCTCGGTGCTCCCCAGCATGAAGCGGCATGGGGCGGACGATAACGACCACAGGCGTGCGCGGACTTCCGCGCACGCCGGACACCCCTACAACTCGGGCGCGCTCACACCCGTACGAGTGAGGGCGTCGACCACGGCGTCCACCACGGCCTCCACGTCGGGCACCCAGGGTGAGGCGGAGCCGGGCAGCGGCGCCCGCTCCCAACGGACGGCGCCTCCACCGGTCTCGGACGGGGGCAGCGCGAGATAGCCGCCCTCGCCGTGGAAGCGCAGTGAACCGGGGACGAAGTCCTTGGCGTAGAGCAGCTCGCCCAGCTGCTCCATCGAGTACGGCTTGACCAGCAGCGACCAGCGGGTGGGCGAGGCCACGACCGGCCCGAGCCGCAGGCCCGCGCGGTCGAGTGCGGCAAGGGCGTGGGCGGCCGGCAGGGCGGGCAGGGAGACGGCGCACGGGGCGATGCCCCCGGTGGCCAGGACGATCGGCGCGGTGGGGCGGTTGGTCCACCACCAGCGCACCATGCGCCCGTCGGTGGTGGCGGCGAGGAGGCCGGGGTCGAAGGGGTGCGCGCCGGGCACCGTGCACTCCGGGTCGGGGCAGCCGCAGCGCGACCGCGCCCGCGGGTCCGCCGCCACGCCCGGGAGTACGGGCCACTGCCATTGCGTCGCGTAGGTCAGGGCCGCGCCGATCAGCTCAGGCCGTCCGTCGTCGTGCTGGGACAAGAGCCTGCGTCGCCTTCCGAGGATCTCGCGCATGAGCGCTCGTTCCTTTCCGTTGCACGCCTGGCAACACCGTGGTCACATCACACCATGTGTCGATCTCTTCGCTGTGCGTAGCTGGTGGCACATCACACCCCTGCCGAGCAGGACATCACCGCCAAGGGCAAGGGAAACCCCTGCGGTTCGAGCACTGACGTCGAGCACTGACTGCGTCCGCGGCGGTTCCGTCCACACTGCGTCTGTCAAAAGCATGGGCGTGGCGCGGGGGTGGCGAAGTCTGGCGTTTACCGTCCCGCGTATTTCTCTCCGCCTCCGCCACGGGAGGATGGGGCACGGTCGTCGGTGGATAGGACGCCCGGGTCCGCCGCCAGGTTCCGGGTGGTCCCCAACCACCCCTGGCCTTCTCCGAGTACGTACCCATCACGACCGCTGTGACGCTCCGTGAAGCACCCCCAGTCGACCGCAACAAGACGTCCCCTGGGGCAGTTTCAAGCCAATTTCTCATTTCCGCAAGAGGTCGGGAAGGAGGACCCTCGCACCTCACGGACACCAGGAATCCCGGCAGGACAATGCTGGACATCTCCTTACGAGTGCGTGTACATGTGGAGACACTGCTGGCGGCGCAGAATGACATGGGGGTTTGCGATGCTTTTGAGCAGTAAGCGCCGGTCGGAAGGCCGGACGCCATGAACGCCCCGCACCCTGCGAAAGTGGCCGGAATCGATTCAACGGTTCCGTCCCCCGCACACACTGTCGCGTCCGCCGCCCCGGGCGTCTCCCCGGCCACCGCCCCGAACGCCACTGACGCCGCGGACGTCACCGCCGTGTCGGGAACCCCCTGCGCGCCCGGCGCTCTGCTCCAGGACCGGCTGGCCGGCTGGGTGTCGGACCTGACGACCCTGCACGAGCTGACCGAGCGCCTGATCCGTACGGACTCCCTCTCCGACGGCCTCCAGGAAGTACTGCGCGCCGGAGCCGCGCTGGTGGGCGCCCGACGCGGTCTCGTCGTCCTGGAACCGGCCGACGGGCTCGGCCCGGACACCACCATCGGCCTCGGGCTGGCCCGCGCCGACCTCGGCCATATGGAGACCGTCCCCCGAAGTGCCCTGTCCTACGGGCGGATTCTGGACGGGCTGCCGGTCGGTGCGGGCGGGGTCGCCGAGCCCGACCTGTTCGCCGAGAAGAACCTCGACCCCCGCCACCGCGAGGTCGCCGCCCGCCTCGGCTACGCCGCCAGCTACGCGCTCCCCCTGTCCACCGAGGACACCGGGGGCACCGGGGGCACTGGGGACGCGGTGACCGCCGGGGCCACCACGACCATCGGGGCCACCAGGGCCGCCAGGGCCACCGGCGCCACCGGCCGCCTGGGCGCGGCCGTATGGCTCTACGACGAGCCCGCCGAACCGGACGAGCGGCAACGCCACCTCGCCGGCCTCTACGCCCGGCACGCCGCCCGGCACCTGGCCCGCCTGCTGGAAATCGAGCGCACGCGCGCGTGCATGGCGACGATGGCCGAGGAACTGCTGCCCTCCCGCCTGCCGAGGGTGCCCGGCGTGCAGCTCGCCGCCCGGCGCCGCACCGGTCCGCGCGGGGGCGGCGACTGGTACGACGCACTGCCGCTGCCCGACGCCGCGCTCGGTCTCGCCGTCGGGTCCGTCACCGGATCCGGACCCAGCGCGGTCGCCGCGATGGGCCGACTGCGCGCCTCCCTGCGGGCGTACGCCGTGATGGAGGGCGAGGACCCCGTCGCCGTCCTGTCCGATCTGGAGCTGCTGCTGCGTCTCACCGAGCCCGCCCGCTCGGCCACCGCCCTGTTCGGCTACTGCGAGCCCGCGCTGCGCAGGATCACGCTGGCCGGGGCCGGGCACAGCCCGCCGCTGCTGATCGGGGAGCGGCGCACGGAGTTCGTCGAGACCTCCGTCTCCGCGCCGCTCGGCATGCTCGCCTGCTGGGAGGCGCCGAGCGTGGAACTCCAGGCCGAGCCCGGAGAGACGGTTCTGCTGTACACCGACGGACTGCTGCACCGCACCGGCGACCCGGCCGACCGGGCCTTCGCCCGGCTGCACGCGGCGGCGGCCGGCGTACCCCGGGCCGACCGCCACGACCCGGACGCCGTCGTCCAGCACGTCCTGCGCACGGTGCTGCCCGACGGGAAGGCCGAGGCCGACTCCGAGGAGGACGTGGTCCTGCTGGCCGTGCGGTTCGAATAACGGACCCGGCCCGAATGACGGACCCGGCCCGAATGACGGACCCGGCCGAATGACGGGCCCGACTCGAATCACGGACCCGGCTAACGGACCCGACTCGAAATAACGGGCCCGACTCGAACAAGGGCCCGGCTGTTCCAACACCCGACTCCGACCCGGAACCGATATCGGGCGGAGCCGAATCCCGGATATCGGGCACTGCCGTCCCGCACGCCACACATAGCGGACGGTAGCGCCTCCGTGTAACAGGCCCTTCGACCCTGGGCCCCCTTCCGTACGACCGTACGATGGGGGGTGGTCCAGTGCCGTATCAAGGAGGATGACCGTGGCGGAGGAGCTCACCTCGGAGAACCCGGAGAACCCGGAGATCTCGGAGAACCCGGAGACCCCGGAAGAGTCCGAAGAGCCGATCAAGCAGCGCAAGAACGGCCTGTACCCGGGCGTGTCCGACGAGCTGGCCGAGAACATGAAGTCCGGCTGGGCCGACACGGAGCTGCGCGACCTGGAGCCCATCGCCCAGGCCGCCGAGACCGCCGCGCGCCGCGCAGCGCTGTCCGCCCGCTTCCCGGGCGAGCGCCTGGTGATCCCCGCGGGCAACCTGAAGACCCGCTCGAACGACACGGAGTACCCCTTCCGCGCCTCGGTCGAGTATGCCTACCTCACCGGCAACCAGACGGAGGACGGCGTCCTGGTCCTGGAGCCCAAGGGCGACGGCCACACCGCGACGATCTACCTCCTGCCGCGCTCCGACCGTGAGAACGGCGAGTTCTGGCTCGACGGCCAGGGCGAGCTGTGGGTCGGCCGCCGCCACTCCCTCACCGAGGCGGAGAAGCGCTACGGCATCCCCGCCTCCGACGTGCGCGAACTGGCCGACAGCCTGCGGGAGGCCACCGGCCCGGTGCGCGTCGTGCGCGGCTTCGACGTCGGCATCGAGACGGCCCTGACCGACAAGGTCACCGCCGAGCGCGACGAGGAACTGCGCGTCTTCCTCTCCGAGGCCCGCCTGGTCAAGGACGAGTTCGAGATCGGCGAGCTGCAGAAGGCCGTCGACTCCACCGTGCGCGGCTTCGAGGACGTCGTGAAGGTCCTCGACAAGGCCGAGGCGACGAGTGAGCGCTACATCGAGGGCACCTTCTTCCTCCGCGCGCGCGTGGAGGGCAACGACGTCGGCTACGGCTCGATCTGCGCCGCGGGACCGCACGCCTGCACCCTGCACTGGGTGCGCAACGACGGCCCGGTCCGCTCCGGCGACCTGCTGCTGCTCGACGCGGGCGTGGAGACGCACACGTACTACACCGCCGACGTCACGCGCACGCTGCCGATCAACGGCCGCTACAGCGAGCTGCAGAAGAAGATCTACGACGCCGTGTACGACGCTCAGGAGGCCGGCATCGCGGCGGTGAAGCCGGGCGCCAAGTACCGCGACTTCCACGACGCGTCCCAGCGCGTGCTGGCCGAGCGGCTCGTCGAGTGGGGCCTGGTCGAGGGCCCCGTCGAGCGGGTGCTGGAGCTGGGTCTGCAGCGCCGCTGGACGCTGCACGGCACCGGCCACATGCTCGGCATGGACGTCCACGACTGCGCCGCCGCGCGCGTGGAGTCGTACGTCGACGGCACGCTGGAGCCCGGCATGGTACTCACCGTCGAGCCGGGCCTGTACTTCCAGGCCGACGACCTGACCGTGCCCGAGGAGTACCGGGGCATCGGCGTCCGCATCGAGGACGACATCCTCGTCACCGCGGACGGCAACCGGAACCTGTCCGCCGGGCTGCCGCGCCGGTCGGACGAGGTCGAGGAGTGGATGGCGGCGCTGAAGGGCTGAATGAAGGGCTGAATGAAGGACTGAACCACGGGCTGATCCGCGGTTCGATGGCCGGGTACCTCACGGGTACCCGGCCGTCGACGTGCCCAGTCGGGCGCGACAGGGCGCGACAGGGGGGCGCCGGAGCCACGGAGGTGCCGTCAGACCGCCAGCAGCGGAGTGCCCTCACGCCACTTGAGGATCTTGTCGAAGCTCACCACGGCACCGGACCGGCCCGGCGTGCTGCCGATGTGGACGTGGTCGGCGAGTTCCCGGATGAGACACAGGCCGCGGCCGTCCTCGGCGTCGTCGGGCACCGGTCGGACCGCTCCCCCCGGCCGGTCCGGAGCGGACGCGGGAAATCCCGGGCCCGTGTCGGCTACCTCGATGCGGCACAGCTCTCCGTCGAGGTAGGCCGTGACGCGGTACGCCTTCGAGGAGCTGTCGGGTGCGTCGTCCCCACCGTGCTCCACGGCGTTGGCGCAGGCCTCGCTCAGTGCGACGGAGAGGTCGAAGGAGATGTCGGGGTCGACGCCCGCGGTCTCCATGGTGCCGATCAGCAGGCGGCGGGCCAGGGGCACGCTCGCAGCCTCGCGCCGCAAATGGAGTGACCACCAGATGCTCATGCTCCAGCCTCCCGGCCGCGGCTCGACATACCGTTACGTATTGCCCCCCGTGGCCGTGCGTAAGCGCGGACGCCGGGTGAGACCGCCCATATGGCGGATGCGTCCATGCCGCCGATCGGTGTATGTGGGGCGGCTCGCACCAGAGAGTGATCTTCCGGTGCTCTTCCGGTCGTACGTCACCTTGTGGACCTGCCGTACGGCGCGGGGGGTGCCAGTGCGATGATGAGGCCGCCATGACTGCCCCCCACCCGCCAACGGCGCGCTCCGGAAACGATCTCCGGATCCTGCGGGCCGCGGTGTTCGCCGCGGTCTGCGTCGTGCTGGCCGCGGCGGGGCACACCCTCGCCTCCTGCGCCGGTGTTCCGCTGTGGTCGCTGGGCGCGGGATTCCTCGGGGTGGTCGTGGTCGCCGCACCCCTCGCCGGACGCGAGCGCTCGCTGCCCGGCATAGCGGTGCTGCTCACCGTCGGGCAGACCGCGCTGCACACCCTGTTCGGCCTCGGCCAGCACGGTTCCGCGACGGTCACGGCGGCCGGTACGACCGCCGCGTCCACCGGCGGGTCGGGCGCGCTGTCCGACGCGTCGCTGGTCCAGCAGGCGGCACGGCTGGTGTGCGGGACCACCGCGGCGGCGATCAGCCCGGCCCAGGCCGAGCGGATCCTCACCGACGCGCGGATCGCCCCGGACGTCGGCGCCGGCGCGGCGCACCACCCCGCGGACGCCCTGTCCACCGCCGGCTCCTCGGCCTCGCTGCTGCCGTCCCTGCCGATGCTGCTGGGCCACGTCCTCGCGGCCCTGGCCGCCGGCTGGCTGCTGCGCCGCGGCGACCTGGCCCTGGCCCGGCTCGTCGAACTGTCGGCCCACTCGGCCCAGTCGGTGGCCGAGGCCGCGTTCGTACGAGCACTGCGCGCGGCGCTCTCCCTGGTATACGCCCTGCACGCCGGGCTCGCCGGCGTTCCCGGAACGGGCCCGCGCCTGCCGCACACCGCTCGGTTGGCGCCGCCGCGGCCCCGCACCACCGCACTCCAGCACACGGTGATCAGGCGCGGCCCGCCGAGCGACGTGTTCGCCCTCGCCGCCTGACACGACGCGACCACCACCCCGCTCCGGCCTGCCCATCGGCCGCCGTGCGGAGGGGCCGCCGTCGTGCGGCACGCGCGCGTGCGCGCATCCCTCCCGTCACCCGTCACCGGCTCAGCACCGGTGGCCCACTCGAAGCGGAGTGCTCCGTCCATGAAGGTCTCTCGTATCGCCGCCGCCGGCGCCGTCTCCGGCATCGCCGTCCTCGCCCTGTCCGCGCCCGCCTTCGCGCACGTCAGCGTGCAGCCGGAGGGCACGGCCGCCAAGGGCGGCTACGCGGTCGTCGGCTTCAAGGTCCCCAACGAACGCGACAACGCCTCCACCACCAAGCTGGAGGTCAACTTCCCCACCGACCACCCGCTGGCGTCCGTGATGCCGCAGCCGGTCCCCGGCTGGAAGGCAGTGGTCACCAAGTCCAAGCCGGCCAAGCCGCTGGAGTCGCACGGGAAGAAGATCACCGAGGTCGTCAGCAAGGTGACCTGGACCGCCGACGGCAAGGGGATCGAGCCCGGCTACTTCCAGAAGTTCCCGGTCTCTCTCGGCGCTCTGCCCGAGGACACCGACGAGCTCGTGTTCAAGGCGATCCAGACCTACGACAACAAGGAGGTCGTGCGCTGGATCGAGGTGCCGCAGGAGGGCCAGGAGGAGCCCGAGAACCCGGCGCCCGTCCTGGAGCTGGCCGCCGCCGAGGACGACGCCCACGGGTCGTCGGGCGCGAAGGCCGAGGACGACACCGAGGCGGCGGCGCAGAACACCGCCGCGGACACCTCCGCCTCCTCCGACTCCGGCTCCGGTGACAGCAGCGACACCACCGCCCGCGTCCTCGGCACCGTCGGCATCGTCGTCGGTGCCGCGGGCGTCGCCTACGGCGTGCTGGCCGGACGCCGGCGCGACTCCGGTGCGTCGGCGTAACCACGCCAGCTCCGATGCGGCGGCGTAACGACGCCGCCGCATCCTCTCGTCCGGTGCGCGCCGGGCGTCCTCCGTCGGTCCGACAGACCCCGCGCGCACCGGAGCACCTCACATCTGGGACATTTTTCTATGCGCAAGAAGACGTTCGCCGCGGCCGCACTGCTCGCCGCCGCCTCCCTGACCCTGTCCGCCTGCGGCAGCGGCGCCGACAGCGACAAGCCCGTCACCGTGGTCTCCGAGGACACCGGCCAGCAGGCCGCCACCGTGCTCGACAAGCCGTTCGAGAAGCCCGACCTGGTCCTCACGGACACCCAGGGCAAGAAGTACGACCTCCGCGAGCGGACCGCCGGCCGGCCCACCCTGATCTACTTCGGCTACACCCACTGCCCCGACGTCTGCCCCCTGACCATGAACAACATCGCCGTGGCCAAGAAGCAGCTGTCCCAGGCCGAGCAGGACAAGCTCCGGATCGTGTTCGTCACCACCGACCCGGAGCGCGACACCCCGGCCGCGCTCGGCAAGTGGCTCAAGGGCATCGACCCGCAGATCGTCGGACTGACCGGCGACTTCGACACCGTCCAGGCCGGCGCCCGCACCCTGGGCATCTCCATCGACCCGCCGACCAAGGACAAGAACGGCAAGATCGTCTCGACGCACGGCACCCAGGTCGTCGCCTTCTCCCCGAAGTCCGACGCGGGCTACGTCCTCTACGGCGAGGACGCCACCGTCGACGACTACACCAAGGACCTCCCCAAGCTCGTCAAGGGAGAGAACCCGTGAAAGGCCGTCCCGCTCTCGCCGCCGTGACGCTGATCGGTGCCCTGGTCCTCGCGGGCTGCGGCGACTCCGACACCGACTCCGGCTCCGACTCCTCGGCCGCCGGTGCCGAACTCTCCGTCGGCGCCGCCTACATACCGCAGCCGGTCTCCGACTCGATGGCGGCGGGCTTCCTCACCATCACCAACAAGGGCGACGCCGAGGACGAGCTGACGTCCGTCACCAGCGAGGCCGGTGACGTCACCGTGCACGAGACCGTCGACGGGACGATGCAGGAGGTCGACCGCCTCCCGATCCCCGCCCACGGTCAACTCGTGTTCAAGAGCGGCGGCAACCACCTGATGTTCGAGAAGCTGAAGCAGCAGCCCAAGCAGGGACAGACGGTCTCCGTCGAACTGCACTTCGCCCACTCCGACCCCGTCATGGTCGAGCTGCCCGTGAAGGCGGCCACCTACCAGCCCACCACCCAACACTCCGGACACTGAGGGAGGGACCACCTTGACGCAGACCATCGCCCCGCGCGTCCGGACCCTGGTGCTGCTGCTCCTGGCCGCGGCCTGCGCGCTGCTCGCCGGCGCCGGGCCGGCCTCCGCGCACGCCGCGCTGACCGGCAGCGACCCCCGGCAGGGGACGGTGGTCGACAAGGCTCCGGCCCAGGTGTCGCTCACCTTCTCCGAGTCGGTCTCCGTGGACGACGACTCGCTGCGCGTCCTCGACCCCCAGGGCGAGCGCGTCGACGACGGCAGGCCGTCCGGCACGAGCGGCACGCAGTACACCGTGAAATTGCACGCGGGGCTGCCCGACGGCACCTACACGGTGACCTACCAGGTCGTCTCCGCCGACAGCCATCCCGTCTCCGGCGCCTACACCTTCTCCATCGGCGCCCCGTCCGAGACCTCCGTCTCCGTCTACGGCGCGGAGGCGGGCGGCGGGGTCGTCGGCTGGCTGTACGGCCTCGGACGGTACGTGTCGTACGCCGGGTTCACCGTGCTGGTGGGCGGCGCCGTCTTCGTCCTCGCCTGCTGGCCGCGCGGGTCCGGCGTCCGGGCCGTGCAGCGGCTCGTCGTCTCCGGATGGCTCGCGCTGACCGCCGCCACCCTCGTGCTGCTCCTGCTGCGCGGCTCCTACACCGGCTCCGGGAAGCTCGGTGACGTCTTCGACCTGAACCTGCTCGGCGAGGCGCTGCAGACCAAGACCGGCGCCGCGCTGGTCTCCCGGCTGCTGCTGCTCGCGGCTGCCGCGCTCTTCGTCGCCGTACTCTTCGGCGCCTACGACAAGCGGGAGGACGAGGAGAAACGGGACCTCACCTTCGGGCTCGCGGTCGGCGGAGCCGTGGTGGCGGCCGGGCTCGCGGCGACCTGGGCGATGTCCGAGCACGCCTCGGTCGGCCTCCAGGCCGGTATCGCCATGCCCGTCGACATCGTCCACCTGCTCGCCGTCGCCGCCTGGCTCGGCGGGCTCACCGCCCTGCTCGTCGCCCTGTACCGGGCGCCCGCGGACACGCCCGTCGCCGCCTCCGCCGTACGGCGGTTCTCGCGGCTCGCCTTCGGCAGCGTGATCGCGCTGGTGGTGACCGGCACCTACCAGTCCTGGCGCCAGCTCGGCTCCTGGACGGCCTTCACCGACACCCGGTACGGACAGCTGCTCCTCGTCAAGATCGGGCTCGTGGCGGTGCTGGTCGGCATCGCCTACCTCTCGCGCCGGTGGACGGCGCAGCTGGCGGAGGCGGCGCCGGCCATCGCCCGTCAGCGGGAGAAGGAGCAGGCCGGGGCGTCCGACGGCCGTAAGACCGAGAAGGCGAGGCCCACCGGGAAGGCGAAGGCCGGCGACCAGGCGAGGTCAGCCGAGAAGGCGAAAGCCGCCGAAAAGGTGTCCGGGGCGGCGAAGGGGGTCGGGGCAACGAAGGGAGTCGGGACAGCGAAGGCTCCCGGGCAGGGCTCCTCCGGTGCGTCGAAGGGCTCCGGCGAATCCCGGCGTGCCGCCCAGCTCGCCCGGCAGCGCGCGGCCGTGGAGGCCGCCCGGCAGAAGCGGCAACGCGACGCCGACCCCCACCGCTTCGGTCTGCGCCGCTCCGTGCTCGCCGAGGCGGGCATCGCCGTCGTGCTGCTCGCCGTCACCACCGTACTGACCCAGACCGAGCCCGGCCGGACCGAGGAGGAGGCCAAGGCAGCCAATTCGTCCCCCGCCGCCACGACCGGCCCCTCCTCCGGTGCGGTCACCCTGGACATGCCCTTCGACACCGGTGGCCAGAACGGCAAGGGAGTCGTACGGGTCGAGCTCGACCCCGCCCGGGTGGGCGCCAACGACATGCACCTCTACGTCGAGCGCCCGAACGGCGACGCCTTCGACATCCCCGAGGTGAAGGTCGCCTTCACCCAGGAGGCCAAGGACATCGGGCCGCTCCCCGTCGTCCCCGACCACATCACCACCGGACACTGGTCGGCGAGCGGAGTGCAGATCCCGATGGCCGGCGACTGGGAGGTCGCCGTGACCGTACGGACCTCCGACATCGACCAGGTGTCCGTCTCCAAGAACGCGCAGATCGGCTGAACCGCACCATGGCTGACCAGTCCATCCCGGAGACCCGTACCCCCGAGGCGACCCGCGGGGCGCCCGGCAAACCCGGGCCGCTCGACTCCGAGAACACCACCACGCGCCAGGGCGTCTCACGGCGGCGGCTGCTCGGCACCGCCGGCGCCACCGGGCTCGTCCTCGGCGCGGCCGGTGGCGCCGCGGGTTACGCCGCCGCGCCCTCCTCAGCGGCCACACCGCTCACCTCGCTGGGCGACGAGCAGGTGATGTTTCACGGGAAACATCAGCCCGGCATCACCACCCCGATGCAGGCCTGCGGGCACCTCGTCGCGTTCGACCTGGCGGCGGGCGCCGGCCGCAGGGAGGCCGCCGCACTGCTGCGCCGCTGGTCCGACACCGCGCGGCGGCTGATGGCGGGGGAGCCTGCCGGTACCCGTGACACGGGCGTGGCCCGGGACGCGGGGCCCTCCTCGCTGACCGTCACCTTCGGTTTCGGGCACAGCTTCTTCGGCAGGACCGGCCTGGACAAGCAGCGCCCGGTAGCCCTCGACCCGCTGCCCGACTTCTCCTCCGACCACCTCGACAAGAACCGCAGCAACGGCGACCTGTGGGTGCAGATCGGCGCCGACGACGCCCTGGTGGCCTTCCACGCCCTGCGCGCGATCCAGCAGGACGCCGGATCGGCCGCCCGGGTCCGATGGCAGATGAACGGCTTCAACCGCTCGCCGGGCGCCACCGCCCACCCCATGACCGCCCGCAACCTCATGGGCCAGGTCGACGGCACTCGCAACCCGAAGCCCGCCGACGCCGACTTCGACCAGCGGATCTTCGTCCCCGGGCAGCCCGGGGAGAGCGAGCAGGCCTGGATGGCGAACGGCTCCTACGCCGTCGTACGCCGCATCCGCATGATCCTCGACGACTGGGAGAAGCTCTCGGTCCAGGCCCAGGAGGACGTCATCGGGCGCCGCAAGTCCGACGGGGCACCTCTGTCCGGGGGCACCGAGACGACCGAGATGGACCTGGAGAAGACGGACGACGCCGGGAACCTGGTCGTCCCGATCAATGCCCATGCCCGCATCACCCGTCCCGACCAGAACGGCGGCGCGGCCATGGTCCGCCGTCCCTTCTCGTACCACGACGGCTTCGACGCGGACGGCGTCCCCGACGCGGGACTGCTCTTCATCTGCTGGCAGGCCGATCCGCTGCGCGGCTTCGTGCCGGTGCAGCGCAAGCTGGACCGGGGTGACGCGCTCTCGCGGTTCATCCGGCACGAGGCGAGCGGTCTGTTCGCGGTGCCGGGCGGGGCGGCGGAGGGAGAGTACGTGGGACAGCGGCTGCTGGAGGGGTGAAACCGGCCGGGAACCACCCCGGAGAGCGGGGTGTGCGGGACACGTGGGCCCGGTCTCCCCGGGCCTATTAGGGTGAGGACATGCCAGCCAGTTACGCGTATCTCGGCCCCGAAGGCACCTTCACCGAAGTCGCTCTGCGCACACTTCCGGAGACGGCGACCCGGGAGCTGGTCCCGTACGTGTCCGTCCAGTCCGCGCTCGACGCGGTCCGCACCGGCGAGGCCGAGGCCGCGTTCGTGCCGATCGAGAACTCCGTGGAGGGTGGCATCACCACCACCCTCGACGAGCTGGTCGCCGGCCAGCCGCTGATGATCTACCGCGAGGTGCTGCTGTCCATCACCTTCGCGCTGCTGGTCCGCCCCGGCACCAAGCTGTCGGACGTCAAGACGGTCACCGCCCACCCGGCGGCCCAGCCCCAGGTACGCAACTGGATCAAGGCGCACCTCCCGGACGTGGCCTGGGAGTCGGCCGCCTCCAACGCCGACGGCGCCCGCCTGGTGCAGGAGGGCCGTTACGACGCGGCGTTCGCCGGCGAGTTCGCCGCGGCCCGCTACGGCCTGGAGGTCCTGGAGGCCGACATCCACGACGCGGAGAACGCGCAGACGCGCTTCGTGCTGGTCGGCCGGCCCGCCAGGCCCGCAGCACCGACCGGCGCGGACAAGACGTCCGTCGTGCTCTGGCAGCGCGACGACCACCCCGGCGGCCTGCGCGACCTGCTGAGCGAGTTCGCGACCCGGGGCGTCAACCTGATGCTGCTGCAGTCCCGGCCCACCGGTGCCGGCATCGGCAACTACTGCTTCTGCATCGACGCCGAGGGGCACATCTCCGACCGCCGGGTGGCCGATGCCCTGATGGGCCTGAAGCGGACCTGTCTCCAGGTGCGCTACCTCGGGTCGTACCCGCGGGCGGAGGCCGAACCGGCGGACGTGGACGCGCTGCGGCGGGGCACCTCCGACGAGGACTTCGTGGCAGCGGCGGACTGGGTGGCGCGCTGCCAGGACGGCCGTTTCTGACGGCCGGAACCGGCCAGTCCTACCTGCTGATTTTCGTTGTCCACAGGAGCGCTCCAAGTTATCCACAGGTCCGCTTCTCGACCTGGGGACAAGTCGACAACGAAGTGGGACTCAGTCGACAAATCCCCCTACAGCCCCCACTTCGTCCACAGGCGTCCAGGTCACCCTTCGTCCACCTGTTTCTCACCCGCCATCCTCCGGAGTGACACCGGGTGCCCTGTTTCCACTCGAAAGTGGGGGCGTGGAGGGTTTGGGTGGCCCACCTCGAGAATTGGGAATGATCACCTCCGTGAGTCCACAGATCTTGCACACAGCCTGTGGATAACTTTTCCCGACGGGGGATTCCTGTGGACAGACGAGCGCACGGAAGGCCTCAAGTCCCGTTCTCCACAAGGAAATCCGGTCAACCCGCCCCTCGTCGGCCGCCTCGTTCCGGGGAATGCGGGCGCCTTTCATTGACGCGCGCGGACCATGCGCGAATCACGTGAGACCGCGTGCGATCAAGAGGCACTTATGCCGCAATTCCCGCATAGCGGAACGTGAGACCCGCGTTCGGCAATAGTGAGTCGAGACCCGTGACCGCGCACCGGTAGCCTTGACCGCGTGATTGACCTTCGCCTGCTCCGTGAGGACCCCGACCGTGTGCGCGCCTCGCAGCGCGCCCGTGGAGAGGATGTCGCGCTCGTCGACTCCCTCCTGTCTGCCGACGAGCGGCGCAGGTCGTCCGGCGTCCGCTTCGACGAGCTGCGCGCCGAGCAGAAGGGCCTCGGCAAGCTCATCGGCAAGGCCTCCGGAGACGAGAAGGCCGAGCTGCTCAAGCGCGCCGAGCAGCTGAAGACCGAGGTCAAGGCAGCCGACGCCGAGCGCGACACCGCCGACGCCGAGACCCAGGAGCTGCTCCAGCGGCTCAGCAACCTCGTCCACCCCGACGTGCCCGTCGGCGGCGAGGAGGACTTCGTCACGCTGGAGACGCACGGCACCCACCGCGACTTCGCGGCCGAGGGCTTCGAGCCCAGGGACCACCTGCAGCTGGGTCAGCTGCTCGGCGCCATCGACGTCGAGCGCGGCGCCAAGGTCTCGGGCTCGCGCTTCTACTTCCTGACCGGCGTCGGCGCGCTCCTGGAGCTCGCCCTGGTCAACGCGGCGATCGCGCAGGCCACGGCGGCCGGGTTCACGCCGATGCTGACCCCGGCGCTGGTGCGCCCGCAGTCCATGGCGGGCACCGGCTTCCTCGGCCAGGCCGCCCAGGACGTCTACCACCTCGACAAGGACGACCTGTACCTGGTCGGCACGTCCGAGGTACCGCTCGCCGCGTACCACATGGACGAGATCCTCGACGCCGACCGCCTGCCGCTGCGCTACGCCGGCTTCTCGCCCTGCTTCCGCCGCGAGGCCGGCTCGCACGGCAAGGACACCCGGGGCATCTTCCGGGTGCACCAGTTCGACAAGGTCGAGATGTTCTCCTACGTCCTCCCCGAGGACTCGCAGGCCGAGCACCAGCGCCTGCTGGAGTGGGAGAAGCAGTGGCTGACGTCGCTGGAGCTGCCGTTCCGGGTCATCGACGTCGCCTCGGCCGACCTGGGTTCCTCGGCCGCGCGCAAGTACGACTGCGAGGCGTGGATCCCGACCCAGGGCAAGTACCGCGAGCTGACCTCGACCTCGGACTGCACCGAGTTCCAGTCGCGCCGGCTGTCGATCCGGGTCCGCGAGGACAAGAAGGTGCGCCCGCTGGCAACGCTCAACGGCACGCTGTGCGCCGTACCGCGCACGATCGTGGCGATCCTGGAGAACCACCAGCAGGCCGACGGTTCGGTGCGCGTGCCCGAGGTGCTGCGCCCGTACCTGGGCGGCCGGGAGGTCCTGGAGCCGGTGGCCAAGTGACTGACACCGGCTCCACCACGGTCCCCGACACCCGGTCCGCCACGGTCTCCGACGCCGGCTCCGCCGCGAGCTTCCCGTACCGGCTGGTCGCGACCGACCTCGACGGCACGCTGCTGCGCGGCGACGACACTATCTCGCAGCGCACCCGTGACGCGCTCTCCGCGGCCACCGCGGCGGGCGCGGCCCACATCGTGGTCACCGGCCGCGCGGTCCCGTGGACCCGGCACATCCTCGACGACCTCGGGTACGACGGGCTGGCCGTCTGCGGCCAGGGCGCGCAGGTCTACCACGCCGGGGAGCACCGGCTGCTGACCTCGGTCACGCTGGACCGTCAGCTGGCCGGGGTGGCGCTTGCCAAGATCGAGGCGGAGACCGGCCCGCTGTACCTGGCCGCGAGCCGTGACGGCCTGGACGGAGACGTCCTGGTCGGCCCGGGCTACGCGGTCGGGGGCGACCTGCCGGCGGTGCCGTTCACCGACGCCTCGGACCTGTGGTCGGCGCCGCTGAACAAGATCTACATCCAGCATCCGACCCTGTCGGACGACGAGCTGGCCGAGGCGGCCCGGCGCACCGCGGGCGGCTTCGTCACGGTGACCATGGCGGGCGCGGGCGTCGTCGAGCTGCTCCCCCTCGGCCTGTCCAAGGCCACCGGGCTGTCGCTGGCGGCGCGCCGACTGGGTCTGAAGGCCGCGGACACGATCGCGTTCGGCGACATGCCCAACGACGTCCCGATGTTCGGCTGGGCGGCCCGTGGTGTGGCGATGGCCAACGCCCACGAGGAGCTCAAGGCGGTGGCCGACGAGGTGACGTCCTCGAACGACGAGGACGGTATCGCGGTGGTACTGGAGCGGCTGGCGGCCTGACCCCGGCCACCGACAGCCCGGGTCTCGGAGACCGGGGCTGCCGGCCGCACGGCCCGGACGGCGCCGGCGTCCCCGTCGGTCGGCCCACGCGAGGCGTCTCGCGTGCTCGAAGCGGCCGCCCGATTCGCCGGCACCGTCCAGCCTCGTGCGTTCACCACAGTGCCGGTACGGAAAGCCGGACGCCACCGATTAAAAGCGGATGTACGCCGCCTTATCGTCGGCGCCACCTGCGACGGCGGGCCTTGCTGAAGAACCATCCGGCGGGCGGCTCGTCGGAGCGCCACGGTTGCGGCTCCGGTTTCTCGCGGCGCCAGCGGGCGGCGAGCATCCGGGCGCGGGCCGACGGCTCGGAGGTGTCGGCGTCGCGCACGAACTCCTCGTCCAGGACGAGGCCGTCCCAGGTGTCGTCACCGGCACTGTCCGTGGTGCCGTGCCCGGCGGCGTCGCCGGCACCGTCCTCCGGCTGTCCGCGGCCGTCCCGCCGAGGTGTCTGGCCCGCCATCCCGGTCCCTCCCAGCCCTGCGTCCCCCGTGTCTCCTGCGTGCGTTCCTCGGCCCAGTGTGCCCGGGCCGGGGTGAAGGCCCCGTCAGGACCGGGGCCGCCCGGTCACTCCTCCCCGGCGAGCTTCAACGTCCGCAGCTTCTGTCCCGCGTACCAGGTCGCGAGCACGGTGACGCCGGCCAGCAGAACCGTCGCGGTCGGCAGGCCGACGTCGGAGGTCACCAGATTCCCGTCGGCGACCTTCTGGGCCACCGCCAGCGACCACTGCTGGACGCTCAGGGTCCGGGCGCCGGGCACCAGGGAACCGAACAGGGCCTCCCACACGAGGGCGTAGACGAGCCCGAAGACCACCGCGTGCCGGGACACCGTGCCCAGAAGCAGGAACAGCGCGGCGTAGGCGATGGAGGCGACCAGCGCGGCGATGGTGTAGGCGACGGCGACCTGCTGGCCGTTGCCGTTGAGGATCAGACCGGCGAGCAGGGTCGGCACGGCGGAGAAGACCATCGTCACGGCGATGGCAACGATCAGCTTGGTGAAGATGATCGTCGGCCGCTTGATGGGCTTGGACAGCAGATACACCACCGAGCCGTCGTCGATCTCGGGGCCGATGGCTCCGGTTCCGGCGATGACACCGATGATCGGCACCATGGTGGCGAGGGCGAATCCGCCCAGCACGTCCGCCGCCGTCTGATCGTCGGCGCCCGCGAGCGCGCGCACGGCCACGGCGATGACGAGCAGCAGCAGGGGCAGCGCGCCCAGGATGAACGCCCGGCGGCGGCCGAGCAGGGCTCGATAGGTGAGCCTGGCGACTGTGGGGTCGTACATTCTTCGGCCTCCTACGCCGCGACGAGATACGAGAAGACGGACTCGAGGGACTCGTCGGACGGCGAGACCGTGAGCAGCCGGATGCCGTGGTCGCGGGCGACCTTCGGCAGCAGGGCCGTGAACCGGCCGAAGTCGACGGCCTGGATGCGCAGTGCGCCCTCGGCGAGGTCGACCTCGATGCCGGACGTCGACGGGTCGGCGATCAGCGCTGCCGCGAGGGCCCGGTCGTCGCTGGAGCGCACCAGGTAGCGGTGCGGCCGGTCGGTCATCAGGCGGCGGATCTTGCGGAAGTCGCCGCTGGCCGCGTGCCGTCCGGCGACGATGACCTCGATGTGCCAGGCGAGTTGTTCGACCTCTTCGAGGATGTGCGAGGAGAACAGCACGGTGCGGCCCTCGTCGCCCATGCGGCGCAGCAGGTCCATCAGCTGCATGCGCTGACGCGGGTCCATGCCGTTGAAGGGCTCGTCCAGCAGGAGCAGCGAGGGGTTGTGGACGAGGGCGCTCGCCATCTTCACGCGCTGCCGCATGCCCTTGGAGTACGTGGCGATCTTCCGGTCCTGCGCGTACTCCATGTCGACCGTGGCGAGCGCTTCCTGGGCCGCCTTGGCGCCGAGACCGTGCAGTTCGGCGTTGGCGAGGACGAACTCACGGCCGGTGAGGAAGTCGTACATCGCCTCGCGCTCGGGGACGATGCCGATGTGCTTGTAGATGGCCTCGTTGCGCCAGACGGGCTGGCCGTCGAGGGTGACGGTGCCGGTGGAGGGGGCGAGGAAGCCGCCCATCATGTTGATGAGGGTGGACTTGCCCGCGCCGTTGGGGCCGAGGAGGCCGGTGACGCCGGGGCCGATCGTCATGGTGATGTCGTTGACGGCGACCACGTTGCCGAACCAGCGGGAGACGTGGTCGATGTTCAGCGTGGTCACAGTCCCACCTTCTGGTAGCGGCGCATCAGCAGGCCGTAGGCGCCGGCGATCAGACCCAGGGTGACGAGGACGTAGACCGCGCCCTCGCCGTCGCTCGGGCCGACCCCGCCGGGGAAGGCCGAGGTGGCGCCCAGGAAGGCCGACGACACTCCGTCGATGAGGGTGATCGGCGAGAACAGGCCGATCCAGGCGACGGCCCCGGAGCTGCCCTGGACGTCCGCGATGGCCTGGAGGGTGGAGACCGCGCCGTAGGTGATGGTCAGGACCGCGATGACGGCCGCGATGCCGAAACCGCGGCGCGGGGTGACCGACGCGACCACCAGGCCGAGGCCGGCGAAGAGCAGCGAGAGCAGTGCCACGGAGACGAGTCCCTGTGCGAACCCCTTGGTCTGGTCCGCGAAGTCGAGTTTGGCGAGCAGCGCGCCCACATAGAGCACGAGCAGGGGGGCGGCGGTGAGGATGAACAGGGCCGAGGCCAGTGACGCGTACTTGGCCCGGACGTAGTCGGCGGTCTCGATCGGCCGCGAGAAGTACAGCGGCACGGTCTTGAAGCGCAGGTCGCGCGAGACGGACTGGGGGGCCTGCGAGGCGACGTAGAGGCTGATGACGGCCTGGAGGACGATCGCGTAGCGCGTGTAGTCCAGGGGCAGGTCATTGGCCTTGGTGGCGACGGCGACGGCGACCATGATGGCCGCGGGCAGGCACATCACCACGAACAGCAGCATGGGCAGCACCTTGGACTTGGCCGAGCGGCCGAGGCCGTAGGCGCCGCGCAGGGACTGCGAGTACAGCGAGCGGCGGGCGTAGGCGCGGCCGAGGCGGGGGCCGTCGTAGCTGCGGTAGCCGATGTTGTGGATGCGGGTCTGGTCACCCGGCACCGTGGCTGTGGGCTGTTCAGCTGCCATGGCCGACCGCCTCCTTCCGTTCTGCGTCGCTGTCCTGGAAGACCTCCGCGATGTGGTGCCGGCGCTGCTCCATGCGCACCAGGCCGAGGCCGAGGTCGGCGATGACGTCTCTGACCAGGTCGTAGGTCTCTTCGCCCGCCGCGGTGAGCAGCAGGACGTGGCCTGCGCCGGGCAGGCCGCTGCCGTCCTGGACGGTCACCCCGCGCGCGTCGAGCGCGTCGCGCACCGCACGGGTGCCGTCGGGGTGCTCGTCGGTGTCGGTGACCTCGATCGCGAGGGTCGTCGTGGTCTGGGTGAAGTCCGTGGTGGAGCTGGAGCGCAGCAGCTTGCCGCCGTCCACGACGACGACGTGGTCGCAGGTGCGTTCCAGCTCGCCCAGCAGGTGCGAGGTGACCAGGACGGAGATGCCGAAGTCGGTGTGGATGCGGCGGATGAGGCCGAGCATCTCGTCGCGGCCGACCGGGTCGAGGCCGTTGGTGGGCTCGTCGAGGAAGACCAGCTGGGGGTCGTGGACGAGGGCCTGCGCGAGCTTCACGCGCTGCTTCATGCCGGTCGAGTAGCCGCCTATGGGCCGGTAGCGCTCCTCGTACAGGCCGACGTGGCGCAGGGTGTCGGCCGTGCGTTCGCGCGCGGCGGTGGGGGGCAGGCCGGACATGCGTGCCATGTGGACGACGAACTCGGTGGCCGAGACGTCGGGCGGCAGGCAGTCGTGTTCCGGCATGTAGCCGACTCGCTCGCGGATGTCGGCGCCCTTGGTGGCGACATCGAGTCCGAGCACTTCGGCCCGGCCCTCGGTGGCGGGAGACAGACCCAGCAGGATCTTGATCAGGGTGGACTTGCCGGCGCCGTTGGCACCGACGAGTCCGGTCACACCGGGTCCGACGTCCACGGAGAGCCGGTCGAGCGCGGTCACCCGGGGGTACCGCTTGCTCAGGCTTTCGGTCGCGATCACAGTCACATCCACGACAGTAGTGACGCGCGCCACTGCGGTCGTCAGACCGGAGAGCCGTCTTGGAGTCAGACTCGAGTAGTACGGGCCCGTAGGGGATGCCGTGCCTGAGAGCTACGGAGCGGTCTTCCGGGGCCGTTCGCCCCGCCTTTGACCCGCACTATTGACGCCAGGTCTAACAACTGGGAGATTCGGCGGCGTCACGTTACGGACGAGTAGCACGGTCGGTCGGCACGGAGCGCGCCCGGCTCGTGGGGCGGGTGGACGGACCGACGCGTGGGACGGGGTGGCATGACGACGGCAGTGACATCAGGACCGGGCACGGAGTTCCGCACGCAGCTGCGGGGATTCCGGGAGGTGCAGCGCCTCGCCTATGAGTGCGCCGAGGCCGTGGCGGCCC
The DNA here is from genome assembly GCF_044763415.1 of Streptomyces sp. NPDC096048. Classification (NCBI taxonomy): domain Bacteria; kingdom Bacillati; phylum Actinomycetota; class Actinomycetes; order Kitasatosporales; family Streptomycetaceae; genus Streptomyces; species Streptomyces sp. NPDC096048. The sequence goes on from NZ_JBIWGG010000007.1 coordinate 168,347, forward strand.
GGCTGGAGCCGGGGGTGACCGAGCGGGAGGCGGCCCGCATGCAGCGCGAGTGGCTGCGGGAGCGGGGCGTCCGGGACTGGTTCCACCTGCCCTTCGCCTGGTTCGGCGACCGCACGGCCTTCACGGACTTCCGCGTTCCGCTGCAGTTCTTCCCGACTGGGCGCCGGCTGGAGCCGGGCATGCCCTTCATCCTGGACATGGCCCCGGTGCACAGGGGTTTCACCGCCGACATCGGCTACTCCGGCTCGCTCGGCCCCCATCCCGTGCAGCGGCGGCTGACGGCCGACCTGGAGGCGCACCGCGAGCTGATCCTGCGCGAGGTTCGCGAACGCCGCCCGCTGCGGGAGATCTACGAGGACGTGGACCGGCTCATGGTCCGCCAGGGCTACGCCAACCGGCACCGCGCCTACCCCTTCGGCGTGATCGCCCACAAGGTGGACCGGGTACGGGAACGGCGCCTGTCCCCGCGCCTGTTCGGCTTCGGCACGCAGTCGCTCAGAGGTCTGGCGAGCGACGCGCTGCACGGCCACCGCGAGGGCTGGTCCCCGCTGTGGTCGCCGTACCGCTTCTCCGACCACCCGCCCCGGCCGGGGCTGTGGGCGGTCGAACCCCACCTCGGTTTCCGGGGCACGGGCGCGAAGTTCGAGGAGATCCTGGTCGTCACCGACTCCACGGATCCCGAGCAGAGCGCCTTCTGGCTGGACGACGATCTGCCGCACGTGCGGCGCTGGGCGGAGGAGCGATGACGGTGCTGGACGGTGCGCGGGAGCGCTGGGTGCGTACGGGCGGGGTCGAGCTGTGCGTGGCCGAACTGGGCGGCCCGCACCAGCCCACGATCGTCCTGGTGCACGGGTACCCGGACAGCAAGGAGGTCTGGTCCGAGGTCGCCGCCCGCCTCGCCGACCGCTTCCACGTGGTCCTCTACGACGTCCGGGGCCACGGCCGGTCCACCGCGCCGAGCCCGCTGCGCGGCGGGTTCACGCTGGAGAAGCTGACGGACGACTTCCTGGCCGTTGCGGACGCCGTCAGTCCCGGCCGGCCCGTGCACCTCGTGGGCCACGACTGGGGCTCGGTGCAGTCCTGGGAGTTCGTGACGGTCAGGCGCACCGAGGGCCGCATCGCCTCCTTCACCTCGATGTCGGGGCCGTCCCTCGACCACTTCGGGCACTGGATCAACAAACGTCTCAGGCGTCCCACCCCGCGCCGGATCGGGCAGCTCCTCGGCCAGGGCGCCAAGTCCTGGTACGTCTACCTGCTGCACACGCCCGTACTGCCCGAACTGGCCTGGCGCGGCCCCCTCGGCAAGCGCTGGCCGGGCATCCTGCGACGCGTCGAGAAGGTACCCGGTGGCGACTACCCGACCCCGTCCCTGCCCTCGGACGCGGCGCACGGGGCGTGGCTGTACCGGGACAACGTCCGGCCCCGGCTGCGCCGCCCGCGCGACGACGCCTACGCGCACGCGCCCGTGCAGCTCGTCACGCCCCTCGGCGACGCGTTCCTTTCGGAGCGGCTCTACGACGAACTGGAGCTGTGGGCACCACGGCTGACCCGCCGTACGCTGCCCGCGAAGCACTGGGTGCCGCGCACCCGTCCGGACCGGCTGGCGGACTGGATCACGGAGTTCGTCACCGCCGTCGACAGCGGACGGCCCGAGGTCGCGGCGAGCGGGAAGCACGCCGACCGCTTCGGCGGGCAGCTGGTCCTGGTCACCGGCGCGGGCAACGGCATCGGGCGGGCCACGGCGTTCGCGTTCGCCGAGGCCGGCGCACGCGTGGTGGCCGTCGACCGGGACGCCGAGGCCGCCGCCCGCACCGCGGAGCTGTCCCGGCTGATCGGTGCGCGGGCGGCCTGGGCGGAGACCGTCGACGTCTCCGACGAGCAGGCCATGGAGAAGCTCGCGGAGAAGGTCGCCGCCGAGTACGGCGTGGTGGACATCCTGGTGAACAACGCCGGGATCGGCATGTCGGGCTCCTTCTTCGACACCACGCCGGAGGACTGGAAGAAGGTCCTCGACGTCAACCTGTGGGGCGTGATCCACGGCTGCCGCCTCTTCGGCAGGCACATGGCCGAACGCGGGCAGGGCGGCCACATCGTCAACACCGCGTCGGCGGCGGCGTTCCAGCCCTCCAGGGCGCTGCCCGCCTACGGCACCTCCAAGGCGGCCGTACTGATGCTGAGCGAGTGCCTGCGCGCCGAGCTGGCCGGGCAGGGGATCGGCGTCACGGCGGTCTGCCCCGGCCTCGTCAACACCAACATCACCTCCACGGCGCACTTCGCGGGCGTCGACGCCGACGAGGAGAAGCGACGGCAGCGGCGCACGGCGCGGTTGTACGGGCTGCGCAACTACTCGCCGGAAAAGGTGGCCGCCGCCGTCCTGGAGGCGGTCGTGCGCAACAAGGCCGTGGTCCCGGTGACGCCGGAGGCACGAGGCGCCCATCTCATGTCCCGTTTCGTTCCCGGGGCGTTGAGGCGCCTCGCACGTGTGAAGCCGCCACTGTAGTTTCCACAGGCAGCCCCAACGGCCCTGTGGATAACCACACTTGGCTGTGGATCAAACCTCGGCGGCAAAATCGATCGCGTGACGCGTGTCTCTCTCGGCACGCTGATTCCATGCAACAGGAACACATGGACGACAGGCGCACCGTGAAGGTGTCCAAGTATTTGTCGAAGCATCTGCGCCACCAGCCGGAGAGAATCGGGCTCACACTCGACGAGGCCGGCTGGGCCGAGATCGACGCGCTGATCGCCGCAGCCGCGGCGCACGGCTTCCGCTTCACCCGCGAGGAACTCGACCACGTGGTCGCCACCAACGACAAGCGGCGCTTCGCGATCGAGGGCACCCGCATCCGCGCCAGCCAGGGTCACACCATCGACGTGGACCTGGCACTGCCCGAGGCGACCCCGCCGCCGTACCTCTACCACGGGACCGTGGCCCGGCACCTGGAAGCGATCCGCGCCGAGGGGCTGAGGCCGATGAACCGGCACGACGTGCACCTCTCGCCGGACCGCGAGACCGCGACCCGGGTCGGTGCCCGCCGCGGCCGGCCGGTCGTGCTGTCGGTGGACGCCGCCGCCATGCACCGCGACGGCCATGGCTTCCACGTCAGCGCCAACGGGGTCTGGCTGACGAAGAACGTGCCACCGCGGTACGTGCGCTTTCCCGCTCGGCACTGATCCCACATGATCGGTGGCATGGAGCAGTTGCCCACCACCCAAGCCGCCGTCACCGCTCTCCGCGCCATCGCAGCGGAGTACGCACTGGAGATCGAGGTCACCGACGACATCGGCGCCGACCAGACCTCCCGCCGCAGCGCCGCGGGCGTGGGAGTGACCACCGACGCCGACGGCTCCCTCGCCCATGAGGCGTTCGTCGAGTTCGGCGGAGTGCCCCGGGTGAGCGTCCGGCTCTTTCCCGAGGGCGACGCCCTGATCACCGTCGAGAACGTGGAGTGCCCGGACATCCCGCGCGGCGACGTGCCCGCCTTCCTACGCTCCGTCTTCGGCGGTCTCGCGTTCGTCAAGGGGCGCCGCTTTCCGCCCGGCTACCGCCTGATCGTGCCGCTGCCGGGCGACCGCGCGCACAAGGAGTTCGTGCCGATGATCCTCCTCACCCCGTGGCTGAGCAGTCGCGTACGGTGACGCCGGGGCTGTTTCACGTGAAACCGAGGTCGGCCGCATAGGCTCGGAGACATGAGTCTGCGTCTGAGCACCGTCATCCTCCCGTACCGCCGCTGGCACGAGGGCGGCCGTTCGGCCTGGACACGTGCCGAGCAGCTCGGTTTTCACACCGCGTACACCTACGACCATCTGTCCTGGCGGAGCTTCCGGGACGGGCCGTGGTTCGGCGCCGTGCCGACGCTCACCGCTGCCGCGGCCGTCACCGAGCGCCTTCGCCTGGGCACCCTGGTGACCTCCCCGAACTTCCGGCACCCGGTGACGCTCGCAAAGGAGCTGATCTCCCTCGACGACATCTCCGGCGGCCGGGTCACGCTCGGCATAGGAGCGGGCGGCACCGGCTTCGACGCCACGGCGCTCGGCCAGGAGCCGTGGACTCCCCGAGAGCGGGCCGACCGGCTCGCCGAGTTCCTCCCGCTGCTCGACCGGCTGCTGACCGAGGACGCCGTGTCGTACGAGGGCGACTTCTACTCGGCGCACGAGGCGCGCAACATCCCGGGATGCGTGCAGCGACCCCGGCTGCCGTTCGCGGTCGCCGCGACCGGTCCCCGCGGGCTGCGGCTCGCCGCGCGGTACGGGCAGGCATGGGTGACCACCGGCGACCCGAAGCTGTACGAGAACGGCACCCCTGAGCAGTCCGACCGGGCACTGCGGGAGCAGGGCGACAAGCTGGCCGACGCCTGCGCCGCGATCGGCCGCGAGGGGAGTGAGCTGGACAGGGTCCTGCTCACCGGCTTCACACCCGACCGCAGTCGGCCGCTGGAGTCCGTGAACGCGTTCGTGGACTTCGCGGGCCGGCACCGCGATCTGGGCTTCACCGAACTCGTGGTCCACTGGCCGATCCCCGACTCCGACTTCACGGCGGACGAGAAGATCTTCGAGCGGATCGCCATGGAGGCACTGGCGCAGCTGAAGGAATGAGAGCCGTAGCTCACAGATGTGCGGACTCGCGCACGATCGTGCAGGCATATGCGTGACAATGACCGGGTGACCTCAGCGACCCGACAGCCCGAGCCCCCGGCCGCCGCCACCCGCCCGCGGCTCATCGCCACCGATCTCGACGGCACACTGCTGCGCGACGACAAGTCGGTCTCACCGCGCACGGTCGCCGCGCTGGCCGCCGCCGAGAAGGCGGGCATCGAGGTCTTCTTCGTCACCGGCCGCCCCGCCCGCTGGATGGACGTCGTCAGTGCCCACGTCCACGGTCACGGCCTCGCCATCTGCGGCAACGGTGCCGCCGTGGTCGACCTGCACGGCGGCCCCGGCGCCCACCGGTTCGTGAAGGTCCGGGAGCTGGCCCGGGACAACGCGCTGGACGCCGTACGGCTGCTGCGTGAGGCGGCGCCCGGCACGGTGTACGCGGTCGAGCAGACGTACGGCTTCCACCAGGAGCCGGCGTACCCGAAGATGCACATGGAGGTCCCCGACGACCTCCTGCCCGCCGAGGAGATCCTGGCGCCGGGCGGTCGCGCCGCCGCCGAGCCGGTCCTCAAGATCCTCGCCTTCCATCCCGAGCTGGACCCCGACGGCTTCCTCACGTTGGCCCGCCTCGCCATCGGCGACCGCGCCAACGTCACCCGGTCCAGCCCCAGCGCCCTGCTGGAGATCAGCGGGCCGGAGGTCTCCAAGGCCAGCACGCTCGCCCTGTGCTGCGCCGAGCGCGGCATCTCGCACGAGGAGGTCGTCGCCTTCGGTGACATGCCGAACGACGTGGAGATGCTCACCTGGGCGGGGCGGTCGTACGCCATGGGCAACGCGCACCCGGACGTGATCGCCGCCGCGTCGGGGCGGACGGTGGCCAACAACGACGACGGCGTGGCGGTCGTGATCGAGCGGATGCTGACGGACCTGCCCTAGCGGCCGGTCCCGGGGGCCTTCGGTCCGGCAGCGCCTCCGGACCGGCGCCGGGTCCCGCACGACGCCCGTCCCGCACGACGCCGAGTCCCGCGTTTCCGTCAGAGCGGCACACCACGTTGCGCCAGCCACGGCACCGGGTCCAGCCCCGAGCCCATCTCCGGGGTGACCCGTACCTCGAAGTGCAGGTGCGGTCCGGTGGAGTTGCCGGTGCTGCCCGACTGCCCGACCCACTGGCCGGCACGGACCCGGTCGCCCTGGTCGACGGCGACAGCGGCGAGATGGGCGTACTGCGTGTAGTAGCCGCCCGCGTGCTGGACCACGACCTGGATGCCGAAGGCGCCGCCGCACGACACCTTCACCACCCGGCCCGTGCCGACCGACCGCACCGGTGTCCCGACCGGCACCGCGAAGTCCTGGCCGGTGTGCCGGTTCGCCCACCGCGTCCCGCCGCTGCCGAAGGACGCCGACAGCTCGTACGTCTCCACCGGGGCCACCCAGGGCCGGCTGGAGCGTCCGCCCGGCTGGTCGAGGCGGACCGCGCCGGGACACGAACCGGCCGCGACGGAGGCGTCCGCCTCCCCCTCCAGCCGCGACCGCGCCGCCTCCAGCTTGCCCTCGATCTTCTTCTTCAACTCCGCCAGACCGGCGTTGCGCTCCTCCAACGCCTGCCAGGCCGCCTGTGCCTCGGCCTCGTCGGCGGCGAGGCGGGCCTCGGCCCGCAGGCTCTTGCCGATGGCGTTGTTGACCTCCAGATCCGCGCGTGAAAGCGCTCGTTGACTCCGCATCAGTCCATCGGGATCCTCCGCGAGGATGATCTCCGCGGTGAGCGGGAGTCCGCCGCCGCTGCGGTACTGGGCGCGGGCGATCCGGCCCAGATCTTCGTGCATGCCGTCGATCTTCTGCCGCTGCCGGTCGAGGCGCTTCTCGTACTCGAGCGCCCTCGACCGCTGCGCCTCGGCCTCGCGCCGCCCGTCCTCGTACTGCTGGGTGGCTCTGCCTGCCTCCTCGTACAGCCGCGCCACCTGCGCACCGAGAGCGGCTCCGGAGCCACCGTTCTCATCCATGGCGTCGGTGGGGCGGGCCGCGAGCACGGCGAGCGCGCACAGCAACACCGGTACGAGCAGCGGATGGCGGCGAGGTGAGCGCATGGCAGCGATCGTGGACCGATCGGGGGCGCACGGTCTTGTTCAGGTCGTACGAGCGGGGGACCGATTGCTGCACTCGGCTCAGTGCGGCTGCTGCACATGGGGCAACACGGCGTCGGCAGCCCTCAGTACGGTGCTTCCCACAGCACCGTCGTGCCGGCGCCGTCCGCCCCGATGCCCGGCCCGAGCCGACTGGCGCCGCCGACGGTCTCGGCTCGGCGCTCGAGGTTGTGCAGGCCGCTGCGCCGACCGCCCGCGGGGATGCCGACGCCGTCGTCCGCTACGGTCAGCCGCACGCCCCGCCGGCCGTCCGCCAGAGTCGCCGTCGCGTCGACGACCACGTCGATCCGGGTGGCGTGGGCGTGCCGGAAGGCGTTGGACAGGGTCTCGCGCAGCGCCGCGATCAGATTCTTGCCGGTCAGTTCGCCGACGGCGGCGTCCACCGGGCCGACGAAGCGGTGCGAGGGCGTGAAACCGAGCGGGGCCGCGGCCATGGTGATCTCGCGCAGCACACGGGTGCGCAGCCCCGCGGGGGCCTCGGCCGGCTGGCGCAGCGCGAAGATCGCCGAGCGGATCTCCTGGATGGTGACGTCGAGTTCGTCGACGGCCCCGCCCACCCCGTCGCGCACCTCGGGGACGACCGACCTGCGCTGGGCGCTCTCCAGCATCATTCCCGTGGCGAACAACCGCTGGATGACGAGGTCGTGCAGGTCCCGGGCGATGCGATCGCGGTCCTCGTACACCGCGAGCCGCTCCCGGTCGCGCTGGGCGTCGGCCATCATCAGCGCAAGCGCGGCCTGCGAGGCGAACCGGTCGCCGAGGGCGCGTTCCGTCCGGGTGAACGGGCGGTCCCCGCGGGCACGGGGCATGACGAGGCTCCCCAGGACCCGCCCGTCCCGGCACAGGGGCAGCAGCATGATCGGTCCGTACGCGCGCACCGGCCCGGCCTCCAGTCGCGGATCGGTGGCGGCGTCGTCCACGAACACGGCCCGTCCTGCGAGTAGTTCGGCGACGATGCCGTTCTCCGGCGGTATGACCGTGCCCAGGTGGGTCGTGGGATGTTCCGCTGCCACGGCCGCGATCTCCAGGCCGCCCCCGTCGGCCGGCAGCAGCACGATTCCGGCGGCCGCTCCGGAGAGCCGGCGGGCCTGTTCGGCGACGACCTGGAGGGCCTCGTCGATGTCGCCGCCGGACAGCAGCGCGGTGGTCACGGCGACCGACCCGTCGATCCAGCGCTCCCGCTGCCGGGCGGCCTCGTACAAACGCGCGTTGCCGATGGCGATACCGGCCTCCGTGGCCAGGACGCGGACCATGGCGAGGTCGTAGTCGTTGAACGGCTGGCCCGCGTGTTTGTCCGTCAGGTAGAGGTTGCCGAAGATCTCGCCCTGTACGCGGATGGGGACGCCGAGGAAGCTGCGCATCGGCGGGTGGTGCTCGGGGAAACCGCACGAGCGCGGGTCCTCACTCAGATCCCTGAGCCGGACCGGCTCCGGGTCGCGGATGAGAGCGCCCAGCAGGCCTTTGCGGCCGTCGGGCAGGTGGCCGATGCGCCGGACGGTCGCCTCGTCGACGCCGTGGTGCACGAAGTCGGCGAGGCCGTCGCCGTCCTCGCCCACGACGCCGATGGCCGCGTACCGGGCGTTCGCCAGGTCGGCCGCCGTCTCGCAGATCCGGTGCAGCGTGGAGTGCAGCTCCAGTCCACTGCCGACGGACCGCATCGCGTCCAGGAGTTTCGGCACCCGCGCCAGAAGCTCGGCCGAGACCCCCTCGCGGTGCGGCGGGGGGCCGGGAAGCGGTGCTGGGGGCATGACCCGAGCCTAATGAGACCCTTCTGTCCAGGAAAGTCGGATTCGCTGAGAATTTCGAAAGACCTCGGCCCCGGCCTGCCGGTCACCGGGCTCCCACCAGCAGCTCCGACGCGGCCTCCCGCTCCGCCATCGCCCGCAGCGGCCCCGGAACCGCGGCCAGCTCCGCGTACACCCCCCGCTGCACGACCCGGCCCTCACCCAGGACGATCACCTCGTCCACGGCCTCCAGGCCTGCCAGTCTGTGCGTGATCAGCAAGGTGGTACGGCCTTCGGTGGCGGCCAGCAGATCGCCGGTGAGCGCGTCGGCGGTCGGCAGGTCGAGGTGCTCCGCGGGCTCGTCGAGCACGAGGACGGGGAAGTCGGCGAGCAGCGCCCGGGCGAGTGCCAGCCGCTGCCGCTGCCCGCCGGACAACCGTGCCCCGTGCTCACCGACCAGCGTGTCCAGGCCGTCGGGAAGGCTGTCGGCCCACTCCAGCAGCCGGGCCCGGGCCAGCGCGTCGCGCAGCTCGCCCTCGGTGGCGTCCTTCCTGGCCAGGAGCAGGTTCTCGCGCACCGAGCTGTCGAAGAGGTGCGCGTCCTGCGCGCACAGCCCGACGAGGCGCCGTACGTCGTCGCCGGCCAGGGCACAGGCGTCCACGCCGGCCAGCGTGTAGGAGCCCGCGTCCGCGTCGAGGAACCGCAGCAGCACCTGGGCCAGCGTCGTCTTGCCGGACCCGGACGGCCCGACCACGGCGATACGGCGGCCCTCCGCCAGAGTCAGCTCCACTCCCGCCAGGGCGTCCCGGCCCTGCCCGGCGTGGCGCGCGGCCAGCCCCTTGAGGACGACGGGGAAAGGTGACGCCGGCGCCTGCCGGGGCGCCTCCGGCTCCCGTACGGGCTCGGGTGCGTCGAGCACCTCGTGCACCCGCTCGGCGCTCCTGTGCACACGCTGCCGGTACTGCACGGCGAGCGGCAGCCCGAGTACGGCCTCGAAGGCGGCCAGCGGGGTGAGCACGACGACGGCCATGGCCACACCGGCGAGCCGGCCGTCGGCGACCGCCTGGATTCCGACGAGGGCGGCCCCGGCAACGGTCAGGCCGGAGATCAGCGCGGTGAGTCCGTCGCCCAGCGCGGTGGCGGTGGCGGCACGCGAGGCGATTCGGGTGAGCGTCCCGTCGGCCCGGCGCGCCTCGGCGGCCCGCGCGGGCAGGGCACCGGCGACGGTCAGTTCGGCGGTGCCGGTGAGCAGATCGGTCACCCTGGTGGCGAGCACGCCGCGGGCGGGGGCGAGCCTGCGCTCGGCCCGCCGTGCCACGGCGCCGGTGACCAGCGGCACCCCGACTCCGGCCGCGAGCAGGCCGGCCGCGAGCACGGCGCCGGCCTCCGGCAGCAGCCATGCCGTGAAGCCGACCGACGCGGCCGAGACCACGACGGCCGAGGCGGCGGGCAGCAGCCACCGCAGCCAGTAGTCCTGGAGGGTGTCGACGTCGGCGACGAGCCGGGACAGCAGGTCACCCCGGCGGCTGCGGCGAAGCCCCGAGGGAGCCAGCCGTTCGAGGCGCCGGAACACGGCGACCCGGGTGTCGGCCAGCATCCGCAGCACGGCGTCGTGCGACACGAGCCGCTCGGCGTAGCGGAACACGGCCCGCCCGATCCCGAAGGCGCGCGTCGCCGTCACGGCCATCATCAGATACAGCACCGGCGGCTGCTCGGAGGCCCGCGAGATGAGGTACCCGGACGTGGCCATCAGACCGACGGCACTGCCGAGCGCCAGGCTGCCGAGCAGCAGCGCGAGGACGAGCCGCCCGCGCCGGGCGCCGGACATCGCCCGCACCCTGGCGAGGACGCCGCCTCCGGCCTCCGTCGAGGGGGCCGGTTCTTCGGGGGTAACCGGAGCAGCGGCTCCGACGGCCTCGTCGAGGAGGCGGACAGCGGGCGCCACGGAGGCAGCATCTGCCGCGGCGACGGGCACCGGTTCCTCCAGCCGCACCACCCGGTCGGCCACCTCCAGCAGCGCCGGGCGGTGCACCACCAGCAATACCGTCCGTCCCTCCGCCAGCCTTCGCACGGCGGCCACGACCTCGGCCTCGGTGGCCCCGTCCAGGGCGGCCGTCGGCTCGTCGAGCAGCAGTACCGGCCGGTCCGCGAGGAACGCCCGGGCCAGCGCCAGCCGTTGCCGCTGCCCGGCGGACAGCCCGGCGCCGTCCTCCCCGAGCACGGTGGCCGTCCCCTCGGGCAGCGCGTCCACGAACTCCAGCGCGCCCGCGTCCCGCAGTGCCTGCCGTACGGCGATGTCGTCGGCGTCGGGCCGGGCCAGCCGTACGTTCTCGGCGATGGTGCCGGCGTACAGGTGCGGGTGTTGTGGCACCCAGGCGACGCGGGCGTGCCACTGCGCCAGGTCGAGGGAGGCGAGATCGGCTCCTCCGATGCGGACTCGTCCGCCGGCCGGGTGCACGAATCCGAGGAGGGCGTTGATCAGCGTCGACTTACCCGCCCCGCTCGGACCGACGAGCGCGACCGTCTCGCCGGGCTCGACGGTGAAGCTCACGTCCGTCACGGCGGCCCCTGCGCGTCCGGGATAGCGGACGGTCACGCCCTCGAAGGACAGGGCACCGTCCGCCGGCAGGGGACCGGCCCCCGAGGCCGGTACGGGCCGCTCCAGCACCTCGAAGATCTCCTCGGCGGCGGCAAGCCCCTCCGCCGCTGCGTGGTACTGCGCTCCCACCTGCCGCAGCGGCAGATAGGCCTCGGGCGCCAGGACGAGTACCACCAGGCCGTCGTACAGGGCCATGTCTCCGTGGACGAGCCGCATGCCGATGGTGACGGCGACGAGCGCCACGGAGAGCGTGGCGAGCAGTTCCAGCGCGAAGGACGACAGGAAGGCGATCCGCAGCGTCCGCATGGTCGCCTGGCGGTAGGCACCGGTGATGCGCTTGATCGATTCGGCCTGTGCCTTGGCCCGCCCGAAGACCTTCAGCGTCGGCAGCCCGGCGACCACGTCCAGGAAGTGTCCGGACAGCCGGGACAGGAGCCGCCACTGGCGGTCCATCCGGGACTGTGTGGCCCAGCCGATCAGTACCATGAAGATCGGGATGAGGGGCAGGGTGCCGACGATGATGGCCGCCGACACCCAGTCCTCGGTGACGATGCGGGCCAGCACCGCCACGGGTACGACCACCACGAGGCCCAATTGGGGCAGATAGCGCGAGAAATAGTCGTCGAGGGCGTCGACTCCACGGGTGGCCAGCGCCACCAGCGACCCGGTCCGCTGCCCGCTCAGCCAGCCGGGACCGAGCGCGGTGGCCCGTTCCAGCAGTCGGCCCCGCAGCTCCGACTTCACTGCCGCGCTCGCCCGGTGCGCGGCCAGTTCGGTGAGCCAGCCGACCAGGGCGCGACCGCAGGCGACAGCCACCAACAGCAGCAGGGGAGTACGGAGTTCGCTGGTGGTCATGCCGTACTGGAAGGCGCCCACCACTACCTCGGCGATGAGCATCGCCTGCGCGACGAGCAATCCGGCCCCGACGGCGCCCAGGACGACGACCGCCGTCAGAAAGAACCGGGTGGCGCGGGCGTACCGCAGAAGACGTGGATCGATGGGTTTCACGTGAAACATGCCCTCCCGTCCAGAGGGTGTGTTTCACGTGAAACACACCCGCCGGACTCAGTGCGCGGGTTCAGCGATGTGCTGGGTGCCGATCCGCTTGCGGAACACCCAGTACGTCCAGCCCTGGTAGAGCAGGACGACCGGCGTGGCGACCGCGGCCAGCCAAGTCATGATCTTCAGGGTGTACGGGCTGGACGAGGCGTTGGTGACGGTGAGGCTCCAGTCCGCGTTGAGCGTGGACGGCATGACGTTCGGGAAGAGCGTCAGGAAGAGCATCGCCACGGCGGCCACGATGGTGACGCCGGACAGTGCGAACGACCAGCCCTCACGACCGGCCTGGTTGGCCATCAGGGCGACGACCAGGGCGGCGACGGCCACCAGGAGGGCGACCAGGCTCTTGCCGTCTCCGCTGTCGACCTGCGTCCAGACCAGGAAGGCCAGAGCCAGCACGGCCGTGACAAGGCCGACGCGCAGCGCCAGGGCCCGTGCCCGTTCGCGGATCTCACCGACGGTCTTGAGTGCCGTGAACACCGTCCCGTGGAAGGTGAACAGCGTCAGCGTGACCAGGCCACCGAGGAGGGCGTACGGATTGAGCAGGTCCCAGACGGAGCCGACGTACTCCAGATCCCGGTCGATCTTCACACCGTGGACGATGTTGCCGAAGGCCACGCCCCACAGGAACGCCGGGATCAGCGAGGTCCAGAAGATCGCGGTCTCCCAGTTGCGCTGCCAGCGCTCCTCCGGCCGCTTCACCCGGTACTCGAAGGCGACACCCCGGACGATCAGGCAGACCAGGATGACGAGCAGAGGCAGGTAGAAGCCGGAGAAGAGAGTGGCGTACCACTCGGGAAAGGCGGCGAAGGTCGCGCCGCCGGCCGTGAGCAGCCACACCTCGTTGCCGTCCCACACGGGCCCGATGGTGTTGATCAGGACCCGCTTCTCGGCCCGGTTGCGGGCGAGCAGCTTGGTGAGGACGCCGACCCCGAAGTCGAAGCCCTCCAGGAAGAAGTAGCCCGTCCACAGGACGGCGATCAGAACGAACCAGACGTCGTGCAGTTCCATGACTGTGCAGCTCCCTCGGCCTAGTACGAGAAGGCCATCGGCTTGTCGGCGTCACGGAGGTCGCCGCCGATCTTCGTGGGCGGGTTGAGGTCGGCCTCGGTGAGCTCGGGCGGGCCCGCCTTGACGTACTTGGCGAGCAGCCTGACCTCGATGACGGCGAGGATGGCGTAGAGCGTGGTGAAGACGACCATCGAGATGATGACCTCCGCCTGGGAGACACCGGGGGAGACCGCGTCGCGGGTCTGCATCACGCCGTAGACGACCCAGGGCTGCCGGCCCATTTCCGTGAAGATCCAGCCCCAGGAGTTGGCGATCAGCGGGAACGCCATCGTCCAGAGAGCCAGGAGCCAGTACAGGCGGGTGAGTCTGGTGCCCAGCGGCTTGCGCAGCAGCACCAGGTGCGGCACCTCGTCCTCCCCGGTCCGCAGCGCGGCCGGCAGCAGGAACCTCTTCCGCGTCAGCCACAGACCCAGCAGACCGAGGGAGAAGGACGCCATGCCGAAACCGATCATCCACCGGAAGCCCCAGTAGGCGACGGGGACGATGGGCTTGTAGTCACCGGGGCCGAACTGCTCCTGCAGCGCCTTGTTGGTGTCGTTGATGCCGGGCACGTAGGAGTCGAAGTCACTGTGGGCGAGGAAGGACAGCAGCCCGGGGATCTCCAGGGCGACCTTGTTGTGGCCCTTGTCGACGTCTCCGTAGGCGAAGACGGAGAAGGGCGCCGGTTCCTCGCCGTCCCACAGGGCCTCGGCGGCGGCCATCTTCATCGGCTGCTGTTCGTACATGACCTTGCCGAGGGTGTCGCCGCTGATCGCGGTGAGCATGCCGCCGATCGCGAGGGTGACCAGGCCGAGCCGGAGCGACGTCCGCATCACCGGGATGTGCTTCTTGCGCATCAGGTGAAAGGCGGCGATGCCGACCATGAAGGCGCCGCCCGTCAGGAAGGCCGCCGAGAAGCTGTGGAAGACCTGGTTGAGCGTGGTGTTCTGGGTCAGGACGGCCCAGAAGTCGGTCAGCTCGGCGCGGCCCTTCTCCTCGTTGATGCGGTAGCCGACGGGGTGCTGCATCCAGGAGTTGGCCGCCAGGATGAAGTACGCCGACAGCAGCGTGCCGATCGAGACCATCCAGATGCAGGCCAGGTGGACCTTCTTGGGCAGCTTGTCCCAGCCGAAGATCCACAGGCCGATGAAGGTGGACTCGAAGAAGAAGGCGATCAGCGCCTCGAAGGCGAGCGGGGCGCCGAAGACATCGCCGACGAAGCGGGAGTAGTCGGACCAGTTCATGCCGAACTGGAACTCCTGCACGATGCCGGTGACAACACCCATGGCGATGTTGATCAGGAAGAGCTTGCCCCAGAACTTGGTCGCTCTGAGGTACTTCTCCTTCTCGGTGCGGACCCAGGCGGTCTGCAGTCCGGCCGTGAGGGCGGCCAGCGAGATCGTCAGCGGGACGAACAGGAAGTGGTAGACGGTCGTGATGCCGAACTGCCACCGCGCCAGCGTCTCCGGCGCCAGAGCCATGTCCACGTCGTCAGTCTCCTTACATCGCCACATCGCTGTGGTCAGCGACGCTTTGAGCGTGTATGTCACACCTATCTCGGGCGCAACCGGGACACGCTTGTGAACGCGTTCACATTCACAAGCAATTATGACGTACAGCTTTTCGACACCGGAAGGGGGGTCCCCTGTGACGTCAACCCCTTGGCAAGAGCTTCAACAACTTGTTGAATTCGCCGCATGAAGATTCGGATCTCATGGCCCGCGGGTCATCTCACCGCAGCTCTCGACGACACCCCGACCACGCAGGCGCTCCTCAAGGCCCTGCCGTTCACCGCTTCCGCTCACACCTGGGGCGAGGAGGTGTACTTCGACACGGGTGTGTCGGTTTCACGTGAAACGGACGCCCGGCAGGTCGTCGAACCGGGCACGGTCGCCTTCTGGACCGACGGCGACGCTCTGGCGCTGCCGTACGGGCCCACGCCGATCTCGCGAGGCGACGAATGCCGCCTCGCGAGTCCCTGCAACGTCCTGGGTCGCCTCGACGGCGACCCGATACGCGTCGAACACGTCGACGCGTAGAACCACTACAGCGGTCTCAAGCACTACAGCCGTCTTCAGCACTAAAGCGGTCCTCAACCGCTACAGCGGTCCTCAACCAATGCTGCGGTCCTCAACCGCTACAGCGGTCATGCGAACTTCCCACAGCGGCCTACAGCTCGTTGCGGAACTCCTCCGACACCTTGAGGAAGATGTCGTTCGCCTCGCTCTCGCCGACCGTCACCCGCACACCCTCGCCCGGGAACGGCCGAATGACGACGCCTGCCTGCTCGCAGGCGTCGGCGAAGGCGACCGTGCGCTCCCCCAGCCGCAGCCACACGAAGTTGGCCTGGGTCTCGGGCACCGTCCAGCCCTGCGCGCGCAGCGCGTCGACCACGCGCGTGCGCTCGCACACCAGCGAACCGACACGGCCGATCAACTCGTCCTCGGCGCGCAGCGAGGCGATCGCCGCCTCCTGGGCGATCTGGCTGACCCCGAAGGGCACCGCCGTCTTGCGCAGCGCCGCCGCCACCGGCTCGTGGGCGATCGCGAACCCGACCCGCAGGCCGGCGAGGCCGTAAGCCTTGGAAAAGGTACGCAGGACGCAGACGTTGGGCCGCTCACGGTAGATCTCGACGCCGTCCGGCACCTCGGGGTCCCGGATGAACTCGCGGTAGGCCTCGTCGAGGACCACCAGCACGTCGCTCGGCACCTGGTCGAGGAACCGCTCCAACTCGGCCCGCCGCACCACCGTGCCCGTCGGGTTGTTGGGGTTGCAGACGAAGATCAGCCGGGTCCGGTCCGTGATCGCGGCCGCCATCGCGTCCAGGTCGTGCACGTCGCCCGGTGTCAGCGGCACCTTCACGGACGTCGCGCCGCTGATCTGCGTGATGATCGGGTACGCCTCGAAGGAGCGCCAGGCGTAGATCACCTCGTCGCCCGGGCCCGAGGTCGCCTGGATGAGCTGCTGGGCCACACCGACCGAGCCGGTGCCGGTGGCCAGGTGGGAGAGGGGCACACCGAACCGGTCCGACAGCTCGCTCATCAGGGACGTACAGGCCATGTCCGGGTACCGGTTGAACGACGCGGCCGTGGCCGTCACCGTCTCCATCACGCCCGGCAGGGGCGGATACGGGTTCTCGTTGGAGGACAGCTTGTAGGCCACCGGACCGTCGGCCGCGGCGGGCCTGCCCGGCTTGTAGGTGGGAATTCCCTCCAGCTCGGCGCGCAGCTTGGGGCTCGTCTCGCTCACCGCAGTCCTCCTCGTGACCACCACCGGCATCGAATACTTCTCACCTTATGAGGATTCAGCGCCGCTGCGTATAGGTGAGGTCAGACCTCGTCCGTCACACTGGCATCAGGGGCATCAGGGCACGAAGGCGCACGATTCGGGGGGCGCGCTGCACATATATCTACGCGCCGGTGGCTCGCGCCGTGGCGCGCATCCCTCGTGCAGGTGAGTTGAGACCTCTTCGCAACATCGGCCACTTGGCAGGCCCTCACTGGTCGACACGCCAGGTAATGGGATACAGGCGTCCAACTAGCTTGTTTTCGAAGGCCGTTGCTGCTTGATGATCATGCAGAAACGTGACTGTCAACGCGTGCATATGCGTCCGCCCTACCCCACCCCATGAGCCCTACTATCGGCTCGCCATGACAGCAGCAGGGAAGCACCAGGTGAGCCGCGCGGAAACCTCACGTCGAGGCAGCCGGCCGGGCCGGGCGGGCATCAGGGACGTGGCCGCCGCCGCCGGAGTATCCATCACTACCGTCTCCGATGCCCTCAACGGCAAGGGCCGACTCCCGGATGCCACCCGGCGCCATGTGCGCGAGGTCGCCGACCGACTGGGCTACCGGCCCTCGGCCGCCGCCCGCACGCTCCGCACCGGCAAGTCCGGACTCATCGGCCTGACCGTGACGACGTACGGGGATGAACCTTTCACCTTCACCGAGTTCGCGTACTTCGCCGAGATGGCGCGGGCCGCCACGTCCGCCGCGCTGGCCCGCGGTTACGCCCTCGTCATCCTCCCGGCGACCTCCCGGCACGACGTGTGGTCGAACGTCGCGCTCGACGGCACGGTCGTCATCGACCCCTCGGACCACGACCCGGTCGTCAGCGAACTGGTACGCCAGGGTTTACCGGTCGTCTCCGACGGCCGCCCGGCCGGCTCGCTCCCCGTGACCGCCTGGGTCGACAACGACCACGAGGCCGCCGTACTCGGCATCCTCGACCACCTGGCCGACGCCGGCGCCCGCAGGATCGGCCTGCTCACCGGCACCACGACCGACACGTACACCCATCTGTCGACCACCGCCTACCTCCGCTGGTGCGAACGCGTCGGCCAGGACCCGGTCTACGAGGCCTATCCGGCACACGATCCGTGCGCCGGCGCCGTCGCCGCCGACCGGCTGCTCGCCCGCCCCGACCGGCCCGACGCCGTCTACGGCCTCTTCGACCCGAACGGCACCGACCTGCTCGCCGCCGCCCGGCGCTACGGGCTTCGCGTCCCGGAGGACCTGCTGCTGGTCTGCTGCAGCGAGTCCACCGTGTACGCCAGCACCGAACCGCCCATCACCACCCTGTCGCTGAAGCCGCGCCGCATCGGCACGGCGGTGATCCAGGTCCTCATCGACGCCATCGAGGGACTCGACTCGGACCAGCCGGTCGAGCAGGTGATACCGACCGAACTGATCGTGCGTACGTCTTCGCAGCGCCGCCCGCCCCGGACGACGGTCAGCCCGCCGCGGTCACCCGAGGGCGAGTAGGGCCACCGCCTCGGGAGCGGGAATACGGAGGCCCGGCCGACGCGCCCGACCGGGAGCGCGGGGCCCGGCGGGAGCGCCGGGGGCCCAGCAGGAGCGCCCGGGGCCCAGCAGGAGCGCCCGCGGCCCAGCGGGAGCGCCGGGGGCCCAGCGGGGGCGGCGCCACTCCCGGGCGGGAGCGGCGGCAAGGGCGGCGGCGACGGCGTCCGGCACGTCCGGAGCCTGTCACACCGCCGTCGCGGACGGGCGAAGACCGGCCCAATCGGGGCGAAAGCCGCAGTGAACCGGAGTCCTGTTCCGATTCACCACCCCTGGGTCATCACACAGCGCGATCCGCATTCCTATGATGGGCCCACACACCGTGGGCCGCTGCGACCAGGCAGTCCGAAGCGGTGCAGATGCGGCGCGATGGTGGAGGGGTCGATGACTCAGGGGGCCGGTCAGGGACCCGAGGTGGAGCGGACGGCGACGGTGCGCGACTTCCGGGTGCCCGCGTACGTCCACGAGACCGCTCCGTATGCCGCCACCGGCACGCACGCGGGCGAGGCCGCGCCGCCCTCCGAGAAGGAGTACGAGGAGAACCCTCCCTACGAGAAGAATCCTCCCTACGAGGAGGACCTCCCGGAGGGGTACACGCCCACCCAGCGGGATCTGCCCGTCATCCGTCGGGGTGACACGGTCCAGGTGGCCGTCGACCCCGAACCGCTCACGGTGCAGCAGCCCGCCACGGGTCAGGGGCCGCTGTTCGTCGTCGGCGACGTGCACGGCTACCTCGACGAGCTGCTGGCCGCCCTCCAGGAGAAGGGCCTCGTCGACGCCGCCGGTCAGTGGTGCGCGGGCACCTCCCGCCTGTGGTTCCTCGGCGACTTCACGGACCGGGGCCCGGACGGCATCGGCGTCATCGACCTGGTGATGCGACTGTCCGCCGAGGCCGCCGCGGCCGGCGGCTACTGCAAGGCGCTGATGGGCAACCACGAGCTGCTCCTGCTCGGTGCCAAGCGATTCGGCGACACGCCCGTCAACTCCGGTGCGGGCACCGCCACCTTCCAGGCGGCCTGGCTGCTGAACGGCGGCCAGAAGACCGACATGGACCGGCTGCAGGACCACCACCTCCAGTGGATGGCCCGCCTCGACGCCCTCGAAGCGGTCGACGGCCACCTCCTCGTCCACTCCGACACCACCACCTACCTCGACTACGGCGGCTCCATCGAGGAGGTCAACGACACCGTCCGCGAGACGCTCACGCGCAACGACGCGGAAGAGGTGTGGGACCTGTTCCGCAAGTTCACCAAGCGCTTCTCCTTCCGTGACGAGGGCGGCGCCGACGCCGTGCGCTCACTGCTGGACACGTACGGCGGCACCCGAATCGTGCACGGCCACAGCCCCATCCCGTACCTGCTGGGCGAGGTCGGCTCCGAGGACGGCGAGGACGACACCCGTACCGCGGTCGAGGGACCTCACGTCTACGCGGACGGGCTGGCCATCGCGATGGACGGCGGCGTGACCATGGCCGGAAAACTGCTGGTCCAGCAACTTCCGCTCGACGTCTGACCGTTCACCGGACGGGTTTACACGCGGCGGCGTCCCGTACAGCCCGGCACCCAATTTCTGGAAACCCCCTGTCACCACCCACCGTCACCGCTCTACCATCGGCTTATCCGTAGCAGGCTCCCCTCCGTTTCTGCCCGACGGCTCGTTGGCATGCGAGCCCCAAGCCCTACGGAGCATCGGGGGATGCACATGAACAGCGTTCCGCAGCACCTGTCGAACGAGGACCGCCAAGAGTACGAGCGGATCCTCCAGGAGGCGCTGCGCTCCGCACCACACCGCCCGGAACTGGCCGCTGTCGGACAGCGGCTCAACTCCGAACAACTGCGCACCATGGCACTCAACGCCACCGCCCTCATCACCGCGGCGGCCACGACCGAGTACCAGCACTACGTGAAGGTCCGCGAGGAACTGCGCCACCCGGCGCCGCCCGCCCAGGTGTCGTCCACCCGCGAATCCGGGTCCGAGGAGCCGGGCACGGGCGCGGCGGGACTCGCCGCCACCATGGGCGAGGTCGCCGAGGCGACCGGTGCGGGCGCCGTCGCCGTGGTCGCCGTCCTGGCACCCGTCCTGGCCGGCACCGCCGCGGCGATCTTCCTGCTCGTCGGCTACATCCTCAAGATGCTCGATCCGGGGCAGACCTTCGCGCAGACCATGCTCACCACCGGATGGGTGTTCGGCGCGGTGACCGCGGTGGCCATCCTCGTCGCCGCGGTGGGACTGCTGCTCACCGCGCTGCGCAACCGCCCCTCCGCCGAGTCCGGCTTCTACGGTGAACTCGACGAGGAGGTGGTCCGGGCGAGGGAAGCCTGGCACGACGCCCTGCTCGAACGCGGCATCCTGCCCTTCCTGCGGGAGGCACTCGCCGAGCCGGACGCCACGGCACTGCACCGTACGGCACCGGCGGCGCCGACCAGCCGTATGCCGCACCTCGGTTACGGCCGCCCCGGGTTCACCAGCCCGGACGGCGGTCCCGAGGCGGGTCCGCGTCCGCGTTACTCGAGCCCGGACTACAGCAGCCCGGACTTCGGCGGCCCGGAACACCGGCCCGAGTAGCCACCGGCCCGGGCGGGCAGCGGGTCAGAGGATGCCCGCCCGGCCGGCGGCAGTGATCCAGGACGGGAACTCGGACAGCAGTCGGTCGTACAGCTCCGCGTCCGGGACGGTGCTGATGTCGTCCACGGCGAAGAAGCCGACGTTGTCGACACGGCGGCCCGGCAGGGTGTCGAAGCGCTCGAGAACCCCGTAGTTGGACCGCCCGAGCCCCACGAACTGCCAGAAGACGGGTTCCTCCACCGCCTCCCGCAGCTCCCGCTCGATCTCGGCGTTGCGGTAGACGCCTCCGTCGGAGAAGAAGAGCACCAGGGTCGGAACCGGCGCCGGGTTGTCCCGGACGTAGGTGCGTACCTCGGCGATCACCTTCTGCTCCTCGTTCTGGATGCCCACCGCCCGCATGTCGACCTGCTCGGGGTGCAGGCCCTTCTTCCTGCCGCGGCGGAACAGGCTGATCTCCCCCACGCGTACGTGCAGCCGCAGCCACTCGGGAAGCTCGCCGAGGCGGAGGTCGGGCAGCCGCGCCGCGGTCGAGGCGAAGGTCCATGCCTGCATCTCACCGTCGTCGTCCAGCTGCGCGGCGACCGCCGCCATCCGCTCCACGACGTCCGTGACCACACCCTTGGAGTAGAGGAAGGACATGGACCCGGAGGCGTCCAGGACCAGGATGACGCGCGCGGTGACCCCGGCCGCCCCGTGCTTGCTCAGGCTCACCGCGACCTGTTCCTTGCGCAGGGACAGCCGCTTGCGCATGTCGACGGGGAGGTGCTCCTCGCCCTTGGTGAGGCGGGGGCCCGTACCGCTGGGCGCCGGTGGGGCCACCGGTGCTGCGGGCGGCGCCTGTGCCGGCGGGGCCGGTGGGGCCGGTGGCATGGGTGCCGGCGAGGTCGGCCGGGTCGCCGCAGTCGCGGCAGCCGCCGGGGCGGCGGTCGCGGCCGCCGGGGGAGCGTCGTCCACGGTGATGCCGAAGTCCGTGGCCACCCCCGCGAGTCCGGAGGCGTAACCCTGCCCGACCGCGCGGAACTTCCACTTCCCCTGGCGCCGGTACAGCTCACCACCGACCAGGGCGGTCTCCGTCCCGGCCGCCATGTCGAACCGGGCCAGTTCGGTGCGGGTCCCGGCGTCCAGCAGCCGCAGGGACAGCCCGGGGACCTGCCCGAACGTCCCACCGTCCGCCGAGGCGCACAGGACGATGCGGTCGACGGCCGCTTCCACCGAGTGCAGGTCCACCTCGACGGCGTCGGTCGTGACCCCCGCGCCGGCACCGGAGCCGCCCTGCTTGCCCAGGTGCCTCACGGCGTCGGACGCGTGGCGGGGCTGGTTGTAGAAGACGAAGTCGCCGTCGTCCCGCACGCGTCCGGCCGAGGTGAGCAGCAACGCGGAGGCGTCGACCTCGGGCACACCCGGCCCGGCGGACCAGACGAGTTCGACGCGCACCGCGAGGGAGTCGACGGCGAGATTGGCACCCTTGCTCAGGGAGGTGGCTGTCATGGGCCCAGTCTGCCGAGACGCACCCTGGATGGGGAGGGGGCGTGGCCCCCGGCCGCACGCCAAGCGCTCCCGCTCCCCGTGCGCAGGATCGCTCAGCGTGCGGCCGGAGCAGGGACTCAGTCGGCCAACGGCAGGTAGACCCTGTTTCCCTGGGCCGCGAACTCCCTGGACTTCTGGGCCATGCCCTCCTCGATCTCGGTCTTGCTGCCTCCGTGCTCCCGTCGGATGTCCTGCGAGATCTTCATCGAACAGAACTTCGGACCGCACATCGAGCAGAAGTGGGCCGTCTTGGCGGGCTCGGCCGGCAGTGTCTCGTCGTGGAACTCCCGTGCCGTGTCCGGGTCGAGGGCCAGGTTGAACTGGTCCTCCCACCGGAACTCGAAACGGGCGTCCGACAGCGCGTCGTCCCACTCCTGCGCACCTGGGTGGCCCTTGGCGAGGTCGGCGGCATGGGCGGCGATCTTGTAGGTGATGACGCCGGTCTTGACGTCGTCACGGTTGGGCAGGCCCAGGTGCTCCTTGGGCGTGACGTAGCAGAGCATGGCCGTGCCCCACCAGGCGATCATCGCGGCACCGATACCGGAGGTGATGTGGTCGTACGCCGGCGCGACGTCCGTCGTCAGCGGGCCGAGCGTATAGAACGGGGCTTCATCGCAGATCTCCTGCTGAAGGTCGATGTTCTCCTTGATCTTGTGCATCGGGACATGGCCCGGTCCCTCGATCATGGTCTGTACGTTGAAACGCTTGGCGATCGAGTTGAGTTCCCCGAGCGTGCGCAACTCCGCGAACTGCGCCTCGTCGTTGGCGTCCGCGATGGAGCCCGGGCGCAGGCCGTCGCCGAGGGAGTACGTGACGTCGTAGGCGGCGAGGATCTCGCAGAGCTCCTCGAAGTTCTCGTACAGGAACGACTCCCTGTGGTGTGCCAGGCACCACGCCGCCATGATCGAGCCGCCGCGCGAGACGATGCCCGTCTTGCGGTTCGCGGTCAGCGGTACGTACGCCAGGCGCACGCCCGCGTGGACCGTCATGTAGTCCACGCCCTGCTCGGCCTGCTCGATGACGGTGTCCTTGTAGATCTCCCAGGTCAGTTCCTCGGCACGTCCGTCGACCTTCTCCAGGGCCTGGTAGAGCGGCACGGTGCCGATGGGGACGGGGGAGTTGCGCAGCACCCACTCGCGGGTGGTGTGGATGTTGCGTCCGGTGGACAGGTCCATGACCGTGTCGGCGCCCCACCGGGTCGCCCAGGTCATCTTGTCGACCTCCTCCTCGATGGAGGACGTCACCGCCGAGTTGCCGATGTTGGCGTTGACCTTCACCAGGAACCGCTTGCCGATGATCATCGGCTCGATCTCCGGGTGGTTGACGTTGGCGGGCAGCACGGCACGGCCCGCCGCGATCTCCTCGCGGACCACTTCCGGCGAGACGTTCTCCCGGACGGCCACGTACTCCATCTCCGGCGTGATCTCGCCCCGGCGTGCGTACGCGAGCTGCGTCACCGCGCTGCCGTCCCTCCCCCGGCGCGGCTGGCGCGGCCGTCCGGGAAAGACTGCGTCGAGGTTGCGCAGTCCGCCGCGCGGAGAGGTGTGCTTGATTCCGTCGTCCTCTGGACGGACGGGACGGCCCGCGTACTCCTCGGTGTCGCCGCGGGCGATGATCCAGTTCTCCCGCAGCGGCGACAGTCCCCTGCGGACATCCGTGTCGACGAGCGGATCGGTGTACGGGCCCGAAGTGTCGTACAGCGTGACCGACTGCCCGTTGGTGAGGTGCACCTGACGGACCGGCACCCGCAGGTCGGGGCGCGAACCCTCGACGTACGCCTTGTGCCAGCCGATGGACTTCCCGGCCTCCGTGGTCTCCTCCTGGGCGGAGTTCTGCGTGGAGGCAGGCGTGCGTGCGTCCTTGATGGTCATGAGACCTACTCCCTACGCCGGCATTACCCGGTAACAGGTTCGGCGGTCGACGCAGCGGCTTCCGTCTGTCGACGCTTCGTGGGATACGTCACTCGGATTCGGTGACGTTTCCCGTGAAACATCGCTGGGACGGAGGTCAGCGCCCTCTCAGCCCGGTGCTCCGAGCTCCCGCGTGTACAAAGGTGCCTCCACGCTAGCGCCAATTCGGGCGCGGTGAACAGAGGGCCCCCCTCGTTCTTGCGATGATCGGTCGGTGACCACACCGCAGCATCCCCCGTTTCCACCGCACGAACCCCGCCGCGGACCGGGCTCCGAGGAAGGCACCGGCCGCGCGGCCGGCCCCGCTCCTTCCAGCGCTCACGGCGCGGGCGGCGGCAGACATGACACGGGCGGCGGCCCCGGGGCGGGTGACGGCCCCGGCGGTTCCGGTGGGCACGGCGGGCACGGCGGTTCCGGTGGGCACAGCGGCCCCGGCGGGCACGGTGGGCACGGCGGGCACGTTGGGCACGGCGGGCACGGTGGGCACGGGCACTCCCACAGCCACGGTCCGGCCGCGCCCGTCTCCCGCCACCTGCGGAAGGTCATCGCCGCGGTCCTCATCCCGTTCGCCGCGGCGGTGCTGGTCGGACTCGCGCTGCTGTGGCCCGGCGGTGCGCCGCCGCATGAACGCACCGGGGTCGGCTTCGACCGGCAGACGCAGGACGCCACCGTCACCAAGGTGGTCGAGCTGAGCTGTCAGTCCGTCAACGCCTCGGGCGTCCCCCCGACCGGCGACACCTCCACCGCCGAGGGCTCCTCCGCGGTGCAGCAGGCGCAGGGCGAGTGCAAGCGGGCGACGATCCGTGTCGACACCGGCAAGGACAAGGGCCGTACGTTCACCGAGATCGTCCAGCCGGACCAGTCACGGCAGCTGCACGAGGGCCAGAAGGTGGTGGTCGCCTACGAGCCCTCCGCGCCGAAGGACCTGCAGTACTCGGTGACCGACATCAACCGCGGACTGCCGCTGGCCCTGCTCGCCGGCATCTTCGCGCTCGCCGTCGTGGTCGTCGGACGGCTGCGGGGTCTCATGGCCCTGGTCTCGCTGGCCATCAGCTTCCTGCTGCTGAACTTCTTCATCCTGCCCGCGATCCTGCAAGGGTCGAACCCGCTGGCCGTGGCGGTGGTCGGGGCCAGCGCCATCATGCTGATCGCGCTGTACCTGTGCCACGGCCTGTCGGCCCGCACGTCCGTCGCGGTGCTCGGCACCCTGATCTCGTTGCTGCTGATCGGTGTGCTCGGATCGCTGTTCATCGACTGGGCCGCGCTCACCGGCAACACGGACGACAACACCGGCCTCATCCACGGCCTGTATCCGACGATCGACATGAGCGGCCTGCTGCTCGCCGGAGTCATCATCGGTTCGCTCGGCGTGCTCGACGACGTGACGGTCACCCAGACCTCGGCGGTCTGGGAACTGCACGAGGCCAATCCGACGATGGGCTGGCGGGGACTGTACCGAGCGGGCATCCGGATCGGGCGGGACCACATCGCCTCGGTCGTCAACACGCTCGTCCTCGCCTACGCGGGCGCCGCCCTGCCCCTGCTGCTGCTGTTCTCGATCGCGCAGAGCGGGGTGGGGACGGTCGCCAACAGCGAGTTGGTGGCGGAGGAGATCGTGCGCACGCTGGTCGGCTCGATCGGCCTGGTGGCGTCCGTTCCGGTCACCACGGCCCTCGCGGCCCTCGTCGTATCGGCCGACCGATCGGCCGGCCCCCCGGCGGCACAGGCCGCCGGGGCGGCGCCGGGCGGCGGCGCGACGCCGGGCGCCGCCCCGGCTCCCGTACGCGGGCGGGGCCGTCGGCGTAAGCGCTGACCAGTCGGCGCCCCGCCGGCAGCCGATCGCGGCGAAGCGTTACGCCACCGTCGAAGAACTGCCAAAACGGTTCAGCCCGCGCTCTGTTCTTCCGCCAGGATGCGGTCCAAGGCCTCGTCGAGGTGGGCGTCGAAGTCGGCGAGTGCCCCCTCCTGCCCCAGCGGCACCAGCTTGTCGGTGCGGTCGAGGAACGCCACCAGCGGCGCCGCCGACGAACGGAACAGCGCCTGGTCGCTGCCGACCTGAAGCCTGATCAGCACCTCGGCCAGCGGCTCGGGATCGACGGGGGCGATGCGAACGTCACCGTCACCGCACGGTCGGCCCACCCCGTCGACCAGCAACTCCCGGCCGAAAGCCCAGGTCACCGGCGCATCTCCGGGCAGATGGAAAGTCAGTCGCACGGCATAGGGATCACAGGTCTCGTAGCGCAGCTCCACCGGAATACGGAAAGAGAGCTCCTCGGACACGAGAAAGCTCATCATGACCTCTGCCTGTACGGACTCGCCCATCGCCTACCCCGTCATTCGCCGTCGACTGGCCGGGAATCAAACCTCTAACACTGATGGCATCTTGCTTAACGTACACACCAGATCACAAGGAGTGAGTTTTCAGATACTGATAGAGATCGCCAGCGACCCCAGAAGTCGCCCCACCTCGTCCTGCAAACGCTCCGCCGCGGGCAGCAGCCGGTCGGCCTGATGGAGGGGCAAGGAGATGGCCATCGTCGCGGCCGTGGTGCCCACGGTGATCGGAATAGCCGCGCAGACCGTCCCCAGGGCGTACTCCTGGCGCTCGGTCACCGGCGTCATCCGCCGTATGCGTTCCAGCCGTCTCTGCAGGGCATTGCCATCACGCACCGTGTACGGCGTGACGGGCTGCACGGGGTAGCGGTCCAGGTGGTCGCGGCGGGCGTCCTCGTCCAGCTGGGACAGCAGGCACTGTCCGATCGCGTGCGCGTGCCCGGTCTCGCGGAAGTCCGCCCACTCCTCGACCGCCGGATTGCCCGGAGTGTCGGAGACGCACATGATCTCGATCTCGCCGTCGCGGTACATGGCGTAGTACACGGGGACACCGATCGCATCCCGCCAGCGGGCCAGCGCGTCGACCACCGTGCTGCGACGTTTCTGCTCGGCTCCGTTGCTGCCGAGCCGCTCGGCCGCCTCGCCGAGGAAGAACAGGCCCTTCTCACGGCGCAGATATCCCTCGTGCACCAGAGTGCGCAGCAGGTGGTAGGCCGTGGGGAGCGCCAGCCGCGTCTCACGGGCCAGTTGTTTGGCGGGGGCTCCGTACTCGTGCTCGGCGACGCACTCCAGAAGGCGCATCGCCCGCTGCACGGAGCTGATCAGGGTCGCGGACGGCGGGCCCGCGGAGGGAGTCGCGGGCGGCGTCCGAGATGTCGAACGGGGCTGCTCGGGCAGTGTGTGCTGTGGAACGAACGCGGTGTCAGCCGTGGCCAAGAGTCACTCCCGGAACGCGAGGGGGCAGCCCGTGCGGGGAACACGGGTGGGGGTGTACGCCACTCGCGGGGTCGCCCCCGCGTGGAGTTCCGGACTCTATGCGCCGGTCACCGCTCGCCGACGGCCCGTCCGGGAAACTTCCCTCGCGCGAGGGAACCGGTGATTCCTGTTACCGCCACCGGTGTCCCACGGCTCTCACCAGTCGCTGCGCGACGACGAACTCGACATGAACTTGCGTACGACGTAGATCAGTCCGCCGACGAGCGCGACGAAGACCAGCAGCTTGAACAGCAGTCCGATCACGAAGCCGACGACGCTGGCGATCATCCCGCCGAACACGACCAGGGCGATGACCGGCACCGCGATCCACTTCACCCACCACGGCAGTCCCGTGAAGATCTCTCGCATCGCCCTCGTCCTCATCTTTCCGCCCGTTCGAGTGCCGGGTCCTTCGACGGCCCCGGGTCCCCCGGAGCCTTCTGATGTCCTGTACTCGATGCTAGGGGTGCGAGGGCCCCGACAGGGCCCTCGCACCCCTTGGCTTCCCCTGACCGGTCCCCTAGGGAATCCCGGGGTCGCGGCTCAGCTCTCGGGGGGAGAGAACACCACCAGAACCCGTAGATCCTCGCTGATGTGGTGGAACTTGTGGGCGACCCCGGCCGGCACGTACACCACGCTGCCGCGGGCGACCTGGGTGGTCTCCATGCCCACGGTGATCGCGGCCCGCCCGCTCACCACGAAGTACACCTCGTCCTGCGCGTGCGGCTTCTGCGGGTCGGCCGTACCCGCGTCGAGGGCGTAGAGACCGACCGACATGTTCCGCTCACGCAGGAACTGCAGGTAGGCGCCGTCATTGGCGGCGCGCTCCGCCTCCAGTTCGTCCAGCCGGAATGCCTTCATCGCCTAGTCCGCCCCTGCCTCACCGTTCGTTTCCGATCGCGTCTGCCACGATCAGACACATGAAGAATTTCCTAGTCAAGACGATCGCCAACGCGGGCGCCCTCGCGGTCGCCGTGTGGCTGCTCGACAAGATCACCCTGACCGGCGGCAGCACCGGCGAGAAGGCCGTCACGCTGATCGTGGTCGCGCTGGTGTTCGGCCTGGTGAACCTGCTGGTGAAGCCGATCGTGCAGGTGCTGACCTTCCCGCTGTTCATCCTGACCCTCGGCCTGTTCACGCTGGTGGTCAACGCGCTGATGCTGTTGCTCACGTCGTGGCTGGCCGACAAGCTCGACGTGAGCTTCCACGTCGACGGCTTCTGGACCGCTGTCCTGGGCGGCCTGATCATCTCGATCGTCTCCTGGGCCCTCAACGCGTTCCTGCCCGACGAGGACTGATCCCGATGACCTACCGCGTCTGCTTCGTGTGCACGGGCAACATCTGCCGCTCCCCGATGGCCGAGGCCGTCTTCCACGCGCGCGTGGCGGACGCCGGGCTGGACGGCCTGGTCGAGGCCGACAGCGCCGGCACCGGCGGCTGGCACGAGGGCGAGGGCGCCGACCCGCGCACCATGGCCGTCCTGGAGGAGAACGGCTACGGCCTCGACCACAGGGCCCGCCGGTTCCAGCCGTCCTGGTTCTCCCGCCTCGACCTCGTCGTCGCCCTCGACGCCGGCCACCTGCGGGCGCTGCGCCGCCTCGCGCCTACGGAGCAGGACGCGGCGAAGCTACGGCTGCTGCGGTCCTACGACCCCGCCGCCGACCGCGCTGACCTGGACGTACCGGACCCCTACTACGGGGGCGTGGACGGCTTCGAGGAATGCCTTGAGATGGTGGAGGCGGCGAGCACCGGACTGCTCGCCGCGGTACGCGAGCAAGTGGAGGGACGGGCGGCATGAGTGATTCCGCTACGAACAACGGCACCGGGACGGGCACGGAGGGCCCCCCTCGCGGCACCGGTGACGGCACGCGCGCGGTGCGGGCCGGGCTGCCCGAGCCGGTCAAGCACGAGCCGACGCTGCCAGGACCCGTGTTCGCCGCCCACTTCCATCTGCCGGGTGAGCCGACCGGCCCGTACACCTACGGCCGCGACGAGAACCCGACCTGGACCCACCTCGAGCGTGCCATCGGTGAGCTGGAGGCGCCCGGAAAGGACGACGTCGAGACGCTGGTCTTCGCCTCCGGCATGGCCGCGATCTCCTCGGTGCTCTTCTCCCAGCTGCGCACCGGTGACGTAGCCGTCCTGCCCGACGACGGCTACCAGGCGCTGCCGCTGGTCCGCGCCCAGTTGGAGGCGTACGGCATCGAGGTGCGCACCGCGCCGACCGGCGGGGACGCCCAGCTCGACGTCCTGGACGGGGCGAAGCTGCTGTGGATCGAGACGCCGTCCAACCCCGGGCTCGACGTGTGCGACGTCCGACGGCTCGCCGAAGCGGCCCACGCGCGCGGTGCCCTGGTCGCCGTGGACAACACGCTCGCCACGCCACTGGGGCAGCGTCCGCTGGAGCTCGGCGCCGACTTCTCCGTGGCCAGCGGCACCAAGCAGCTCACCGGCCATGGCGACGTTTTGCTGGGCTACGTGGCCGGCCGCGATGCCGAAGCGATGACCGCCGTACGACGCTGGCGCAAGATCGTCGGTGCGATTCCCGGTCCTATGGAGGCCTGGCTCGCACATCGTTCGATCGCCACTCTCCAACTGCGCGTGGACCGGCAGAACGCCACCGCTCTCAAGGTGGCCGAGGCGCTCCGTGCGCGGCCCGAGGTCACCGGCCTGCGGTACCCGGGGCTGCCCGACGACCCGTCCCACAAGATCGCCTCGCAGCAGATGCTGCGCTACGGGTGCGTCGTCTCCTTCACGCTGTCCACGCGCGCGCGTGCCGATCGTTTCCTCGACGCGCTGCGGCTCGTGGAGGGCGCGACGAGCTTCGGTGGAGTGCGGTCCACGGCCGAGCGGCGCGGACGCTGGGGCGGCGACGCGGTGCCCGAGGGCTTCATCCGGCTCTCGGTCGGTGCGGAGGATCCCGCGGACCTGGTGGCCGACCTGCTGCGTGCGCTGGAGGAGTCGGCGGACTGAGCGCCGCCGCGCAGCCGCCGCGCTGTTTCCGGTCGAGTCCGACGGAC
The DNA here is from genome assembly GCF_044763415.1 of Streptomyces sp. NPDC096048. Taxonomy (NCBI): domain Bacteria; kingdom Bacillati; phylum Actinomycetota; class Actinomycetes; order Kitasatosporales; family Streptomycetaceae; genus Streptomyces; species Streptomyces sp. NPDC096048. The sequence continues at coordinate 198,646 of NZ_JBIWGG010000007.1, forward strand.
GGTCCGAGCCTCCCCCCTCGTGGCTCGGACCGTCCTTCGGTTCCTCGCGCGAAGAACCGCGCGATTAAGGCTAGTTGACTCTGTGTCAGTGTCCAATCACAGTAGCGACAGCGACCTATCGACATATTTATAGTTGGGCGCGGCCGGAGGGCTGGGGGAGAACAGAAGAGGGGGAGGGTCTCGATGGATCTGGCCTTGCTGCGCACCTTCGTGACCGTGCACCGAGCCGGCTCCTTCACCCGCGCCGCGGCCCTGCTCGGCCTCTCCCAGCCGGCCGTCACCTCACAGATCCGCACGCTGGAACGGCAGCTCGGACGTCCGCTGTTCTTGCGGCAGGCCCGCGGCGTCACCCCGACGGCGATCGGTGACGAACTCGCCCACAAGGCCGCACCGCATCTCGACGCCCTGGTCGAGATCGCCGAGACCGGGGTGGACGACGACTCCCTGTCCAGGACGCTGCATCTCGCCGGACCACCCGAGTTCACCGCCGAGCGGGCACTTCCCGTGCTCACGGGACTCACCGGCGAGGACGGGCAGGGCTTCGCGCTGCGCGCCTCGTTCGGAAACGCCGAGGAGACCCTGGAGGGACTGGCCGCCGGGCATCACGACCTTGCCATCGGCACGGCCCGGCCACGCGGCGCGCTGCTCACGGCCACTCCGCTCTGCGACGAGGAGCACGTCCTGGTCGCCGCGCCCCACTGGGCGGAGCGGACCGGCACCGAAAGGCTCCGCCGCTCCGTCACACCCGCTCTGGAACACGTCCCTGTGGTCGAGGTGCACGAATCGCTGCCCTTCGTGGCCCGCTACTGGGCATCCGTCTTCGACGCCCACCCGGCCGCCCCGGGCACGATCGTCGCCCCCGACCTGCGTGCGGTCCTCGCCTGTACGGTCGCGGGCGCCGGGCTCGCCGTGCTGCCCCGCTATCTGTGCGCCGAGGCCCTGGAGCGCGGTGACGTCGTCGCCCTGCATGAACCGGCGGTGCCGCCGCTACGGACGTACTTCCTGGTGGTGCGGACCGGCACGTTGGCGATGCCGCTCATTGCCCGCGCCCATGACTGGCTGCTGCGTGCGGCCGCCGACTGGAACTGATCTCGGCAATCTTGAGGGTGGGCTGCCGCGATGTTTCACGTGGAACCAGCCGGGCCACATTTCTTCCATGACCGTCCGACCCGTGGTCAAGCGCACCGCCCGCGCCGTCCTCCTGGACGGTGACCACTTGATCCTGATCAAGCGCACCAAGCCCGGTGTCGACCCCTACTGGGTCACTCCCGGAGGCGGGGTAGAGCCGGACGACGCCACCGTCGTGGACGCCCTGCACCGCGAGGTGTACGAGGAACTCGGCGCCAAGATCACCGACGTGGTCCCGTGCTTCGTGGACACGGTGGAGCACATCGGCGAGGACGCGGCCACGACCGGGGTGAAGGTGCAGCACTTCTTCGTCTGCCACCTGGCGTCCATGGACCCGGCCCTGCGGCATGGCCCCGAGGTCGACGAGCCCGCAGGTGAGTACGAGATCGTCCGGGTGCCGTTCACGCGGGTCGGGATCGCCTCCGTCCACCTCGTCCCGCTGTCCCTGCGGCACTATCTGGACGGCAACATCGAGGGTGTGCGTGCCATGCACGCTCCCGACCTCGGCTGACACCGGCGGCGGCCGGCCTGCCGCCTCGTACGGCGTCCAGCGGATGACGTGTCTCTGTGCAGTGGGCCACCACGTGACCAAAAGCTCGCGTGTTCCATCGGAAAGTGGTGGACGCGGACGGCCGCTGTCGTACAGCCTGACCTGCGTGTCGACACCTTCCCTCGCCTCTCTGCCGATCCGCCGTCTGACGCTCCGCGATCTCGCCGCCTGCGCCGACCTTTCCGAGGATCGGGGGTGGCCTCGCGAGGAGCACAAGTGGGGGTTCCTCCTGACTGCCGGGAAGGGGTACGGCATCGACGATCCCGACGGCGGTCTCGTGAGCGCCTGCACCGTCACCGAGTACGGGCCGCCCGAGCGCCCCTCCCTCGCCGCCATCGGTATGGTGCTGGTCGCCGAGCGGCACGCCCGTCAGGGAGTCGGACGCCGGCTGATGCGTCACATCGTCGCCGCGCTGGGTACCACTCCCCTGACCCTGCACGCGACCCCGTACGGCCGGCCGCTCTACGAGGAGCTCGGCTTCAAGGCCACCGGCCGGGCGGAGATGGTGCGCGGGCGTTTCACTCCGGGTGGGCCCGAAGCGAGGACCACCACGCGCGCGGCCACTGCCGACGACCTCGCCGCGATCCTCCGGCTCGACGAGGAGGTGTTCGGCACCGACCGCACCCCCATCATCACGCGGCTGCCCGCCTTCGCCGACCACCTGCGCGTCGCCGAGGAGGATGGTCGACTCATCGGGTACGCCGCCGCCTGGCCCAACATGGACACCCACGTCGTGGGGCCCCTGATCGCCCGCGACACCGAGACGGCCAAGGCACTGATCAGTTCCCTCGCCGCCCGCACGGACCGACCGCTGCGCACGGACATCGACGTACGGCACGAAGAGTTGCTGGCCTGGGCGAAGGAGCACGGCCTCGCGTCCATCGCGCCCAACGCGGTCATGACGTACGGGATCACGGAGCTGCCTGGGGACTGGACCCGGCGGTTCGCTCCGCTGACGGTGGCGGCGGGCTGACCCTGCGCGGCGGACCGGCCCTCGCGGTACGACGGCGTCCGGGTACGACGAGGCCGGTTCCCGGTGAGAGCCCGGAAACCGGCTACGTGGAACGGTGGCCGACGTCAGGCGAGGGCCTCCACGGCGGCCTCGGCGAAGGCGTGGTCCTGCTCGGGCGCGCCGCCACCGACCCCGATCGCGCCGATCAGCCGGCCGTCGCGGTGCACGGGCACGCCCCCCGCGATGAACAGGAGCGGCCGGTCGAGCGCGGTGGGCAGGGTGTGGAAGAGCCCGCCGGGCTGAACGGCCTCCACGAGGTCCGCGGTGGGGGCGTTCAGCTGGAGCGCCGTGTAGGCCTTGCGGGTGCTGGTCTCCCCGGAGATCAGCACGGCTCGGTCGTCGCGCCGGAAGGCGAGAAGGTGCCCGCCCGCGTCGAGGACGGTGACGCTGACGGTGGCCCCGGCGGTCTCGGCGGCGCTGTGGGCCGCCGAGACGAGAGCTTCGGCGTCCTGAATGGTGAGCGGGGCGACAGCGGTGGTGCTCATGGAAATGTCTCCTGGGTTGCTGCTGAGTGGTGCGGCGCCTCGGTGGTCTTCGAGGCGGGGGGGGGGAGCGGGGGGTGCGGGGACGGCCCTGGCCCCACACCCCCGGTCGGGTCGTTCAGTGATGTGCGACGGCGGCCGGCCGCTCGGCGGGTGCGGAACCCGCGACGACCTCGCCGGGAACGCCGTCGCGCCGTTCGAGAGCGGCCGAAACCAAGGCGAGGACCAGCGCCGCGGCGGCGAGCACGGCACCCACCCAGTTCGGGGCGGTGTAGCCGAAGCCTGCGGCGATGACGACGCCCCCGAGCCAGGCGGAGAGCGCGTTGCCGAGGTTGAAGGCGCCGATGTTCACGGCCGAGGCCAGCGTCGGGGCGCCGTGCGCATGGTCCAGGACGCGCTTCTGCAGCGGCGGGACGGTGGCGAAGCCCAGGGCGCCGATCAGGAAGATGGTCACGGCCGACGCGGTCTTGTTGTGCGCGGTGAGCGTGAAGAGGGCGAGTACGACGGCCAGGGCGCCCAGGGAGATGTACAGCATCGGCATCAGGGAGCGGTCCGCGAACCTGCCGCCGACGAGGTTGCCGCCGACCATGCCGAGGCCGAAGAGGACCAGCAGCCAGGTGACCGAGCCGTCGGCGAAGCCCGCGACGTGGGTCATCATCGGTGCGATGTAGGTGATGGCCGCGAAGACACCGCCGAAGCCGAGGACGGTCATGGCCATCGCGAGCAGGACCTGGACGTTCTTGAACGCGGCCAGTTCGTGCCGCAGTCGCACGCCCTCGGCCTTGGGCACGTCGGGCACCAGCTTGGCGACACCGGCCAGGCCGACGACACCGAGCACCGCCACGATGGCGAAGGTGACGCGCCAGCCGACGGACTGTCCGACGAGCGTCCCCAGCGGGACGCCGACGACGTTGGCGACGGTCAGTCCGGTGAACATCATCGCGATCGCACCGGCCTTCTTGTGCGGGGCGACCAGGTCGGCCGCGACGACCGAGCCGATGCCGAAGAAGGCGCCGTGGGCGAGGGAGGCGACCACCCGGCCGGTCAGCATGACGGAGAAGGCCGGGGCGAGGGCGGAGAGCAGATTGCCGACGATGAACAGACCCATCAGCAGCATCAGCATCCGCTTGCGCGGGACCTTGGTGCCGAGCACGGTCATCAGCGGAGCGCCGAACATCACGCCGAGCGCGTATCCGGTCACCAGGAAGCCGGCGGTGGGGATGGAGACCCCGTAGTCGCTCGCGACCTCGGGCAGCAAGCCCATGATCACGAACTCTGTCGTTCCGATTCCGAAGGCCCCGATCGCGAGGGCCAAAAGCGCGAGAGGCATGGAGGGGTACACCTTCCCAGAAGATTGCAGGAGCGCTTTGCGTGCGTTCACAATAGTTGCAGACGCGGGCTATATGCAAGCGCAGGCAATTGCGTGACTGGTCTACCCTGGTCTCAGCCGCTCCGGGACGGAGGAAACACATGACAGCGACGGACCCCGCGCTCACCACCCTCTCCCAGGGCTGGTGCGCCCTCTCCCTGCTGCACGGGAGGATCGAGGCCCACATCGAGCGCGCCCTGCAGGCCGGACACGACCTGAGCGTGCGCGAGTACTCCCTGCTCGACGTGCTCAGCCGGCAGCACGATGGCGACGGAGGGCATCTGCAGATGAAGCAGGTCGCCGACGCCGTCGTCCTCAGCCAGAGCGCCACCACGCGCCTGGTCACCCGGCTCGAGGACCGAGGGCTGCTCGAGCGCTACCTGTGCCCCACCGACCGGCGCGGCATCTACACCAACGTCACCGCGGCCGGCCTCGAGCTCTTGGACGAGGCTCGGCCCACCAACGACGCCGCCCTGCGCGAGGCCCTCGACGAAGCGGCCAGGAACCCCGACCTGGCCCCCCTGGTCCGGGTCGTGGAGACACTCAAGACACCGGTACCCGCCTAGCCGGACGCTGCCGGACCGCCCGTGACTCTCCTGCCGCCTCTGCGTAGGGTGCGGCCATGGGAGATCTAGAAATACGGTCCACCGCCGAGGACGACATCCCAGCGGTCGTCGCGATGCTCGCCGACGATCCCTTGGGCGCCGAGCGCGAGTCACCGCAGGATTTGGGCCCCTACCTGGCCGCGTTCGAACGGCTCAGTTCCGACCCGAACCAGCACCTGGTCGTCGCCGTCCGCGACGACCGTGTCGTCGGCACACTCCAGCTGACGATCGTCCCCGGTCTCTCCCGGCGCGGCGCCACCCGGTCGATCATCGAAGGTGTCCGCATCCACGCCGACGAACGCGGTAGTGGTCTGGGTACACAGCTCATCGAGTGGGCAGTCGACGAGTCCCGTCGGCAAGGCTGTCAACTCGTGCAGCTCACCTCCGACAAGACCCGTACCGACGCCCACCGCTTCTACGAGCGCCTCGGCTTCTCGGCCTCGCACACGGGGTTCAAGCTCCAGCTCTGACCGGACGCTCCAGCGGTGAACGCCATGACGGGGGCTCTGTTTCACGTGAAACAGAGCCCCCGTCATGGCGGGCAAGGCGCCTAGCCGATCCCACGCCAGCCCTCCGGATCCACCCCTCCCGGTACCGGGGCCCCCTCGTCGTACGGCTGACGGGTGAACACGAACGACCCGAGGTCCAGATGGCTCACGGTCCCGTCCAGGCGCCGCACGGCTCGCAGAAGCTCCCCGGCGTAGTAGCCCTCAAGCCCTGTCCACGTACCGTCGGCATTCTTCCGGAAGCGCGAGCGGCGACCGTTGCCCGACAGCGGCTCCAGCGAAACTCCCCCGTCGGCCGTCAGCCGTAGGGCGAAGGCGTGTGTCCCCCAGTACCACTGCCCGGCCAACTCCAGCACAGCTGCGTCGACTTCCGGCAGGGGACGCCACGGTTCGGGGATCCGGGGTTCCGCCTCGGCGACGATACGCACGAGGTCGGCACCGACCCCGGCCAACAGCGGCCCGGACGTGCAGTTGGTCAGCACCACCGCGGCCACGTCGTCCTCCACGCTGATGGTGAGGTTGGCCAGGAAACCCGGCAGGGAACCGGAATGCCCCACGACCAGTCGCCCGTCCCGGCGCTGGATCTGCAGGCCGAGTCCGTACGCCGCACCGTCCAGGACGTCCGCGGCCTCGGCCGCCGCCGCGGGCGCCCGCATCTCCCGCACGGTCTCCACGCTCAGCACCCTGTCGTCTCCCCGCGCCAGGAACACGGCGAACCGTGCCAGATCTCCGGTGGTGGACCAGAGCTGACCCGCCGGGGCCATCCGCCCGAGGTCCTCGGCGGGCTCGGTCAACATCACGTCGGCCCATGGATGCACCGCCCAGCCGCCGGCGTGCGGCGCTCGCGGGCGCCCGGTCGTACGGTCCAGACCCAGCGGTTCCAGCACCTCCCGCCGCAGCACGTCCTCCCACGGAGCGCCGCGCAACTTCTCGACCAGCGCACCGAGCAGGGTGTAGCCGGGATTCGAGTAGTGGTGCCGACGGCCCACCGGGTGCAGGAGCGGCTGCTTGCCCAGCACATCGGCGAGTTCGGGCCGCAGCGAACCCGGCGTCCGCTCCCACCACGGCGCGGGGGACTCGGCCGCCAGCCCGCCCGAGTGCGCCAGCAACTCGGCGATCGTGGCCTCCCCCGCCCCGGTGCCCGGCAGGTACTTCTCCAGCGAATCCCCGAGGTCGAGCAATCCCTCGTCCCGGAGTCGCAGAACGAGAACGGCGGTGAAGGTCTTGGTGATCGAGCCGATCCGGTACTGCACGTTCTCGTCCGGGCCATGCCCGTCGACCGAGGTCCGCGCACCGTGCCACACGGCACGTCCGCCCCGGACCACCGCCGCGACGAGCGACGGCGTACGCCCTTCGGCCTGGGCCACGGCGATGCGGTGCAGCAGCGCCCGGCGGGTGGCGGGGAACAGCTCTTCCTGAGGTGTCGTCATGGCCCCAGTCCATCGGCCCGGGCACCGCGCGTCGAGCCGATTTCCCCGCGCCGGGGGATCAGGTCTGGGCCATGTCCACGAAACGCGAGTAGTGACCCTGGAAGGCCACGGTGATCGTCGCCGTCGGACCGTTACGGTGCTTGGCCACGATCAGGTCGGCCTCGCCCGCGCGCGGCGACTCCTTCTCGTAGGCGTCCTCGCGGTGCAGCAGGATGACCATGTCGGCGTCCTGCTCGATCGAGCCGGACTCACGCAGGTCGGAGACCATCGGCTTCTTGTCGGTGCGCTGCTCGGGACCACGGTTCAGCTGGGAGAGCGCGATGACCGGGAGTTCGAGCTCCTTGGCCAGGAGCTTGAGGTTACGGGACATGTCCGAGACCTCCTGCTGACGGCTCTCGGCGCGCTTGGATCCGCCGGACTGCATCAGCTGGAGGTAGTCGATGATGACGAGTTTGAGGTCATTGCGCTGCTTGAGGCGCCGGCACTTGGCGCGGATCTCCATCATCGACAGGTTCGGGGAGTCGTCGATGTAGAGCGGGGCGGCCGAGACGTCCGGCATCCGGCGGGCCAGGCGGGTCCAGTCGTCGTCCGTCATCGTGCCGGACCGCATGTGGTGCAGCGCGACGCGCGCCTCGGCGGACAGCAACCGCATCGCGATCTCGTTGCGGCCCATTTCGAGCGAGAAGATGACGCTCGGGAGGTTGTTCTTGATCGACGCGGCTCGCGCGAAGTCCAGCGCGAGCGTCGACTTACCCATGGCGGGACGCGCCGCGATGACGATCATCTGGCCGGGGTGCAGTCCGTTGGTCAGCGAGTCGAAGTCCGTGAACCCCGTGGGCACACCGGTCATCTCGCCGCTGCGCGACCCGATCGCCTCGATCTCGTCGAGCGCGCCCTCCATGATGTCGCCGAGCGGCAGATAGTCCTCGCTCGTGCGCTGCTCGGTGACGGCGTAGATCTCGGCCTGGGCACGATTGACGATCTCGTCGACGTCGTCGTCGGCCGCGTAACCCATCTGCGTGATCCGTGTGCCGGCCTCCACCAGGCGCCGCAGGACGGCGCGTTCGTGCACGATCTCCGCGTAGTACGCGGCGTTCGCGGCGGTCGGCACGGTCTGGACGAGGGTGTGCAGATACGAGGCACCGCCGACCTTGTTGATCTCACCGCGTTTGGTGAGTTCGGCGGCGATCGTGATGGGGTCGGCCGGCTCACCCTTGGCGTAGACGTCGAGGATGGCCTGGTAGACCGTCTCGTGGGCCGGCTTGTAGAAGTCGTGGCCCTTGAGGATCTCTACGACATCGGCGATGGCGTCCTTGGACAGAAGCATGCCGCCGAGGACGGACTGCTCGGCATCCAGGTCCTGCGGCGGCACCCGCTCGAACGACGGCCCGCCGCCGTCCCACGCGGCGTTGTCCGAACCTCGCTCGTGCTGCTCGTCGCGGCTGCGGCCCCCGTCACCGCGACGACGGGAAGCGGGCAGACGATCACTGGGGCCGCTGTCGGCCCACGGGTCGTCCAAGGGCTCGGAAATGCTCACCGAGCCACCTCCTCCCGTCCGCCGAGCGGACCTCGCCGTGCCCTCATTTCTACGGCACGGCACTGACAAATAAGACGCCCAACTCCGGTTCTGGCGCGTCGGTTTTGTGATGGTTCACAAGCCGGTGGACGGAGCAGGCGCCGGACCACCGTAGGCCCGCGGGCACCGTCAGCCAATCTGGTTATCCACAGGCCATGTGGACGAGCGGCCAGATGCTGTGGAGAACTCCGCGAAACCTGTGCACGACCCGGTGGACAGTCCTGTGAACAAGCCCTCGATCCAACCTAGGTAACGGCCCTGAACTGCGGTTTCATCGTCCACCCCCTGTGCAGAAGAAAAACTTTCCCAGTCGGATCAAGATCGCCGCGAACCGTGCACAGAAGCACACACGGCGAGACGATAAGTAAGGGTCACTAAAGCTTTGCATCTCTTACCTGTGGACGATTAGATTGGTGCTCATGACACAGGCCCCCGCGCGCTCCGGGACCGTCCGGCGCCGACACGACCGCGAGATCGTCGCGCTGGCCGTCCCGGCCTTCGGCGCACTCGTCGCCGAGCCCCTCTTCGTCATGGCCGACAGTGCGATCGTCGGCCATCTCGGCACCGCCCAGCTCGCCGGACTCGGCATCGCCTCGGCCCTGCTCACCACAGCCGTCAGCGTCTTCGTCTTCCTTGCCTACGCCACCACAGCGGCCGTCTCCCGACGCGTCGGCGCGGGCGACCTGCAATCCGCGATTCGCCAGGGCATGGACGGCATCTGGTTGGCGTTGCTGCTCGGCGCCGCCGTCATAGCCGTCGTCCTTCCCACGGCCCCCACCCTCGTGGAACTCTTCGGCGCCTCCGACACCGCGGCCCCGTACGCCATCACGTATCTGCGGATCTCCGCCCTCGGCATCCCCGCCATGCTTGTCGTGCTGGCTTCGACCGGTGTCCTGCGCGGACTGCAGAACACCCGAACCCCGCTCTACGTCGCCATCGCCGGTTTCTTCTCCAACGCCGTCCTCAATGTCGTCCTCGTCTACGGCGCCGGCCTCGGCATCGCGGGCTCCGCCTGGGGCACCGTCATCGCCCAGTGCGGCATGGCCGCGGTGTACCTCTGGGTAGTGGTCCGCGGGGCGCGCCGGCACGGCGCCTCGCTGCGCCCGGACGTCGCCGGCATCAGGGCCTCTGCCCAGGCGGGGGCGCCGCTGCTGGTGCGTACGCTCTCGCTGCGAGCGATTCTCATGATCGCCACAGCCGTGGCGGCCCGACTCGGTGACGCCGATATCGCGGCCCATCAGATCATCCTGTCTCTGTGGAGTCTGCTCGCGTTCGCCCTCGATGCCATCGCCATCGCCGGTCAGGCCATCATCGGGCGCTATCTGGGAGCCGGTGACGCACAGGGTGCCCGCGCAGCCTGCCGCAGAATGGTGGAGTGGGGTGTCGCGGTCGGGGTCGCACTCGGCCTGCTCGTGGTGCTGTCACGTCCAGTGTTCCTCCCCCTGTTCACCGGAGACTCCGCGGTCAAGGACACCGCCTTGCCCGCTCTTCTGATCGTGGCCGTCTCGCAGCCGATCTGCGGAGTGGTCTACGTCCTGGACGGGGTTCTCATGGGTGCCGGCGACGGCCCTTATCTCGCCTGGGCGATGTTGCTTACCCTGGCGGTCTTCACGCCGGTGGCGCTACTCGTCCCGACGCTCGGTGGTGGACTCACCGCACTGTGGGCAGCCATGACGCTGATGATGGCGATACGCCTGGTGACGCTATGGCTGCGTACGCGATCAGGTCGCTGGATCGTCACGGGCGCGACGCGCTGACGGTTTCACGTGAAACACGATGTTTCACGTGAAACGCGGCCATGATCGCGAGACGTGGAGCGCCCCCCTCAGGACATGGCCATGAAGATGGGGCCGCATCCCCCGACCGGGAGATGCGGCCCCGTCTCATCGCTTCAGCGAGAGCAAAGCTCAGGCAGCGACAACCTCGATGCTGACCTTGGCGGCAACCTCGGGGTGCAGACGCACGGACGTCTCGTGGGCGCCCAGGGTCTTGATCGGCGAGCCCAGCTCGATGCGGCGCTTGTCGACATCGGGGCCACCGGCGGCCTTGATCGCCGAAGCGACGTCGGCCGGAGTGACGGAGCCGAAGAGACGACCGGCCTCGCCGGAGCGAACGGCCAGGCGGACCTTCACTCCCTCGAGCTGGCCCTTCACCTGGTTGGCCTGCTCGATGGTCTGGATCTCGTGGATCTTGCGAGCACGACGGATCTGCTCGACGTCCTTCTCGCCACCCTTGGTCCAGCGGATAGCGAACTTCCGCGGGATCAGGTAGTTGCGAGCGTAACCGTCCTTGACGTCGACGACGTCGCCCGCGGCACCGAGGCCGGAGACCTCGTGGGTGAGGATGATCTTCATGATTCGGTCACCCTTCCCTTATCGCGCGGTGGAGGTGTAGGGCAGCAGCGCCATCTCACGGCTGTTCTTCACGGCCGTGGCGACGTCACGCTGGTGCTGGGTGCAGTTGCCGGTCACGCGGCGGGCACGGATCTTGCCGCGGTCGGAAATGAACTTCCGCAGCATGTTCGTGTCCTTGTAGTCCACGTACGTGACCTTGTCCTTGCAGAATGCGCAGACCTTCTTCTTCGGCTTGCGCACAGGCGGCTTAGCCATGATGTTTCTCCTGTGTGATCAAGAAGTGTGAGTGGAGCCCGCCTAGAAGGGGGGCTCGTCCGAGTAGCCGCCACCGCCGCCGGAGCCACCGCCCCAGCCGCCGCCCTGCTGACCGCCGCCGCCCTGCTGGCCACCGGCGGGAGCGCCGGTCGCCCAGGGGTCGTCGGCCGGAGCGCCGCCGCCCTGCTGGCCACCGCCGGGGCCGCCGCCCCAGCCGCCGCCACCCTGACCGCCACCGCCACCGCCGCCGTAACCACCCTGGCCTCCGCGGCCCTGGCCCGAGGTCTTGGTGACCTTGGCCGTGGCACTGCGCAGGCTGGCGCCGACCTCGTCGACGTCCAGCTCGTAGACCGTGCGCTTGACGCCCTCACGGTCCTCGTAGGACCGCTGCTTCAGCCGGCCCTGCACGATGACGCGCATGCCTCGCTGGAGCGACTCGGCGACGTTCTCCGCCGCCTGACGCCAGACCGAGCAGGTGAGAAAGAGGCTTTCGCCGTCCTTCCACTCGTTCGTCTGACGGTCGAAGGTGCGGGGGGTCGACGCGACACGGAACTTCGCGACGGCCGCACCGGACGGGGTGAAGCGCAGCTCGGGGTCATCGACAAGATTGCCGATGACCGTGATGACGGTCTCGCCTGCCATGGGGGAACCTCTCGGCGGGTTTGCTGCTGGCTGCTTGTGCTGCTACTCGAATCCCGGGATCGGCTGAGCGTGAGGGCTCAGTGCATCTCGGGACGGAGGACCTTGGTCCGGAGGACCGACTCGTTCAGGTTCATCTGGCGGTCGAGCTCCTTGACGACCGCAGGCTCGGCCTGCAGGTCGATGACCGAGTAGATGCCCTCAGGCTTCTTCTTGATCTCGTACGAGAGACGACGACGGCCCCAGGTGTCGACCTTCTCGACCTTTCCGCCGCCGTCACGGACGACAGAGAGGAAGTTCTCGATCAGCGGGGAGACAGAGCGCTCCTCGAGATCGGGGTCGAGGATGACCATCACCTCGTAGTGACGCATGTGGAACCCACCTCCTTTGGACTCAGCGGCCACGGTCGTTCCGTGGCAGGAGGGTTGCGATGCGTTGGCACCGGTATCAACGAGTAAACCAGGACCCACTGACAATCAGGCCTCCTCCGAGGAAGCGGCCCGGCCGTGGGTGGCAGCAGACACCAGTGCAGAAGGTACAGAGTACCCGGCCACCCGCTTGCGGTTGAAATCCGGCGGTGAGGGGAGACAATCGGTACTCAGCGGATGTGAGGGCGAAGACACACTGCCTATGGCAGGAGGTTCCCCATGGCACAGATCATGCGACCCGCCAAGCCCCGGACCGGCTTGCTGGCCACCGACGGCAGACCGCACCCCCTCCAGGACACGCTGCTGGCCGTGGGCTTGGTCCTGGCCGTGCTCGCCTTGGCCACCGCGAGCTTCCGCGGACTTCACGTCCTGACCTCCTGGGCAGGTCTGCTGGGCGTCCTGACCGCCGGATACGGCCAGCTCATCTCGGTGACGACGCGCGAGCGCTTCGGCCTGGTACTGGCGCTGGGGGGCTCCGCACTCGGTCTGTTCTTCGGCATCAACCACGGTGGGTTCTTCGGCTGAGCCCGGCCACCGCGGACCCCCTTCCCCCCGTACGCCGGACGGGGCGCTCACGGGGCGCAGTAGGCTTCGCGCGAGAGCCGGAGCCCCTGTACCCATGGGGACACACCAGCCCGAGGAGCGCCCCGAATGAGCCTGACCCTGAGGACCATCAGTCGCGAGCAGCATCTGGCCTACATCCAGAGTCTGCCGGCGGCGAGTCACATGCAGGTCCCGGCATGGGCAGACGTCAAGGCGGAGTGGCGCTCGGAGAACCTCGGCTGGTTCGACGACCGGACCGGTGAGCTGGTGGGCGTGGGGCTCGTCCTGTACCGGCAGCTGCCCAAGATCAAGCGATACCTCGCCTACCTCCCCGAGGGCCCGGTCATCAACTGGTACGCGCCGAACCTCCAGGACTGGATGGAGCCCATGCTGGCGCACCTCAAGCAGCAGGGCGCCTTCTCGGTGAAGATGGGCCCGCCCGTGATCATCCGGCGCTGGGACGCCACGTCCATCAAGAAGGGCATCCAGGACCCCGACGTCAAGCGCCTGCGCGACATAGAGGCCGACCACATCGAGCCGCGCGCCTTCGAGGTCGCCGACAAGCTGCGTCGCATGGGCTGGCAGCAGGGCGAGGACGGCGGTGCCGGCTTCGGCGACGTACAGCCCCGCTACGTCTTCCAGGTGCCGCTGGCCAACCGCTCCCTGGAAGAGGTCCACAAGAACTTCAACCAGCTGTGGCGCCGCAACATCAAGAAGGCCGAGAAGGCCGGCGTCGAGGTCGTCCAGGGCGGCTACCACGACCTCGAGGAGTGGCAGCGCCTGTACGAGATCACGGCCGTGCGCGACCACTTCCGGCCGCGCCCGCTGTCGTACTTCCAGCGCATGTGGGCGGCCCTCAACAACGAGGACCCCAACCGCATGCGGTTGTACTTCGCCCGACACAACGGGGTGAACCTGTCGGCGGCGACCATGCTGGTCGTCGGCGGGCACGTCTGGTACTCCTACGGCGCCTCCGACAACATCGGCCGCGAGGTCCGGCCCTCGAACGCGATGCAGTGGGCCATGCTCCGCGACGCCTACGCTCTGGGCGCCACCGTCTACGACCTGCGCGGCATCTCGGACTCGCTGGACGAGAGCGACCACCTCTTCGGCCTGATCCAGTTCAAGGTCGGCACGGGCGGGCAGGCGGCCGAGTACCTCGGCGAGTGGGACTTCCCGCTGAACAAGCTGCTTCACAAGGCGCTCGACATCTACATGTCGCGCCGCTGATCCACCGCCCACCCCCGATCCGCACCTCTGACAGCCACCAGAAAGGTTCCAGGTCCGGCCATGGCGCTCACCCTCTACGTCGACACCGCGCGCTGGCGGGCGCACCACAAGCACGTGCAGGAGCAGTTCCCCGGGCTGGTCCCGGTCTGCAAGGGCAACGGCTACGGCTTCGGGCACGAGCGGCTGGCGGAGGAGGCCACGCGGCTGGGCTCGGACGTACTGGCCGTCGGCACCACGTACGAGGCCGCCCGGATCAAGGACTTCTTCGGCGGTGACCTGCTGGTCCTGACGCCGTACCGGCGCGGCGAGGAGCCCGTACCGCTGCCCGACCGCGTCGTGCGCTCGGTGTCGTCCATCGACGGCGTGTACGGCCTCGTGGGCGCACGTGTGGTCATCGAGGTGATGTCCTCGATGAAGCGGCACGGCATCAGTGAGCAGGACCTGCCGCAGCTGCACGCCGCCATAGAGAACGTCCGGCTGGAAGGCTTCGCCATCCACCTGCCGCTGGACCGTACCGACGGCTCGGACGCCGTCGAGGAGGTCATCGGCTGGATGGACCAGCTGCGCGCGGCCCGACTGCCGCTGCACACGATGTTCGTCAGCCACCTCAAGGCGGACGAACTCGCCCGGCTCCAGCAGCAGTTCCCGCAGACCCGCTTCCGCGCCCGGATCGGCACCCGGCTGTGGCTGGGGGACCACGACGCCACCGAGTACCGCGGCGCGGTCCTGGACGTCACGCGTGTCGCCAAGGGTGAGCGCTTCGGCTACCGGCAGCAGAAGGCGGCCTCCGACGGCTTCCTGGTGGTCGTGGCGGGCGGTACGTCGCACGGCGTGGGCCTGGAGGCCCCGAAGGCGCTGCACGGCGTCATGCCGCGCGCCAAGGGCGTCGCCCGGGCCGGCCTCGCCACGGTCAACCGCAATCTCGCGCCGTTCGTCTGGGGTGGCAAGCAGCGCTGGTTCGCGGAGCCGCCGCACATGCAGGTCTCGATCCTGTTCGTGCCCTCCGATGCGCCGGAGCCCAAGGTCGGTGACGAGTTGGTGGCCCATCTGCGGCACACCACCACGCAGTTCGACCGCATTCTCGACCGCTAGCGAAAAGGCCGTACACGGTGGCTCCGTGTACGGCCTGTCACGTGTTCGCTCAGAGCGAACCGCCCGTCTGCTCTCTCCCGCCCCATCTCACCCGTGGACCCTCGAAGTGGGCTGCGGGCTGTTCGGTATGAGCCGCGGGCCCCAGGACGAAGACGTCCTCCGCACCGTCGAGCACGCCACCCGACGGGTCGTCGTCACCCTTGTGCCGGACCGGGTCCCGGTCTGGCACAAGGATGTCCCGCACGACCATGACGCACAGGAACAGCGTCCCCAGCAGGTGCACGCCGATGGCCCAGTGATAGCCGTCCGTCGGCAGTCCCTTGTGGGCGTCGCCACTGGTCGTGTACGCGAGGTACATCCAGATGCCCAGGAAGTAGACCACCTCGCACGCCTGCCAGATCAGGAAGTCGCGCCACTTCGGCCGGGCCAGCGCGGCCAGCGGAATCAGCCACAGCACGTACTGCGGTGAGTAGACCTTGTTGGTGAGGATGAACGCCGCGACGATCAGGAAGGCGAGCTGGGCGAATCGCGGACGCCGGGGAGCGGTCAGCGCGAGCGCCGCGATAGCGCCGCAGCACAGCAGCATCAGCAGCGTGGCGAGCGTGTTGACGGTCTCGGTGCTGGGCGGGTTGTCGGTGTTCTGGACCAGGACCAGCCAGAAGGATCCGAAGTCCACGCCGCGTTCCTGGCTGAACGTGTAGAACTTCGACCAGCCGTCGAAGGCGAAGAGCATCACCGGCAGGTTCACCACGAGCCAGGCGACGGCCGCGCCCCCCAGAGCCTTTCCGAACTCCCGCCATCTGCCCGCGCGCCAGCACAGTACGAGCAGCGGGCCGAGGATCAGGAAGGGGTAGAGCTTGGCGGCCGTGGCCAGGCCCAGCAGAACACCGAAGGCCAGCGCACGCCCCCGCGACCACATGAGGATCGCGGCGGACGTCAGGGCGACCGCGAGCAGGTCCCAGTTGACGGTCGCGGTCAGCGCGAGGGCGGGTGCGAGGGCGACCAGCAGGCCGTCCCAGGGGCGCCGGGTGTGCGTGCGGGTGACGCAGACGGCGATGACGGCCGCGCACACCATGAGCATCCCGGCGTTGACCATCCAGTACCACTGTTCCTGGTCCTGAATGGTGCCGCTGCCCGGCGTGAGCCAGGAAGCGACCTCCATGAACACCCCGGTCAGCACCGGGTACTCGAGGTACTCCATGTCGCCGGGGAGCTTGTCGAAGTACGGCACGAGCCCGTCGACGAACCCTCGCCCCTGGTAGAGGTGCGGGATGTCGGAGTAGCACGCATGGGTGTACTGGGAGCTCGCGCCGAAGAACCAGGCACCGTTGTAACAGGGCGCCTTCTGGACCAGGCCGAGGGCGAACATGCCGATCGCCACGAGCGCGATCACCCGCACGGGAGTCCACCAGGACGTCCCGAGCAGGGCACGTCGGCCGACAGGCCCGCCGATCAGCTCGCTGCCGGCCGCAGCGACCGGGTCCTCCCTGGTCGGCCGCGCCGGGTCCGGCTCGTGCACGCTCGCTGGCGTCGATTCTGCACTGGGCATGGGGCACATCCTGCCGTACGCACCTGGGAATACGACGGGGCCGCCGCACCCTCGTGGATGCGGCGGCCCCTGTTTCACGTGAAACTTGCGGGCGTTTCACGTGAAACACCCATGCCGGATATTCCAGCGGCTAGCCGTTCTGGCCGGCGATGAAGCCGCTTCCCCCGTTCTGGTTGCCTCTGCTGTCGTCCTCTTCCCCTGTCCCACTGGGCGACGTCGAAGGAGACGGACTGCCTTCCGAGCCACCGTTCTCATTGCCGGCGTTCTCGTTGCCGCTGTTGTCGCCGTCCTCGCAGTTGAACTCGAAGACACCGCAGGTGTCGCTCGGCGTGGGGGAGGGACTGGTCTCGGTCTCACTGGGCGACGGTGACGGGGACGGACTCGTCTCCTCCTCCTCCTCCGTCGGGGAGGGAGAGGGAGTCGGGCTGGGCGGCGGGGTGTCGTTGATGACCTCGCCGATGGGCTCCGGCTTCGGGAACTTCTCCGCCTTGGTGCCCTTCAGCGCGTCCTCCATGTAGTCCTGCCAGATGATGGACGGGAAGGACGCACCGTGGATCTTCTTCTCGCCACCCGTTCCGTACATCTCCATGAACGAGCGGTTCTTGATCGTCTCGTCGTCCGGGTAGCGGAACATGCTGATCGCGGTCGACAGCTGCGGGGTGTAGCCGACGAACCAGGCGGACTGGTTGCCGTCCGTGGTACCGGTCTTACCGGCCACCTCTCGGCCGGGCAGCTGGGCGTTGGAACCCGTTCCGTCCTCGACGACGGTCTTCAGGACGTCCGTGACGTTGTCCGCGACCTTCGCGGTGAACGCCTGCTTGGTCTCCACCTTGTGCGTGTAGACCGTGCCGTCCTTGTTCGACACCTTGGTGACGGAGAAGGGCTCACGTTGCTTGCCACTCTCCGCGAAGGTGGCGTACGCGCCCGCCATGCGGATGGCGCTCGGGTCCGAGACACCGAGGGAGAAAGACGGGTATGAGGAGCCCGCCAGGCTGTCCTCCAGGAGCCCTGCGTCGACGGCCGCCTCCTTCACCTTGTCCAGACCGACATCCATGCCGAGCTGCACGAAGGCGGAGTTCACCGACTCCCGCATGGCCTCACGTAGGTCGATCTTGTAGTTCGGCGCTTCACCCACGCTCTGCTTGCCGTCATTCTCCTGACGCCACTGCTCGCCCTTCTCGTTCTGCCAGACCGAGCCGTCGTAGTTCTTGATCTTGAGGTTGTTCTTGCCGCTGTAGAGGCTCTTCGGGGAGACGACCGTGCGCTCGTCCTGGGCCTGGGTCTCACCGAGGTCGGGATCGCGCACACCCCACTTCATCGCGGCCGCGAGCACGTACGGCTTGAAGGTCGAACCGACCTGGGCGCCGGTGACGTCGGCGTTGTTGGTGAAGTGCTGGGTGGCGTCCTGACCGCCGTAGATGGCCCTGATGGCCCCGGTCTCGGGATCCACAGAGGCCCCGCCGAACTGGACGTGGGTGTCCGTGCCGGGGCGCTTCTTCGGGTCGATGTTCTTCTTGTAGACCTTCTGGACAGCGGTTTCGAGTTCCTTGACCTTCTTCTTGTCGAAGGTCGTGTAGATCGAGTAGCCGCCCTTCTCCAGCTTCTGCTCCGTGGCGACGCCACTGCGGACCACGGAGGCCTTGGCAAGCCTGACGAGGTAACCGATCTGGCCGCCCAGCTGCGAGTTCGACTGCGGATTCTCCACCTTGGGGAGTTCCGTGAACCTCGCCCGGTCCTCCTGGCTCAGATGCCCGTACTCCACCATCTTGTCGAGCGTGTCCTGCATCTGAGCCTTGGCACGCTTGCTGTTGGCCTCCTGCGTGGCGGCCGGGTCGATCGAGGTCGCGCCCGCCGGGTCGTAGTACGTGGCGCCCTTGAGCACCGCGGACAGGAAGGCGCACTGGCCCGCGTTGAGGTCGACGGCGTCCACGTTGAAGTACGCGCGTGCGGCCGCCTGGATGCCATAGGCGCCACGACCGTAGTACGCGGAGTTCAGGTAGCCCTCGAGGATCTCGTCCTTGGGCACCTCGGTACCGACCTTGATCGAGACGAGGATCTCCTTGGCCTTGCGGGAGATCGTCTGCGACTGGTCGTTCAGCATCGCGTTCTTCACGTACTGCTGGGTGATGGTGGAGCCACCCTGTGTGTCACCGCCCTTGGCCATGTTGAACACGGCGCGGGCGATGCCCTTGGGGTCGATGCCGCTGTCGGAGTAGAAGGTCTTGTTCTCCTGGGAGATGACCGCGTTGCGCATCTCCTTGGGAATCTGGGAGAGGTTGACGCTCTGGCGGTTCCGGTCACCGCCCGTGGCGACCATCTGGGTGCCGTCGGACCAGTAGTAGACGTTGTTCTGAGCTTTCGCGATCTTGGCCACGTCAGGGATGCCCACCATGGCGTACGCGATGCCCGCGGCGGCCACCAGACTGCCGAAGAAGCCAATGCACAGCCCGGAGACGAGCTTCCAGGACGGCGTCCAGCGTCGCCACCCATCACGGTCACGGCGCGGGTAGTCGATCATCCGCTTCTTGCCGGACGGGGCCGCGCGCCCCCTGCCGACCACGACCGGCCCGGCAGGAGCGGCACGCCGGCCGCCGCGGCCCGGCTCGGCCGCTCTACGGCGACCGCCTCCGCCCCGCTGTGCCGCGCGCCGGGCTTCGGCACGACTGCCGTACGGACGCTCCTCGTCCTCCGGACCGTACGAGCCGGACGGAGACCCTGTGGCGCCTCGCGGTGCCGCACGGCGGCCGGAGGACGAGCCGGACTGGCCGCGTCGGGCCGCGGCACGTCCGCCTCCCTGCGGCTGCGGCGGTTTGCGACGGTGCTCGCTCATCGAACGACTACTCCTCGGGCAGGCGCACCTTTGCGCGCCTGGTAAAGGCGGCTGTTTTCCGGTCCCCCCGAAGTACGGATGCGGCCCCTTCCGCATTCACCCGTACTGCACCAGGGACAGGGACGCCCCCAGGCGTCACTCGGTTCCCGGTGGTCTGCATGGCGCACAGACTACGCACCGCCAAAACCCCCGAGCCTCGAAGTTCACCTCAAATCAGGCAACTTGCTCACGATGAATCCCTGATGTGACCCCGGTCACCGGCCCCCCCTCTTGTCGCACACGAGAGCTCGTTCTATCGTGCTGATGTATCGAGCCGATACATCAGCGCGGCATAAGGACGAGAGGAGGCGACGATGAGCCGGCGTTCCGGCATCCTCGAGTTCGCCGTACTCGGCCTGCTCCGCGAATCCCCGATGCACGGCTATGAGCTGCGTAAACGGCTCAACACGTCACTGGGTGTGTTCCGGGCGTTCAGTTACGGGACGCTCTACCCCTGCCTCAAGACGCTGGTCGCCAACGGCTGGTTGATCGAGGAACCGGGGAACGTCGACGAGGCCGCCGCCTCCCTCACGGGTCGACGAGCCAAGATCGTCTACCGGTTGACGGCCGACGGTAAGGAACACTTCGAGCAGCTCCTCTCGCAGACGGGCCCGGACGCGTACGAGGACGAGACCTTCGCCGCTCGCTTCGCGTTCTTCGGACAGACGTCGCGTGACGTGCGCATGCGCGTACTCGAAGGCCGGCGCAGCCGGCTGGAGGAGCGCCTGGAGAAGATGAGCGCCTCACTGGCGCGCACCCGGGAGCGACTCGACGACTACACGCTTGAGCTGCAGCGCCACGGAATGGAGTCCGTGGAGCGCGAGGTGCGCTGGCTGAACGAGCTCATCGAGAGCGAGCGGGCGGGGCGGGACCTGCGGGGTTCCGCGTCGGAGGGGACCGCTCAACAGGACACGACATCTGGAGCGACGGGCGGCCTGCCCCGGTCCGGGGACGACCCCCGGCCGGATACGCCCGGCGACACCGCCACGTGAGCGCCCAGTCAGGGCCTCACTCGTACACACAGGGAGCAACCGGAATGGGTTCGGTTCGCGTAGCCATCGTCGGTGTGGGCAACTGCGCCGCATCGCTGGTGCAGGGCGTCGAGTACTACAAGGACGCCGACCCGGCGGCCAAGGTCCCGGGCCTGATGCACGTCCAGTTCGGCGACTACCACGTCCGTGACATCGAGTTCGTCGCCGCCTTCGACGTGGACGCCAAGAAGGTCGGTCTGGACCTCGCGGACGCCATCGGCGCCTCCGAGAACAACACCATCAAGATCTGCGACGTGCCGAACAGCGGCGTCCAGGTCCAGCGTGGCCACACCCTCGACGGTCTCGGCAAGTACTACCGCGAGACCATCGAGGAGTCCGCCGAGGCGCCGGTCGACATGGTCCAGATCCTCAAGGACAAGCAGGTCGACGTCCTCGTCTGCTACCTGCCCGTCGGCTCCGAGGACGCGGCGAAGTACTACGCCCAGTGCGCCATCGACGCCAAGGTCGCCTTCGTCAACGCCCTCCCGGTCTTCATCGCCGGCACCAAGGAGTGGGCGGACAAGTTCACCGAGGCGGGCGTCCCGATCGTCGGTGACGACATCAAGTCGCAGGTCGGCGCCACCATCACGCACCGCGTCATGGCGAAGCTGTTCGAGGACCGGGGTGTGATCCTGGACCGCACGATGCAGCTGAACGTCGGCGGCAACATGGACTTCAAGAACATGCTCGAGCGTGACCGCCTCGAGTCGAAGAAGATCTCCAAGACGCAGGCCGTCACCTCCCAGATCCCCGACCGGGACATGGGCGAGAAGAACGTCCACATCGGCCCGTCCGACTACGTGGCCTGGCTGGACGACCGCAAGTGGGCCTACGTCCGCCTGGAGGGCCGCGCGTTCGGCGATGTCCCGCTGAACCTGGAGTACAAGCTCGAGGTCTGGGACTCCCCGAACTCGGCCGGTGTCATCATCGACGCCCTGCGCGCCGCGAAGATCGCCAAGGACCGCGGCATCGGCGGCCCGATCCTTTCGGCGTCGAGCTACTTCATGAAGTCCCCGCCGGTCCAGTACTTCGACGACGAGGCCCGCGCCAACGTCGAGAAGTTCATCGCCGGCGAGGTCGAGCGCTGACAAGCGCGGACTCCGGTCCGTCGGAGGTCCCCGGGTCGCATGACCCGGGGACCTCTCCCGTATGTGAGGCTGTGCCCCATGGCCGTCGTCCGTGACCTGCGCGTCCTGCTGCGCCTGAAGGGCTTTCGGCGCCTGCTCGCCGTCCGCCTGCTCTCCCAGGGCGCCGACGGCGTCTACCAGGTCGCGCTCGCCACCTATGTGGTCTTCTCCCCGGAGAAGCAGACCTCGCCCGCCGCGATCGCCTCCGCGATGGCGGTCCTGCTGCTCCCGTACTCCCTGGTGGGCCCCTTCGCCGGCGTCCTGCTGGACCGCTGGCGCCGCCGCCAGGTCTTTCTGTACGGCAACCTGCTGCGCGCCGCACTGGCGTCGGCGACGGCCGTGCTGATGATCGCCTCCGTCCCGGACTGGCTCTTCTACGTCTCGGCCCTCTGTGTCACCGCCGTCAACCGCTTCGTTCTCGCGGGCCTGTCCGCCGCGCTGCCGCGTGTGGTGGACGAGGAGCGTCTGGTGATCGCCAACTCGCTCTCGCCGACGGCCGGCACCCTGGCCGCGACAGCGGGCGGCGGCCTCGCCTTCGTCGTACGCCTCGTGGTCGCGGACTCCGATGCCGCCGTGGTGCTGCTCGGGGCCGCCCTGTACCTGTGCGGGGCGTTGGCGTCGCTTCGCATCGCCGTGGAGCTGCTGGGCCCCGACCCCGCGCGCGTCCCGCCCCGGCTCACCTCGGCAGTCGTCGGCACCGCCCGCGACCTGGTGGCGGGAGTACGTCATCTCGCCGCGCCCGCACGCAGGGAAGCGGCCTGGTCGCTCGCGGGCATGACGCTGATGCGGTTCTGCTACGGCGCCCTGCTGGTGATGCTGCTGATGCTGTGCCGGTACGCCCTGACCTCGGACACGGACGAGGGGCTCGCTCTGCTGGGGCTGGCGCTGGGCGTCTCCGGCGCGGGCTTCTTCGCGGCCGCGGTGATCACTCCCTGGGCGGCGGGACGGCTCGGGCCCGGCCGCTGGATGGCGGTGTGCGCGGGGGCCGCCACCGTGCTGGTCCCGGCGCTCGGTCTGCCGTTCGCCACCGTGCCGCTGCTCGCCGCGGCGTTCGTCCTCGGCCTGACCACGCAGGGGGCGAAGATCTCGACCGACACGGTGGTGCAGTCCTCGGTCGACGACACCTTCCGCGGCCGGATCTTCTCCGTGTACGACGTGCTGTTCAACATCGCCTTCGTCGGCGCCGCCGGAGTGGCCGCGTTGATGCTTCCGCCGGACGGACGGTCGGTGCCGCTGATCGTGACAGTTGCCTTGGTCTACGGAGCGGTTGCGACGACTATGGCCCGGTTTGAGAGCCAGTAAGTGTCACATCAATGCCACAGAGCCCCTCTGAACTACGGAGATGTCAGGGGAACCCGGTAGCTTACGTGCGTCTTATTCGCGCCATGTCCGCGACACGCACCTATGTTTTCAGGGGGACCCCCAGTGACCACTCCGCCGCCGCCCCAGGGCAACCCGTTCGCGCAGGGCCAGCCGCAGGCTCCGCAGCAGCCCCACGGACAGAACCCGTTCGCCCAGGGCCAGCCGGGTTTCCCGCAGCAGCCTGGCCAGCCCGGTTTCCCCCAGCAGGGTGGGCCGTACGCCCCGGTCCCGCCGCAGCCGGCCCGACGCAAGCCGACCTTCAAGACGATCAAGAACATCGTCATCGCCGTGATCGTCGTATGTGTGGCCGTCGGTGGTTACATCGCCAGCCGGGACGACGCCACCTCGGCTGCGGTCGGCGACTGCATGCACCGCGGCAGCAGCAGCGACAGCAACCCGGACCTCGAGGTCGTCGACTGCGGCGACTCGAAGGCCCAGTACGTGGTGCTGGCCAAGGTCGAGGGGTCCTACTCCGCTCTCACCGCCGAGAGCAAGTGCTCGGAAGAGGCCAAGGACTTCCAGTACTCGTACACCGAGAGCGGTAGCGGCAGTGACTTCCTGCTCTGCCTGAAGGACTACAAGAAGTAAGGCAGAGATCGCGGACGCTTCGCGCGGACGTTCTCAGGGGCGGTGTTTCACGTGAAACACCGCCCCTTTCGCCGGTTCAGCACCGCCCTCGCCGCGCTTCGTCACCGGCGCCGTGTTTCACGTGAAACATGGCGCCGGTCCACGGCTCACGCCTCCTGCTCAGCCCACCACTCCTTGAGCGCCGCCACCGCCGCGTCGAACTCCATCGGCCCGTTCTCCAGACGAAGCTCCAGCAGGTGCTTGTAAGCCTGACCGACGGCCGGTCCGGGACGGACGCCGAGGATCTCCATGATCTGGTTGCCATCCAGGTCCGGCCGGATCGCGTCCAATTCCTCCTGCTCCTGGAGCTGCGCGATCCGCTCCTCCAGCCCGTCGTACGCGCGCGAGAGCGCCGAGGCCTTGCGCTTGTTACGGGTCGTGCAGTCGGAACGGGTCAGCTTGTGGAGCCGGTCGAGCAGCGGCCCGGCGTCCCGGACATAACGACGGACGGCGGAGTCCGTCCACTCGCCCGTGCCGTAACCGTGAAAACGCAGGTGCAGCTCGACCAGGCGCGAGACGTCCTTCACCAGGTCGTTGGAGTACTTGAGCGCGGTCATGCGCTTCTTCGTCATCTTGGCCCCGACCACTTCGTGGTGGTGGAACGAGACCCGGCCGTCCTGCTCGAAGCGGCGTGTGCGCGGCTTGCCGATGTCGTGCAGCAGGGCCGCCAGGCGGAGGATCAGGTCGGGGCCCTCGTCCTCCAGGGCCATCGCCTGCTCCAGGACGATGAGTGTGTGGTCGTAGACGTCCTTGTGCCGGTGGTGCTCGTCCCGCTCCAGGCGCAGCGCCGGCAGCTCGGGCAGGACCTGCTCGGCGATGCCGGTCTCCACCAGCAGGCTCAGACCCTTGCGCGGGTGAGAGGAGAGGACCAGCTTGTTCAGCTCATCCCGGACCCGCTCGGCGGAGACGATGTCGATGCGTCCGGCCATGTCCTTCATGGCGGCGACCACCTCGGGAGCCACCTCGAAGTCCAGCTGCGCGGCGAACCGCGCGGCCCGCATCATCCGGAGCGGGTCGTCGGAGAAGGACTGCTCGGGGGTGCCCGGAGTGCGCAGCACACGCGCCGCGAGGTCGTCGAGCCCGCCGTGCGGATCGATGAACACCTTCTCCGGGAGCGCGACGGCCATCGCGTTCACCGTGAAGTCACGCCGGACGAGATCCTCCTCGATGGAGTCGCCGTACGACACCTCCGGCTTGCGCGAGGTGCGGTCGTACGCCTCCGACCGGTAGGTGGTCACCTCGATCTGGAAGCCCTCTTTCTGCGCCCCGACAGTGCCGAACGCGATCCCGACCTCCCAGACGGCGTCCGCCCAAGGCCGCACGATCTTCAGGACGTCCTGAGGGCGGGCGTCGGTCGTGAAGTCCAGGTCGTTGCCGAGCCGGCCGAGCAACGCGTCCCGGACCGAGCCACCGACCAGGGCAAGAGAGAACCCGGCCTCCTGAAAGCGACGGGCAAGGTCGTCTGCGACAGGGGCGACCCGCAGCGGTTCACTCACCGCACGGTGCTGCTCCTGGCTGGGGGCACTGGGGCTGACTTCGTTGGCGTTCGGCACAACAGAACAGGGTACGTGGCCCGGGCGGAGACCGGCGCCCCCATTGATCGGGTTGATCGCGCATGGAATCCCCCACTTCCGCGGTGCTCCCTTTATAGGCGCACATAGGGGACAGCCTCGCTCGGTGGTGGATCTTGTGGCGTACTCCGCGGCACTTCCCCTCGGCGCGCATCGTTACCATGCGTGGACGCACATTCCGACGACCACTGACGACGACGAGGGACGGGCGAGCGCGTGGCCGAGGCGGCAGACTTCCAGGGGACCAGTCCCTCACCTGCCCGCCGGTGGCTACGGCGCACCACGGCGCTGCTCGCCGGGGCGCCGCTGCTGGCCGGCCTGGTCCAGCTGCCAGCCGCCGGTTCGGCACACGCCGACGGGCAGCCCTCGGCCAAGGCCGACGCCGATTCGGGCTCGGTGGCCGTCGCAGTCGACTCGCTCACACCCTCCGCACCCACGGACGGCGACACGGTGACCGTGTCGGGCACCGTGACCAACCACGGCAAGCAGGCCGTCACCGACGCCCACGTGGGCCTGCGCGTCGGGCCCGAGGTCAACACCCGCTCGTCCCTCGACGCGATCGCCAAGGACGCCAACGATCTTCAGGGCACCATCGCCCCGGAGATCGACGACAAGTACACCGAGAAGTTCTCCAAGCTCAGCCCCGGTGTCGCCGAGCACTTCAACATCTCCGTACCGGTCGACGACCTGGACCTGGGGGAGGACGGTGTCTACGAATTCGCCGTCTCGCTGTCCGGGGAGACCTCCGCGCAACCCTGGGAGCAGATTCTCGGCGTCCAGCGGACCTTCCTGCCCTGGCAGCCCGACGCGGCCGACCCCAGGACGAAGACGACGGCTCTGTGGCCGCTCGTGTCGACCACGCACATGGCCGCCGAGACGGGACCGAACGAGGAGCAGACACCGGTCTTCCTCAACGACGACCTGGCCGAGGAGATCTCCCCCGGGGGCCGGCTGAACCAGATGGTGACGCTGGGCAAGGACCTCGATGTCACCTGGGTGGTCGACCCGGACCTGCTGGCCTCCGTCGACGCGATGACGGGCAGCTACCGCGTTCGGGACGGCGACAAGACGGTCGCCGGCACCCATCAGGACATCGCCAAGCAGTGGCTCGCCGAGCTGCAGGACGCGGTGGCCGACAAGGAGGTCGTCGCCCTTCCCTTCGCCGACCCGGACCTTGCCTCCCTGGCCCACAACGGCACGGACGTCAGCGGATCGCTGAACCAGCTGAAGAGTGCCACGGACGTCATCGCCAACACGGTCGAGCCGATCCTCCATGTGAAGCCGAACACCGACTTCGCCTGGCCCGTGGAGGGAGCCGTCGACGGGTCGATCGTCAAGGTCGCCACCTCCGCGGGCGCCGACAAGGTGATCGCCCGCAGTGACAGCCTTCAGGAGACCAACGGCCTGCCCTACACGCCCTCCGCGGCCCGCCCCATCGGCGGCGGCACGACGGCCGTCGTCGCGGACGCCCGGCTGTCCACGGCGTTCGAGGGCGATCTGACGAGAGCCTCCGCCTCCACGCTCGCGGTGCAGCGGTTCCTCGCCCAGAGCCTGGCCCTGGGCCTCCAGACCGGCAAGCAGCGCAGCGTCGTCATCGCCCCGCAGCGCATGCCCTCCGGAAACCAGGCACGCGCGATGGCGGAGGCGCTGCGGGCGCTGCAGGGCGGCACCTGGTCCGAGTCCCAGAAGCTGGCGGCGGCCGCCACCGCCAAGCCGGACCCGGACGCCACCACCAAGGTGCCCGGCCCCTCCTCCTACCCCTCGGCGCTGCGCAAGAACGAACTGCCCCGGACGGCGTTCGTGCAGATCGCGCGGACGCAGGACACGCTGGACAGCTTCAAGGTCGTCCTCTCGGACCCGTCCCGGGTGGTGACGCCGTTCGGACGGGCACTGAACCGGGAGATGTCCGCGTCGTGGCGAGGCCGGGCCGCCGAAGCGGAGTCGTTCCGCGACGGCGTGAAGGCGTACCTCGACGGGCTGACCGGCCGGGTCAAACTGATCGACAAGTCGGAGACGAAGCTCTCCGGTCGCAGCGCCACGATTCCCGTGACGGTGCAGAACAACCTGGTGCAGGACGTCGGCCCCCTGGTCCTGCGGCTCACCTCGACCAACCCGACGCGGCTCGAGATCGATGGCGCCGACTACGAGGAACAGCCGATCTCGGTCTCCGGCGGCCACAGCCAGTCGGTGAAGTTCACCACGTCGGCCAACGCCAACGGCCGCGCGACGGTGATCGCCCAGCTGTACACGATGGACGGGCGGAGGTACGGCGAGCCCGTCACCTTCGACGTGAAGGTCACCGAGATCACGGCCACCGTGATGCTCGTCATCGGCGGCGGTGTCCTGCTGCTCGTCCTGGCCGGCTTCCGGATGTACACGCAGCGCAAGCGGGCCGCTGCCCGCGATGCGGAGAAGAGCGAAACCGGCGAGGCGGAGGAGCCCGAGGACTCGGAGAACTCCGAGGACGGCCCGCAGAACCCGGAAGGCTCCGACGAACGTCTCAAGGAAGAGTCCGAGGCACGCCCCCGGGCAGGCGACCCGGAGCAGCCGAGTGACCCGACACCGGACACCGCAGCGGAAAGCGCCGACCCGTCCGGCACGGGTGAGAGAGTGGACCGTTGAGGATGTCGTGGCCGGTGGGCCCGGGACGATGAGGTGGGGTAACCATGAACGCGCCGTACGACGGTGACCGCGGTCAGACCGTGGACGGCTCGGGTCACCCCGAGGGTCCGCCGCCCGACCCCGGCCAGACACCGCCGCAGCCGCCCGCGGACATGTACCTCCAGGACGCCTACGACCAGGATCCCTACCGGGCGCAGGACCTCTCCGCCCAGGACCCGGTCTCCGAGGCGCTCTACGACCGCGCCGCGCACCCCCCGCCGCCCCCGGGCACGTACCCGCCGCAGCAGCCGCTGTACTCCCAGCCCTCCCAGTCCCCCTACGCCCCCGACCCACGCGTCTGGGCCCAGACCCCGGCCCCCGAGCCGGAGGGCCCGACGCAGTACCTTCCGTACGGGGACGACCCGCGGACCACCCAGTTCGTCGGTGTGGACGACCTGGTCACCCAGGCCGGCGAGCAGCGCCACGAGCCGGACGCCTTCGCCCACCTCTTCCGGGACCAGCAGCAGGGCGGCGGCCACCCCTCCTACGACGACCACGCCTCCGTGCCCGCCCCCGCGCCGGCACCGGGGCAGTACGACGGGGCACCGGGGCCGGGGCAGTACGGCGCGCACCAGGGGCCCGACCCGTACGGGAACGCTCCGGCGTACGGCCAGTACGGCGGCCCTGCTCCGGCGCCCGATCAGCAGCAGCACGTGGCGCCCGCGCCGGGCCAGTACGCGGTGGCGCCCACTCCGGAAGCGGCCGAGGCGCCCCTCCAGGAGCCCGAACCCGCCGCCGCGCCGGCCGCCGCGCCCAAGAAGGGCGGGCGTGCGGGGGGCCTGCTGAAGTCGAGCGCCGTGATGGCGGCGGGCACGATGGTGTCCCGGCTCACCGGGTTCATCCGGTCCGCGATGATCGTCTCGGCCCTGGGACTCGCACTGCTCGGCGAGTCGTTCCAGATCGCCTACCAGCTGCCGACGATGATCTACATTCTGACTGTCGGCGGCGGTCTCAACTCGGTCTTCGTTCCGCAGCTCGTTCGTGCCATGAAGGAGGACGAGGACGGCGGCGAGGCCTACGCCAACCGGCTTCTGACCCTGGTCATGGTCGCCCTCGGGGCCCTCACCGCGCTCGCCATGCTCGCGGCCCCGCTGCTGGTTCGCGCACTGTCGAACCCGGTCGCCACGAACCCGGCGGCCAACGAGACGGCCGTCACCTTCACCCGGTACTTCCTGCCGTCCATCTTCTTCATGGGCGTCCACGTGGTGATGGGGCAGATTCTCAACGCCCGGGGCCGGTTCGGCGCGATGATGTGGACCCCGGTCCTGAACAACATCGTCATCATCGTCACGCTCGGCACGTTCATCTGGGTCTACGGCACCGCCGGCGACTCCGGCATGACCGTCCAGAACATTCCGCCGGAAGGCGAGCGGCTGCTCGGTGTCGGCGTACTCCTCGGCCTCGTGGTCCAGGCCCTGGCGATGATCCCCTACCTGCGCGAGACCGGGTTCAAGCTGCGGCTGCGGTTCGACTGGAAGGGCCACGGTCTCGGCAAGGCCGCGATGCTCGCCAAGTGGACCATCCTGTTCGTCCTCGCCAACCAGGCGGGCGCCCTCGTCGTCACCCAGCTGGCCACGGCGTCGGTCACGGACACCAACATCCCCGGCACCGGTTTCAGCGCCTATGCCAACGCCCAGCTGATCTGGGGCCTGCCGCAGGCCATCATCACCGTCTCCCTGATGGCCGCGCTGCTGCCCCGCATCTCCCGCTCGGCATCCGAGAACGACGGCGGCGCGGTCCGCGACGACATCTCGCAGGGCCTGCGCACGACGGCCGTCGCGATCGTGCCGGTCTCCTTCGGCTTCGTCGCCCTCGGCATTCCGATGTGCACGCTGATCTTCGGCTCCTCGGGCACGGGCGCGGCCACCAACATGGGCTACATGCTGATGGCCTTCGGCCTCGGCCTTATCCCCTACTCGGTGCAGTACGTCGTCCTGCGCGCCTTCTACGCTTACGAGGACACCCGGACGCCCTTCTACAACACGGTCATCGTGGCCGCCGTCAACGCCACTGCCGCAGGGCTCTGTTACTTCCTGCTCCCGGCCCGCTGGGCCGTCGTCGGCATGGCCGCCTCCTACGGCCTGGCCTACGTGATCGGCGTGGGCATCGCGTGGCGCAGGCTGCGCAAGCGGCTCGGTGGGGACCTGGACGGCGCCCGGGTGCTGCGGACGTACGCCCGGCTGTGCATCGCGTCCGTCCCGGCCGCCCTGCTCAGCGGTGCCGCCTGCTACGCGATCAGCCGAGCGCTCGGACAGGGCGTACTGGGGTCGTTCGCGGCGCTGCTGGCCGGCGGGCTGCTCCTGTTCGGCGTCTTCTTCGTCGCCGCCCGCCGCATGCGTATCGAGGAAGTCAACTCGCTGGTCGGCATGGTGCGCGGACGCCTGGGACGCTGAGACCCGGGGTAGGCGCACAACCATCGTTCGCCGCCGTGTGTCGTGCATAGCGGCGGACTGTGGGCACAATTGGGTTCGGCGTCGGACTGCGCGCATCGGGAGTCGGCCGGCGCGCATCGAATGGGGAGGCAGGAACGACGGTGGCGGAACGGAGCACAGCTGCCGTCGACGTGGCAGACAACAGCGGCGATGAGCCGCTGACCGCCCAGGCGGACCAGTCCACGGCCGACGGGGTGGCCAACAACCGGGAGCGGGAAACGGACAGCGACGAGGCACAGGGGAGCCCCACGAGCGAGGATTCCGGCAAGGCCTCGCCTCCCGAACTGCACAGCGGGCACAAACTCGCCAGACGCTACCGCCTCGAGGAGTGCGTCACCCGTCTGGACGGCTTCAGCAGTTGGCGCGCCGTCGACGAGAAACTCCGCCGCGCCGTCGGGGTCCACATCCTTCCGGCGGACCACACACGCGCCCGCTCCGTGCTGGCCGCGGCACGTTCCTCCGCCCTTCTCGGCGACCCCCGCTTCGTCCAGGTCCTCGACGCCGTCGAGGACAACGACATCGTCTACGTGGTGCACGAGTGGCTCCCCGACGCCACCGAGCTGACCGCTCTGCTCGCCTCCGGCCCGCTGGAGGTGTATGACGCCTACCAGATGGTGAGTCAGGTCGCGGGTGCCATGGCGGCCGCTCACCGTGAAGGCCTCGCCCATCTGCGCCTGAGCCCCACCGCGGTGCTGCGGACGTCTACGGGCCAGTGGCGGATCCGCGGACTCGCCGTCAACGCCGCGCTCCGCGGCATCAGTTCCGACACTCCCCAGCGCACCGACACCGAGGCGATCGGCGCCCTGCTGTACGCCACGCTCACCCAGCGCTGGCCGTACGAGAGCGACGCCCACGGCCTGGCAGGTCTGCCCAAGGACATCGGGCTGATCCCCCCGGACCAGGTACGCGCGGGTGTCCACCGCGGCCTGTCCGAGCTCGCCATGCGGGCACTCGCCAACGACGGCGCCACCGCCTCCCGCCACGAGACCCCGTGCACCACGCCGGAGGAACTGGTGAAGGCGATCGGCGAGATGCCCCGCATCCGCCCGCCGGAGCCGACGTACGCCGCCCCGCCCCAGTACCAGCGCACGGCCTACCAGCAGGGCGCCTACGGCCGTCCGGCACCGCACCCCGGCGTCACGCAGCCGGTGCCTACCCCGCCGCCACCGTTGCAGAGCCGTACCGGCAAGGCACTGAAGTGGAGCGTGTCGGCCCTGCTGATCGCAGCACTCGGCCTGGGCAGCTGGCAGCTCGCGGACGCGATCATGGAGCGGGGCGGCAAGGCGGGCGACCAGAACCAGACGCAGACGACGGACGGCGACAACGACAAGAGCCCCAAGGTTCCGGTGGCCGGTAAGCCGGTCCCCATCGTCGACGCCCGGGACTTCGACCCCTTCGGCGACCAGTCCGAGAAGCCGTCCGAGATAAAGAACGTCTACGACGGCAGCACATCGACGTATTGGCAGACGGACTACTACTTCAGCTCCGATTTCGGCCGACTGAAGTCAGGGGTCGGCGTCGTCGTGGACCTCGGCAAGATCCAGCAGGTCGGAAAGGTGACCGTCTCCTTCGTCGGGAGCACGTCCGTCGAGCTGCGCAGCGCGCCCAAGGACGCCACAACGGGGCCCACGTCCTTCGACGAGTACAGCAAAGTCGCCGAGGGCTCGGGCACCACGGTGGAACTCAAGCCGGGCAAGGCCCTCCAGAGCCGGTACCTCCTGGTGTGGCTCACTGATCTGCCGATGCAATCGGACGGGCAGTGGCGCGGCCGCCTGGCGGACATCAAGGTGACCAGCTGACGGCATCTGCCGCAAGGAGGGGGTGTGATGCCGGGCAGCGCGAGTCGTGACGACGTAGACGATCAGGACCTCCTCGCCCGCCACGTAGAAGGCGACCCCGACGCCTTCGCTGAGCTCGTCCGCCGCCACCGGGACCGTCTCTGGGCGGTGGCCCTGCGGACGCTGGGGGACCGGGAGGAGGCCGCTGACGCCGTTCAGGACGCGCTCGTCTCCGCCTACCGCGCCGCCCACACCTTCCGCGGCCAGGCAGCCGTCACCACGTGGCTGCACCGGATCACGGTGAACGCCTGCCTGGACCGTGCCCGCAAGGCCGCCTCCCGGAAGACCGCCCCCGTCGACGACACCGAGCGCCTGGAGCAGCTCCTGGAGCCGCACGAGTCGGCCTCCGCCCCCGCAGAGCGCAACGAGCTGCACCGCCAGCTGCTGGAGGCTCTGGGTACCCTGCCGGCCGACCAGCGGGCCGCCCTCGTCCTGGTGGACATGCAGGGCTACCCCGTCGCGGAAGCCGCCCGGATCCTCGACGTGCCGACCGGCACGATCAAGAGCCGATGCGCCCGAGGCAGAGCCAGACTCCTGCCACTGCTCACCCACCTGCGCCCGGACGGCAGTGGCGAGGACACGCGGCCGGGAGCGAAACGGAACCGGACGCAGGGGGCATCCGTCCCACCCGCAGCGGGACCGCACCGTGCGGACCCGCCGGACGCAGGGCCGAGCGATTCAGCCGCAGTGAAGGGCGGAGGTGGACGAGCGTGACGTCGTCGACGACAGACATGACCGGGCACCCGGACGTCGCGGAGATCTCCGACCTCGCCGAAGGCCTGCTCCCGCCGTCCCGGACCACGGACGTACGACAGCACCTGGAGACCTGCGAGCTCTGCGCGGACGTGTACGCGTCGCTGGAGGAGATCCAGGGACTGCTCGGCACGCTGCCCGGGCCGACGCGGATGCCTGACGACGTGGCCGGCCGTATCGACGCCGCCCTGGCGGCCGAGGCACTGCTGAGCGCCACCGTGCCGGACCCTCTGGATCCGACACCGGTGCCGGCCTCTGCCGCGCCCACCGCATCCGACGGGAATGACAGCGACAGCGCTCGTCGTGTTTCACGTGAAACATCGGTCACGACGGACCGACCCTCCGGGCACGCCCGCCCTTCCTCCACCGGCCCTGGCCGCAAGGACCGCAAGCGAGGCGGGCGACGCAGGATGGCCGTCCTCGGCGCCGTGGCCGCCGCTGCCGCCATCGGGCTCGGCTCCGTGATCGTCTCGTCCGTCACTGGGGGCAGCCCGTCCGACGACACCGCGCTTGCGGACACCTTCTCCGAAGGAAAGTTGCAGGAGCAGGTCGCTGCTCTCGTCGCCACGGAGCAGGACGGCGCGCAGAACGGACCGCGTACACCGCGCAGCTTCGGCATGGAGTCCGAGACCGGCGGTGAGAACCGCGTCTTCAAGCAGCCGACGGTCCCCGAATGCATCCGGAAGGGCATCGGCCGCGACGACGCGGCGCTCGCCACGAAGGAAGGCGTCTACAAGGGCAAGGAGGTGCTGCTCGTGGTGCTGCCCGACGCCTTTAACGACAGCCGTGTCACCGCGTACATCGTCGAGTCGACGTGTGTGGCCCAGCCTGCTGTCAGCAAGGCCGAGATCCTTTTGAAGCACTCCTACGCGCGTTCCTGAGCGCTCGCGCACGGCCCTCTTCCCGCTGTGCCCGGCCCCTCGGCTCCGTGTGCCCGGACACAGCGGGAATGCGGGCCCCGTAGGATCCGTTGGGTGGGGTGAGAGTTCCGAGAGAAGCTCCACCCGGCCCTGAAGACGCAGTCCAGAGACGAGGAATGAAGCCGTGAGCGACGTCCGAAACGTGATCATCATCGGCTCCGGGCCCGCCGGCTACACGGCGGCGCTCTACACCGCGCGCGCGTCGCTGAAGCCGCTGGTGTTCGAGGGCGCCGTCACCGCGGGCGGTGCCCTGATGAACACCACCGAGGTGGAGAACTTCCCGGGCTTCCAGGACGGCATCATGGGCCCCGAGCTCATGGACAACATGCGCGCCCAGGCGGAGCGCTTCGGCGCCGAGCTGATCCCGGACGATGTCGTCGCCGTCGACCTGAGCGGCGAGATCAAGAAGGTCACCGACACCGCGGGGACCGTCCACCAGGCCAAGGCCGTCATCATCACCACCGGCTCCCAGCACCGCAAGCTCGGTCTGCCGAACGAGGACGCCTTGTCCGGCCGCGGCGTCTCCTGGTGCGCGACCTGTGACGGCTTCTTCTTCAAGGACCAGGACATCGCCGTGATCGGCGGCGGTGACACCGCGATGGAAGAGGCCACGTTCCTCTCCCGCTTCGCCAAGTCCGTGACGATCGTCCACCGCCGTGACACCCTGCGCGCCTCCAAGGCGATGCAGGAGCGCGCCTTCGCCGACCCCAAGATCTCGTTCGTCTGGGACAGCGAGGTCGCCGAGGTCCAGGGCGACCAGAAGCTGTCTGGCCTGAAGCTGCGCAACGTCAAGACCGGCGAACTCTCGGACCTGGCGGTGACCGGCCTCTTCATCGCGATCGGTCACGACCCGCGCACCGAGCTCTTCAAGGGCCAGCTCGACCTGGACCCGGAGGGCTACCTGAAGGTCGACGCCCCGTCGACCCGCACCAACCTGACCGGCGTCTTCGGCGCCGGAGACGTGGTCGACCACACCTACCGCCAGGCGATCACCGCCGCCGGCACCGGCTGCTCCGCCGCACTCGACGCCGAGCGCTTCCTCGCCTCGCTCACCGACGAGGACAAGGCCGAGCCCGAGAAGACCACCGTCTGACCCTCATCCACCCCGCGCACCAACCAGTTAAGGAGCCCGCCGTGGCCGGCACCCTGAAGCAAGTGACCGACGACTCCTTCGAGCAGGATGTCCTCAAGAACGACAAGCCCGTCCTGGTGGACTTCTGGGCCGCCTGGTGCGGTCCGTGCCGTCAGATCGCGCCGTCCCTCGAGGCCATCGCCGCCGAGTACGGCGACAAGATCGAGATCGTCAAGCTGAACATCGACGAGAACCCGGGTACGGCCGCCAAGTACGGCGTCATGTCCATCCCGACCCTGAACGTCTACCAGGGTGGCGAGGTCGCCAAGACCATCGTCGGCGCCAAGCCGAAGGCCGCGATCGTTCGCGACCTTGAGGACTTCATCGCCGACTGACGTTTCACGTGAAACACGAATGGGCCGGCCCGGACGGGTCGGCCCATTCGCTTTGCAGCGGTCCCCCACCCTGCCCTCCGCTACAGCGGACGCAACACGGGTTCCTTCTGGACGGCTCCAAGCAGCCGGTCCAGTGCCATCTCCACGTCTTCCTTCCAGGACAGCGTGGACCGGAGATCCAGCCGCAGCCGCGGATGGCTGGGATGGGGCCGAACCGTCTTGAAGCCCACGGCCAGCAAATGGTCCGCCGGCAGAACGCAGGCGGGCTCCTTCCAGCGGGCGTCCCCGAACGCCTCGATCGCCTTGAAGCCCCGGCGCAGCAGATCCTTGGCGACCGTCTGAACCATCACCCGGCCCAGCCCTTGCCCCTGATAGCCCGGCATCACGAACGCGGTCATCAGCTGCACGGCGTCGGGCGATACGGGACTCGTGGGAAACGCCGTCGAGCGCGGTACGTACGCGGGAGGTGCGTAGAGGACGAAGCCCACCGGAACATCGTCGACATAGACCACCCGTCCGCATGATCCCCAGTCCAGCAGGACGGCGGAAATCCAGGACTCCTTCTCCAGGGTCGGCGTGCCCGCCTTTACCGCGGCTTCGCCGCTGACGGGATCCAGCTCCCAGAAGACACACGAGCGACAGCGCTGGGGAAGGTCCTGAAGGTTGTCCAGCGTGAGCGGTACGAGCCGGCGCCCCATGAAGGCTGTTCCTCGCTTCCTTCGCCCGCCGCGTCGCGGGCGGCTGTCAGAGCGCTCCGTTCCCTGAGCAGGCTGCCGATGAACCCACCGACCGCGCCCAGCCCCAAGCCCGCGCTTACCAGTCCGGTGCGACTCATCGATCGCATGGCCCCTGTCTTCCTCTCCGAGGTGCTGTCAGGTGCTTGCGCCTTCCCGATCGCATCGTATCCACGATGCGGTGACCCCGACACCGACGGACAGCAAAGGGCGGGCCGTGTTCCGGTATGCACCGGACACGGCCCGCCCCATCGGCAGGTGGGGCACCGACGAGTGCTCCACCTGCCCGAGTCTCAGGAGTCGAGCTCTTCCGCTTCGCCCTCCAGAAGGCCCTTCTGCAGTACGGGCCCTTCACCGGGAGCGAGGCTTCCAAGGATCCGCTCAAGGTCCTCCATGGAAGCGAACTCCACGGTGATCTTGCCCTTCTTCTGCCCCAGGTCGACCTTCACCCGCGTCTCGAAGCGGTCCGAGAGCCGCGTCGCCAGGTCGGAAAGCGCCGGCGAGACCAGGGAACCGGCCCGAGGTCCCTTGGCCCGCTGCGCCTTCTGCGGCCGGGACCCCATCAGGGTCACGATCTCCTCGACCGACCGCACCGAAAGCCCCTCGGCCACGATCCGATGGGCCAGCCGGTCCTGGTCCTCCGGGTCATCCACGGAGAGCAGCGCACGCGCATGCCCGGCGGAGAGCACCCCGGCAGCCACCCGGTTTTGAACCTTCGGCGAGAGCTTCAGCAGACGCAGCGTGTTGGAGACCTGCGGGCGGGAACGGCCGATGCGGTCCGCCAGCTGGTCGTGCGTGCAGTTGAAGTCCTTCAGCAGCTGGTCGTAGGCGAAGGCCTCTTCCAGCGGGTTCAGCTGAGCACGGTGAAGGTTCTCCAGCAGCGCGTCCAGAAGGAGCTTCTCGTCCTCCGTGGCCCGCACGATCGCCGGGATGGCCTCCATCTCCAGCTCCCGGCAAGCCCGGAACCGGCGCTCACCCATGATGAGCTCGTAGCTCCCGGGCCCCGTCTGCCGGACGACGACGGGCTGGAGAAGGCCGACCTCCCTGATGGAGGTGACGAGCTCGGCCAGTGCGTCGTCGTCGAAGTCCTTACGCGGCTGCTTCGGGTTCGGCGTGATGGCGTCGAGTGGGACCTCCGCGAAGTGCGCCCCCACGGGCGACCTGAGCGAGTCCACCCCACTCGATGATCCACTCGATGCCGTACCGGATGCCGCCGACTCCTCCGTTTCACGTGGAACAGGCGGCAACGTGGCCACCTTCGCCGCGGCCACACCGCGGTCGTTCGGCAGCAGGGGCATTGCCCCCGGGGACACGGAAGGCGCATTCCCCAGCGCCGCCGATGCCACCGACTTCTCCGTCGGAGCATTGGGGATCAGTGCGCCCAGACCGCGGCCCAGACCCCTCCGTCGTTCACTCACTGGATCCCCTCCACCATGCTCGGGTCGTTCTGTGCGCCGATATGGGCATGCGTCGCGTCGTAGCTGACGCCCACGCCCTTCAGCGCGATCTCGCGTGCCGCCTCCAGATAGGAGAGGGCTCCGCTCGATCCTGGATCGTAGGTCAGTACCGTCTGCCCGTAGCTCGGGGCCTCGGAGATTCGGACCGAGCGAGGAATGCTCGTCCGCAGCACCTCGTCGCCGAAGTGACTGCGCACCTCGTCGGCGACCTGGGACGCGAGCCGCGTCCGGCCGTCGTACATGGTGAGCAGGATCGTCGAGACATGCAGAGTGGGGTTGAGGTGCCCGCGGACCAGGTCGACGTTGCGCAGCAACTGTCCCAGCCCTTCCAGAGCGTAGTACTCGCACTGGATCGGGATCAGCACCTCCTGGCCCGCGACGAGTGCGTTGACCGTCAGCAGGCCGAGCGAGGGCGGGCAGTCGATGAGGATGTAGTCCAGCGGCTGCTCGTACGCCTGGATCGCCCGCTGAAGCCGGCTCTCACGTGCCACCAGAGAGACCAGCTCGATCTCCGCACCGGCGAGATCGATGGTGGCCGGCGCACAGAAGAGGCCCTCGACGTCGGGGACCGGCTGAACCACCTCCGAGAGCGGCCTGCTCTCGACCAGCACGTCGTAGATGGATGGGACGTCGGCGTGGTGGTCGATACCCAGCGCGGTGGAGGCGTTTCCCTGCGGATCGAGGTCGACGACCAGGACCCGGGCCCCGTGCAGGGCCAGCGACGCGGCAAGGTTGACGGTCGTCGTCGTCTTGCCCACACCGCCCTTCTGGTTGGCGACCACCATGACTCTGGTCTGCTCCGGCCGCGGCAGTCCCTCGCCGGCGCGGTCCAAGGCTTCCACCGCCAGTTGGGCAGCACGACCGATCGGAGTGTCGTCCATCGGAGGCGGTGTTTCACGTGAAACATCCGCCCCCATCGACTCGGTACGGGGACCGGGGACCGGATCGGTCATCGGTCCCGCGATATTGGCGTCGGACCGCAAGGATTCACTCTCCTCGACTTCAGGCTCGCAATGAACAGAGCCTCCCATGTCTTCCGGGTCATGAACCAGTGAGGCCTGGCCTTCTGTGGAGAAATCCACCTCTGTGGACAACTCCTCGCCCTCTCCGAGCGACCCGAGAGGCTTTCGATCGCGGGGATCGGCCGCAGCGCGGCCGCGACTGATGATGCCGTGCAGCAGTGAGCGACGTTTCACGTGAAACACGATGCACAGCAGCCGATGCCGAAATGCCGCGACACTCCGGCATGCATAGGTTTGGCAGCTTGTGTGGAGTACGGCTCACCATCAGGACGCATCAGCGCCGCCGGCACCGCAGCAATCGAATGAGACTATCCGCGACGCCGCCGGGCGCGTCCCGTCCGGGCCGCCTTGGCCCGCTTGGCGGCGAAGCGCACACCACCCGGACTCTCCCCGACCTCGACCCGCACCACGGTGGACATCGGGTCCACGACCCCTTCACCGACGTGCAGGATGGACGTCTCCACCGCACCCAGCTTGCTCAGCGCCGCGGCCGCGGCCTTCAGCTCCTCCTCGGCCGTGTCGCCCTTGAGAGCGAGCATCTCGCCGTACGGGCGCAGCAGCGGGACCCCCCAGGTGGCCAGGCGGTCCAGCGGAGCAACGGCACGGGCAGTCACCACATGGACCGGTGGGATCTTGCCCATGACCTCCTCGGCCCGGCCGCGCACCACGGTGACATGATCCAGGCCCAGCAGCTCCACGACCTCGGTCAGGAAGTTCGTGCGCCGCAGCAGCGGCTCCAGCAGCGTGATCTTCAGGTCGTCCCGGACGAGCGCCAGAGGGATCCCCGGCAGTCCGGCACCCGAACCGACGTCGCACACCGTCACGCCCTCGGGCACTACCTCCGAGAGCACCGCGCAGTTCAGCAGATGCCGCTCCCACAGGCGCGGTACCTCACGCGGACCGATCAGACCGCGCTTCACCCCCGCCTCGGCGAGTAGCTCCGCGTAGCGGACCGCGTCCGCGTACCGATCGCCGAACACCTCGCGTGCCTGCTCGGGCACAGGGGGAAGCTCCGCTGCCTCCGTCACGGGGGACCGTCCTTCCGTACGGCACCGGCGTACCAGTCGCCGCTATCAGAACCACCAGAACTATCAGGCTGACAAAATTCGGCCCCGCCTGCGCAACAGACGGGGCCGGGGAACGTGACGACCGATCAGGCGGGGAGCACGACGACGAAGCGCTCCGGCTCCTCGCCCTCGGACTCGCTGCGCAGCCCTGCGGCCTTGACCGCGTCGTGCACGACCTTGCGCTCGAACGGTGTCATCGGCTTCATCCGCACGGACTCGCCGCTGCTCCTGGCCTCAGCCGCGGCCTTGGCGCCCAGCTCGGAGAGCTCCGCCCGCTTCGTGGCCCGGTAACCCGCGATGTCGAGCATCAGCCGGCTGCGGTCACCGGTCTCCCGGTGCACGGCCAGGCGC
The DNA here is from genome assembly GCF_044763415.1 of Streptomyces sp. NPDC096048. Classification (NCBI taxonomy): domain Bacteria; kingdom Bacillati; phylum Actinomycetota; class Actinomycetes; order Kitasatosporales; family Streptomycetaceae; genus Streptomyces; species Streptomyces sp. NPDC096048. The sequence continues at coordinate 238,683 of NZ_JBIWGG010000007.1, forward strand.
GTGAGCTCCTGCAGAGCCTCCAGCACCTCGCCGTCCCGGCCCACCAGCTTCTGCAGGTCACGGCTGTTCGAATCGCTGATGATCGAGACAGAGGCACGGTCGGCCTCGACGTCCATGTCGATGTCGCCGTCGAGGTCGGCGATGTCGAGCAGACCCTCCAGGTAGTCCGCGGCGATCTCGCCCTCGTTCTCGAGGCGAGTCAGGGTGTCTGCGCCCTCGGCAGCGGCGGAGGTGGTGCCTTCCGTCACGGGATGGACTCCTTCTTACTTCTTCGACGGGGACTTGGGCCGCTGCGGGCCCTTGCGCTGTCCGGACTGGGCCTTGCTGCGGCCCCCACCGCCGGACTTCTGAGCCGGCTTCTTGGCGGCGGCAGGCTTGGCATCCTGCTTGCCGTCCTGCGACTCGTCCGACTTGGTCAGCGAGGTCTTGGGCTCGGACTCGCCGGCCGCCTTCGTGGACTGGCGCTGAGACTTGCTCTGCCGCTTGGGCTGCTGGCGCTTGGGCGTGGCCGAGGCGGTCACGTCCACGCCGTCCTCGGTCTGGGCGGCGACCGCGGCGTCACTCTTCGTCACGGTGCCGTCGGCCTGGGCCGCGAGACCCGACTTGTTCAGCCCGTTGATGAACTTCCGCTCGAACTCGTTACGGTCCCGGCCCTTGGCGACGATGGCCTTCACAATGGCCTTCTCACCCCGACCACGCGTCTTGCCGTGCTGGGTGACGCTCTTGTGCAGGCGCTCCAGGTAGGCGGCCTGGGCCTTGGAACCCGGCGTCGGGTTGTTGCGGATGACGTACATCTGCTGGCCCATGGTCCACACGTTCGTGGTCAGCCAGTAGACGAGGACACCGACGGGGAAGTTGATGCCGAAGACGGCGAACATGACCGGGAAGACGTACATCAGCATCTTCTGCTGCTGCATGAACGGCGTCTTCACCGTCGTGTCGACGTTCTTGGTCATCAGCTGGCGCTGAGTGAAGAACTGCGACGCCGACATCAGCACGATCATGATCGCGGTGACCACCCGGACGTCCGTCAGCGAGGACCCCAGGGCCTCCACCTTGGCCGAGCCGTCGGTGAACTTCGCCGCCAGCGGCGCACCGAAGATGTGGGCCTTCTGGGCGCTCTCCAGCAGTCGATCGTTGATCACGCCGATGGTGTCGTTCGACGCGATGCTGTTGAGCACGTGGTACAGGGCGAAGAAGAACGGGGACTGCGCCAGGATGGGAAGGCACGAGGAGAGCGGGTTGGTACCCGTCTCCTTGTACAGCTTCATCATCTCTTCGGACTGGCGCTGCTTGTCGTTCTTGTAGCGCTCCTGGATCTTCTTCATCTCCGGCTGGAGCGTCTGCATCCCGCGCGTCGCCTTGATCTGCTTCACGAAGAGCGGGATCAGGCAGATGCGGATGAGGATCACCAGGGACACGATGGACAGGCCCCAGGCCCATCCCGTGTCCGGGCCGAAGATGGCGCCGTACACGCTGTGGAACTGGACGATGACCCAGGAGACAGGTGTCGTGATGAAGCTGAAGAGGCTGGCAATCGTGTCCACTAATCATGCTCCTTGGGCATGGGACTGGGTCTCTGCGGCCGGGCTCGAAGGACCGGACGGACTCGTGGGAGAAGCCTGTCCTTCGATGGCCGGTTCGGCGGCGGAGGGCCCGCCCTTGCGTGCACGCCAGGCGCCACGCAGCATTTCGTGCCACCGCGGGCGCTTCCGCGGCGGAACATGGTCCACGCCGCCCAGCGACCACGGATTGCACCGCAGGATGCGCCAAGCGGTGAGCGCCGTGCCCTTGAGAGCACCGTGCCGATCGACGGCTGTATAGCCGTAGTGGGAACACGACGGGTAGTACTTGCACACCGGCCCGAGCAGCGGACTGATCGTCCACTGGTACAGCTTGATCAGAGCCAGCAGCGGGTACTTCATCGCGCGCCCCCTCCCAGTAGCCGCTCCAGGGCGGCGTCCAGGTCTCGGGCCAGCTGTGCATGGTCGGCGTCACCCGCACCGGGTAGCGCTCGTACGACTACCAGGCTACCGGGGGGAAACAGGTCGATCCGGTCGCGCATCAGATGGCGAAGCCTGCGCTTCACGTTGTTGCGCACCACCGCACCACCCACAGCTTTGCTCACGACGAAACCCGCACGTGTCGGGGGAGCGCTCTCCCCAGGCGCGTGCGGGTCCGTGGCACCGCTTCGAAGGTGGACGACGAGGGCCGGACGGCCGGCCCGGCGACCTCGTCGTACCGCGGTCGCGAAGTCCTCGCGCCGCCTCAGCCGGTTCTCGGTGGGCAGCACGATGTCATGACCTGACCGGGATCAGGCGGACAGACGGGCGCGACCCTTGCTGCGGCGAGTCGCGAGAATCGCGCGGCCGGCACGGGTACGCATACGCAGCCGAAAGCCGTGGGTCTTCGCGCGGCGACGGTTGTTCGGCTGGAAGGTGCGCTTGCTCACTCGGGGGCTCCAGAAAGAATCGGGGTTGGCGGGGTGCCGTCCTGGCTGTCACCGTGCGCCCACGAGTAGCTCGCGTTACGCCCGAGTGCACCGCTTTTCGATCACCTTGGACGTGACCTGTGCCCATCGGAGGCAGGCGGCAGCAGCCATCGACAACTCGACCTGGTTACGGTACGTGGGACTGCGCCATTCGGTCAAACCAGCGGTGACCGGGAGACACTTGTCCACAGGCTGGGGACAACAACTTGAACCCTACCGGTCGCGCTGACTACCGTGACTGGACTCCGATTCGTTCCCTTATCCCTGCCCCACCCGAGTTTCACCCCTACCCGTCCCCGAATCACACCTTCGAGGGACCCGTGAGAGAGCGTGCCCTGTGGCTGACGTACCTGCCGATCTTGCCGCAGTGTGGCCACGCGTACTGGAGCAACTCCTCGGAGAGGGCCGTGGGCAGGGTGTCGAGTCGAAGGACGAGCACTGGATCCGGCGCTGCCAGCCCCTCGCGCTGGTCGCCGACACCGCCCTGCTCGCCGTACCGAACGAATTTGCGAAAGGCGTACTGGAGGGCCGTCTGGCGCCAGTCGTCAGCGAGACCCTGAGCCGCGAATGCGGCCGGCCCATCCGTATCGCGATCACCGTCGACGACACCGCCGGCGACCCCGCGCCGCCCGCCCCACAGACGCAGCCCGCCCGCCCGCAGCCCCGCTACGAGGAGCCCGAGCTCCCAGCCCCCGGCCAGGGCCAGGGCCAGGGCCACCCGGGCCAGGGCGGCGGCCGCGACGAGTACGAGGGATACGGCCGCCACCGCGCCGACCAGCTCCCCACCGCCCGCCCCGCCTACCCGCAGGAGTACCAGCGCCCCGAGCCCGGCTCCTGGCCGCGCCCGGCGCAGCAGGACGACTACGGCTGGCAGCAGCAGCGCCTGGGCTTCCCCGAGCGCGATCCCTACGCGTCACCGCCGCAGGACTCCTACGGCCAGGAGCCCTACCCGAAGGACTCGTACCAGCAGGACTACCGTCCGCAGACCCCGGACCGCCCGCCGTACGACTCCCAGCGCGGTAAATACGAGCGTGGTGACTACGAACGCGGTGACTACGAACGCGGCGGTCACGAGCGCGGCGACCACGAGCAGTCCCGCAACGACTACGACCAGCCGCGCAACGAATACGACCAGCCGCGCGGCGACTACGACCAGCGCAGCCCCCGCCGGGACCTGCCCGAGCCGCCGTCCGGCTCCGGCCACGTCCACCGCGGCGGCCCTGTCGGCCCCGGCCCCGCCACCGGCGCCCCCGGCCCGCTGGCCGCACAGCCCGCGCCGGCGACCGGCCCCGGCGAGCCGACCGCACGGCTGAACCCGAAGTACCTCTTCGACACCTTCGTCATCGGCGCCTCCAACCGCTTCGCCCACGCGGCCGCCGTCGCCGTCGCCGAAGCACCCGCGAAGGCCTACAACCCCCTCTTCATCTACGGGGAGTCGGGCCTGGGCAAGACCCACCTCCTGCACGCCATCGGGCACTACGCCCGCAGCCTCTACCCCGGCACCCGCGTGCGGTACGTGAGCTCGGAGGAGTTCACCAACGAGTTCATCAACTCCATCCGCGACGGCAAGGGCGACAGCTTCCGCAAGCGCTACCGCGAGATGGACATCCTGCTCGTCGACGACATCCAGTTCCTCGCGGACAAGGAGTCGACGCAGGAGGAGTTCTTCCACACCTTCAACACGCTCCACAACGCCAACAAGCAGATCGTGCTGTCCAGCGACCGGCCGCCCAAGCAGCTGGTCACCCTGGAGGACCGGCTGCGGAACCGTTTCGAGTGGGGCCTGATCACCGACGTCCAGCCGCCGGAGCTGGAGACCCGCATCGCGATCCTGCGCAAGAAGGCCGTACAGGAGCAGCTCAACGCCCCGCCCGAGGTACTCGAGTTCATCGCCTCCCGCATCTCGCGCAACATCCGCGAGCTGGAGGGCGCACTGATCCGGGTGACGGCGTTCGCGTCGCTCAACCGGCAGCCGGTCGACCTGGGCCTCACGGAGATCGTCCTCAAGGACCTGATCCCCGGCGGCGAGGACTCGGCCCCCGAGATCACGTCCACGGCCATCATGGGCGCCACCGCCGACTACTTCGGCCTCACCGTCGAGGACCTGTGCGGCACCTCGCGCGGGCGCGCGCTGGTGACGGCCCGGCAGATCGCCATGTACCTGTGCCGGGAACTGACGGACCTCTCGCTGCCGAAGATCGGCGCGCTGTTCGGGGGCCGGGACCACACCACGGTGATGCACGCCGACCGCAAGATCCGCAATCTGATGGCCGAGCGGCGCTCCATCTACAACCAGGTGACCGAGCTGACCAACCGCATCAAGAACGGCTGACGGCCGCTTCACCGGCCGCACGGGCGCCCCTGGACATCCCCGGGGGGCGCCCTTTGCGTGCCCGGGGTATCGCACTGCCGTCCTGCCCGCTGTTCGAATACCTGCCGGGTTACGGGCGCCCTCCACAGATTCGGCGACTTTTTTCCGTCCACACCTTGGGGACTGGGAAGTTGTCCCGATCCTGTCCACAGGCCAGGGTGTTGAGAGATCATCAGGGCAGGTCAGCTCCCTGTGGATTCGTGGACGAAGGATCTCCACAGCCTGTGGACGAAGAAATGATCCACAGGCTGTGCATCCAGTTGTCCACGGGCAACCCACAGGCTGGAGGGGGTTGTCCCCAGTGATCCCCAGCTTCTCCACATGGCTGTCCACTGTTCGGCAACACGACGCGCCCCGTCACCGCGTCGAGTGAAAGGCGTCACATCAAGGTGCCAGGTGGGGCTGTGGGAAACATGGGCCAGCCTGGGGACGGCTCTGGGGAGAAGTCGCCGCTGCCTGTGCACGGAGTGTGCAGAACTTTCTGTTCTCCACAGATACGCCCGGTTGTCCACCGGCTCCGCCCACAGGGTCGGTGGACAAAATTCCTGCTCTGACCTGGGCAAACGAGGTTATCCACGGTATCCACAGGCCCTACTACTACTAGCGACTAGAGAGAGTGCGGAATTCGTTTCGAAGCGGGCCCTGTGCACAACTCGCCCTCTCAAGCCCGACCGCCCCTCGTCACGACTTGACCCCGAACGGCACCTACTGTCAGTGGGGTGCGTCAGACTGGTCCCCGGTGTTCTGCCCCTCACCGGGACCGACGACACCGACCCACACGACGAAGGCCAGGCAGGGCGAGAAGCGCCGGCAACAGCAGGAGGCGGCAACAGTGAAGATCCGGGTGGAACGCGACGTACTCGCGGAGGCGGTGGCCTGGGCGGCTCGCAGCCTCCCGGCCCGTCCGCCGGCGCCGGTCCTCGCGGGCCTGCTGCTGAAGGCCGAGGAGGGGCAGCTGAGCCTGTCCAGCTTCGACTACGAGGTCTCCGCGCGGGTCTCGGTGGAGGCGGAGATCGAGGAGGAGGGCACGGTCCTCGTCTCCGGCCGCCTGCTCGCCGACATCTCCCGAGCCCTCCCCAACCGGCCGGTGGAGATTTCCACAGACGGTGTACGGGCGACGGTGGTCTGCGGTTCCTCGCGGTTCACCCTCCACACCCTGCCGGTGGAGGAGTACCCGGCGCTGCCGCAGATGCCGGAGGCCACCGGCACGGTCCCCGGCGAGGTCTTCGCCGCGGCCGTGCAGCAGGTCGCCATCGCGGCGGGCCGCGACGACACGCTGCCCGTGCTCACCGGTGTGCGCATCGAGATCGAGGGCGACTCGGTCACCCTGGCCTCCACCGACCGCTACCGCTTCGCGGTCCGCGAGTTCCTGTGGAAGCCGGAGAACCCGGAGGTCTCCGCGGTCGCCCTGGTACCCGCCAAGACGCTCCAGGACACCGCCAAGGCGCTGACCAGCGGTGATCAGGTGATCCTGGCGCTGTCCGGCTCGGGCGCGGGCGAGGGCCTGATCGGTTTCGAGGGTGCGGGCCGCCGGACGACGACGCGTCTGCTGGAGGGCGACCTCCCGAAGTACAAGACGCTCTTCCCGACGGAGTTCAACAGCGTCGCCGTGATCGAGACCGCCCCCTTCGTGGAGGCCGTCAAGCGCGTGGCCCTGGTCGCCGAGCGGAACACCCCGGTGCGGCTCAGCTTCGAGCAGGGCGTGCTCATCCTGGAGGCCGGCTCCAGCGACGACGCACAGGCTGTGGAAAGGGTCGACGCGCAGCTGGAGGGCGACGACATCTCGATCGCCTTCAACCCGACGTTCCTGCTGGACGGCCTGAGCGCGATCGACTCGCCGGTGGCGCAGCTGTCCTTCACGACGTCCACGAAGCCGGCGCTGCTCAGCGGCAAGCCCGCGGTGGACGCCGAGGCCGACGAGGCCTACAAGTACCTGATCATGCCGGTGCGGCTGAGCGGCTGAGCGGCTGAGTCCTCCGGGCTCGGCGTCAGCGGTCCACAAGGTGGGGACAAACTCGCAGGTGAGGGCGTACGTATGAGCGCGTACGCCCACAGCTGTGCACGGGCGTCCGGGTTTAGGCTCGGACGTGGGTACGAAAGTGCCGCGGCACGCATCCGGCGGGTTAGGACGTGCCGTCCCGCCACCTCGCACACCTAAGGAACGCAACTGATGGAGCTCGGTCTCGTCGGCCTCGGCAAGATGGGCGGCAACATGCGCGAGCGGATCCGCCGCGCGGGCCACACCGTCGTCGGATACGACCGCAATCCGGACCTCGCCGATGTCCACAGCCTGGAAGAGCTTGTGGGCAAGCTCGCCGCCCCGCGCGTGGTCTGGGTCATGGTCCCGGCCGGCGAGGCCACCCAGGCCACCGTGGACCGGCTCGGCGAGCTGCTGGAGCCCGGTGACGTGGTCGTGGACGGCGGGAACTCCCGCTGGACGGACGACGAGAAGCACGCCGAGGAGCTGGCCGCCAAGGGCATAGGCTTCGTCGACTGCGGCGTATCCGGCGGCGTGTGGGGCCTGGAGAACGGCTACGCGCTGATGTACGGCGGCGACGCCGAGAACGTCGCCAAGGTGCAGCCGGTCTTCGACGCCCTCAAGCCGGAGGGCGACTTCGGCGCCGTGCACGCCGGCAAGGTCGGCGCGGGCCACTTCGCGAAGATGGTCCACAACGGTATCGAGTACGCGATGATGCAGGCCTATGCCGAGGGCTGGGAGCTGCTGGAGAAGGTCGACTCCGTGGAGAACGTCCGCGAGGTCTTCCGGTCCTGGCAGGAGGGGACGGTGATCCGTTCCTGGCTGCTGGACCTGGCGGTCAACGCGCTCGACGAGGACGAGCACCTGGGCGACCTGCGCGGTTATGCACAGGACTCCGGTGAGGGACGCTGGACTGTGGAGGCCGCGATCGACAACGCGGTGCCGCTGCCGGCGATCACGGCGTCGCTGTTCGCGCGGTTCGCGTCCCGGCAGGACGACTCGCCGCAGATGAAGATGATCGCCGCGCTGCGCAATCAGTTCGGCGGCCACGCGGTCGAGAAGAAGTAGGCAACACCCGAAGGTCAACACCGGAGGGCCAACACCCGAAGGTTGGGGAGGTCGGCGAACGACCATGCACGTCACGCATCTGTCGCTGGCCGACTTCCGTTCGTACGCCCGGGTCGAGGTGCCGCTGGACCCGGGCGTCACCGCCTTCGTCGGGCCGAACGGGCAGGGCAAGACGAATCTCGTCGAAGCGGTCGGCTATCTCGCCACGCTGGGCAGTCACCGGGTCTCCTCCGACGCGCCCCTGGTCCGCATGGGTGCCGAACGCGCCGTGATCCGTGCCCAGGTCAGGCAGGGGGAGCGGCAGCAGCTGATCGAGCTGGAACTGAACCCGGGCAAGGCCAACCGTGCGCGTATCAACAGGTCCTCGCAGGTCAAGCCGCGTGACGTGCTCGGAATCGTGCGCACCGTGCTCTTCGCGCCCGAGGATCTCGCGCTGGTGAAGGGTGATCCCGGTGAGCGGCGCCGTTTCCTGGACGAGCTGATCACCGCCCGCTCCCCGCGGATGGCCGGAGTGCGCTCCGACTACGACCGTGTCCTCAAGCAGCGCAACACCCTGCTGAAGTCGGCGGCGCTCGCGCGTCGGCACGGCGGGCGCACGCTGGACCTGTCCACGCTCGACGTATGGGACCAGCACCTCGCGCGTGCGGGTGCCGAGCTGCTGGCGCAGCGCCTCGACCTGATCGCCGTCGTGCAGCCGCTGGCGGACAAGGCGTACGAGCAGTTGGCGCCGGGCGGCGGTCCCGTCGCCCTGGAGTACAAGCCGTCGGCGCCCGGCGAGGCGCACACGCGCGAGGATCTGTTCGAGCAGCTGATGGCGGCGCTCGCCGAGGCGCGCAAGCAGGAGATCGAGCGGGGCGTCACCCTGGTGGGGCCCCATCGTGACGATCTGCTGCTCAAACTCGGCTCGCTGCCGGCCAAGGGGTACGCCTCCCACGGCGAGTCGTGGTCGTACGCCCTGGCGTTGCGGCTGGCGTCGTTCGACCTCCTCAGGGCGGAGGGCAACGAGCCGGTCCTCGTCCTCGACGACGTTTTCGCCGAGCTGGACGCACGGCGCCGGGAGCGGCTGGCCGAGTTGGTGGCGCCCGGTGAGCAGGTGCTGGTGACGGCCGCGGTCGATGACGATGTTCCGGGTGTGCTGGCGGGTGTGCGGTTCACGGTGGCCGAGGGCGCGGTGGAGCGCGTATGAGCGCGGACGAACCGCTTCCCGGGCAGTCGTCCGGCACCGGCGACGGCGGGGGCACCGGCAAGGGCGGGAGCCCGGAGCCGTCGGGTGTCGACCTCGCGCGCGTGGCGCTCAGGGCGGCCCGGGAGGCGGCACGCGCGCGTGGGGACGCCGCGCAGCAGAAGAAGCAGGCGCGGCGCGGGGGCTTGCGCTCCGGGGCGCGTGCCGACGGCCGCGATCCGATGGCGTTGGGTTCGGCGATCAACCGGCTGATCACCGAGCGCGGTTGGGAGACGCCGGCCGCGGTGGGCGGCGTGATGGGCCGCTGGCCGGAGATCGTCGGTGAGGACGTGGCCAAGCACTGTGTGCCGGAGCGGTACGACGAGGACGAGCGGGTGCTGGTCGTCCGCTGTGACTCGACGGCGTGGGCGACGAATCTGCGGTTGCTCGCCCCGACACTGGTGGCCCGCCTGAACGAGGATCTCGGGCACGGGTCGGTACGCCTGATCAAGGTGCTGGGGCCCGGTGGTGCCGGCGGCCCCGGCCGTCGTTACGGGCCGCTGCGTGCGCCCGGAAGCCGGGGCCCTGGCGACACCTACGGGTGAGCCGCCGGCGGTCTGAGGGCGCACTGAGGGCGGTCCGCCGGCGGTCCGAGGTCGCACTGCGGGCGGTCCGCCATCGGTCCGAGGTCGCTCTCAGGCGGTCCGCGGGCGGTCAGAGGCCACTCTGCGGGCGCTCCGCGGCCGATCTGACCCTCCGTCAGGACTGGGTGATGTACCTCACATAATTGGATGGCCGCGGCGGGTGTGAACCTTCGGCGCACCCTTCGTCGCGCAACCGCACGCGGTTGCGAATCCCGATCTGACTCCCAAGTAGCCAAGGGTTGACGCCCCGAAGCGCTGAGTGCCGTTGTGAGCCTCTTGGGGCCCCCATCCCCATATCGGGAGTCGGACGAGCCTCGTTCAGGGCGGCACATGCGGACTCAGGTACCGGCAAACCCCCATCAGTGTCAGTGCTACCGGTAGAATGGAAGGCAATCCCGCCCCGAACGTGGGGACCGTCCGGGACTAGCTGAGCAACGCTGATCAAGGCTTACCAACGCAACATGCCGCAGCCGCTCCGGCAACCCGCCGACGAGCCCGGCTCGTGCTGTGCCAGAAAGGGCGCTTCGTGGCCGATTCCGGCAACCCCAACGAGAACAACCCGTCCACCGACACCGGCGTGAACGACGCGGTGAGCACTTCGAACGCCGAGGTGCCCGCCTCGTACGACGCCAGTGCCATCACCGTCCTCGAGGGTCTGGACGCGGTCCGCAAGCGACCCGGTATGTACATCGGCTCGACCGGTGAACGTGGTCTGCATCACCTGGTGCAGGAGGTCGTGGACAACTCCGTCGACGAGGCGCTGGCCGGTCACGCGGACACGGTCGACGTCACGATCCTCGCCGACGGCGGTGTCCGGGTCGTCGACAACGGCCGTGGTATCCCGGTGGGCATCGTCCCCTCCGAGGGCAAGCCCGCCGTCGAGGTCGTGCTGACCGTGCTGCACGCGGGCGGCAAGTTCGGCGGCGGCGGTTACGCGGTCTCCGGTGGTCTGCACGGCGTGGGTGTCTCCGTCGTCAACGCCCTCTCCACGAGGGTTGCCGTGGAGGTCAGGACCGACGGCTACCGCTGGACGCAGGACTACAAGCTGGGCGTCCCCACGGCACCGCTCGCGCAGCACGAGGCCACCGAGGAGACCGGCACGTCGGTCACCTTCTGGGCCGACGGTGACATCTTCGAGACCACCGACTACTCCTTCGAGACGCTCTCCCGGCGCTTCCAGGAGATGGCCTTCCTCAACAAGGGCCTGCGGATCAACCTCACCGACGAGCGCGAGTCGGCGAAGGCCACCGCCGGTGCGGACGAGGCGGGTGAGGACGAGAAGCACGAGGTCAAGAGCGTCTCGTACCACTACGAGGGCGGCATCGTCGACTTCGTGAAGTACCTCAACTCCCGCAAGGGAGACCTGGTGCACCCCACCGTGATCGACCTCGAGGCCGAGGACAGGGACAAGAGCCTGTCCCTCGAGATCGCGATGCAGTGGAACGGCGGCTACACCGAGGGCGTGTACTCCTTCGCCAACATCATCCACACGCATGAGGGCGGTACGCACGAGGAGGGCTTCCGTGCGGCGCTGACCTCGCTCATCAACAAGTACGCGCGCGACAAGCGGCTGCTGCGCGAGAAGGACGACAACCTCACGGGCGACGACATCCGCGAGGGTCTGACGGCGATCATCTCGGTGAAGCTGGGTGAGCCGCAGTTCGAGGGCCAGACCAAGACCAAGCTGGGCAACACGGAGGTCAAGACCTTCGTCCAGCGGGTGGTCTACGAGCACCTGGCCGACTGGCTCGACCGCAATCCGAACGAGGCGGCGGACATCATCCGCAAGGGCATCCAGGCGGCCACCGCGCGCGTGGCGGCCCGCAAGGCCCGTGACCTGACGCGTCGTAAGGGCCTGCTGGAGACGGCGTCGCTGCCGGGCAAGCTGTCCGACTGCCAGTCGAACGACCCGATCAAGTGCGAGATCTTCATCGTCGAGGGCGACTCCGCCGGCGGCTCCGCCAAGTCCGGCCGGAACCCGCAGTACCAGGCGATCCTCCCGATCCGCGGCAAGATCCTCAACGTCGAGAAGGCGCGCATCGACCGGATCCTGCAGAACCAGGAGATCCAGGCGATGATCTCCGCGTTCGGCACGGGTGTGCACGAGGACTTCGACATCGAGAAGCTCCGCTATCACAAGATCATCCTGATGGCGGACGCCGACGTCGACGGCCAGCACATCAACACCCTGCTGCTGACCTTCCTGTTCCGCTTCATGCGGCCGCTGGTCGAGGCCGGGCACGTGTACCTGTCCCGCCCGCCGCTCTACAAGATCAAGTGGGGTCGGGACGACTTCGAGTACGCGTACTCCGACCGCGAGCGCGACGCCCTGATCGAGATGGGCCGCAACGCCGGCAAGCGCATCCGTGAGGACTCGGTGCAGCGCTTCAAGGGTCTCGGCGAGATGAACGCCGAGGAGCTGCGCATCACGACCATGGACCAGGAGCACCGCGTGCTCGGCCAGGTCACGCTCGACGACGCCGCGCAGGCCGACGACCTGTTCTCGGTGCTGATGGGCGAGGACGTCGAGGCCCGGCGCGCGTTCATCCAGCGCAACGCCAAGGACGTCCGCTTCCTCGACATCTGAGTCGGTCTCAGCTGACCGCACCAGGAAGGACCTTCACCAGCAATGACCGACGAGAACACTCCTGTGACGACGCCCGAGGGTGACGCCCTGGCGATGCGTGTCGAGCCCGTCGGGCTCGAGACGGAGATGCAGCGCTCCTACCTCGACTACGCGATGTCCGTCATCGTCTCGCGCGCGCTGCCCGACGTCCGCGACGGCCTCAAGCCCGTGCACCGCCGCGTGCTGTACGCCATGTACGACGGCGGCTACCGCCCCGAGCGCGGCTTCTACAAGTGCGCCCGCGTGGTCGGCGACGTCATGGGCAACTACCACCCGCACGGCGACAGTTCCATCTACGACGCCCTGGTCCGCCTCGCCCAGCCGTGGTCGATGCGGATGCCGCTGGTGGACTCCAACGGCAACTTCGGTTCGCCGGGCAACGACCCGGCGGCTGCCATGCGGTACACCGAGTGCAAGATGGCGCCGCTGGCCATGGAGATGGTCCGTGACATCGACGAGGAGACCGTCGACTTCACGGACAACTACGACGGCCGCTCCCAGGAGCCGACCGTCCTGCCCGCCCGCTTCCCCAACCTGCTGATCAACGGCTCGGCCGGTATCGCGGTCGGCATGGCGACCAACATCCCGCCGCACAACCTGCGCGAGGTCGCGGCCGGTGCCCAGTGGTACCTGGAGAACTACGAGGCCTCGCACGAGGAGCTGCTCGACGCGCTCATCGAGCGCATCAAGGGCCCCGACTTCCCGACCGGCGCGCTGGTGGTGGGCCGCACGGGCATCGAGGAGGCCTACCGCACCGGGCGCGGCTCGATCACCATGCGCGCGGTCGTCGAGGTCGAGGAGATCCAGAACCGCCAGTGCCTGGTGGTCACGGAGCTGCCTTACCAGACCAACCCGGACAACCTCGCGCAGAAGATCGCCGACCTGGTGAAGGACGGCAAGATCGGCGGCATCGCGGACGTCCGTGACGAGACGTCGTCCCGCACCGGCCAGCGCCTGGTCATCGTCCTCAAGCGGGACGCGGTCGCCAAGGTCGTGCTGAACAACCTGTACAAGCACACCGACCTGCAGTCGAACTTCAGCGCCAACATGCTGGCCCTGGTCGACGGCGTTCCGCGGACCCTCTCCCTGGACGCGTTCATCCGCCACTGGGTGAACCACCAGATCGAGGTCATCGTCCGGCGCACGAAGTTCCGCCTGCGCAAGGCCGAGGAGCGGGCGCACATCCTGCGCGGCCTGCTCAAGGCCCTGGACGCCATCGACGAGGTCATCGCGCTGATCCGGCGCAGCGACACCGTCGAGATCGCGCGCGGCGGCCTGATGGATCTCCTCGCCATCGACGAGATCCAGGCCAACGCGATCCTGGAGATGCAGCTGCGCCGCCTGGCGGCACTGGAGCGCCAGAAGATCGTCCGGGAGCACGACGAGCTCCAGGCGAAGATCACCGAGTACAACGAGATCCTCTCCTCCCCGGTCCGCCAGCGCGGGATCGTCGGCGAGGAGCTGACCGCGCTCGTCGAGAAGTACGGCGACGACCGCAAGACCAAGCTGATCCCGTACGAGGGCGACATGTCCATCGAGGACCTGATCGCCGAAGAGGACATCGTCGTCACGGTCACGCGGGGCGGCTACATCAAGCGCACCAAGACCGACGACTACCGGGCCCAGAAGCGCGGCGGCAAGGGCGTACGCGGCACGAAGCTCAAGGAAGACGACATCGTCAACCACTTCTTCGTGTCCACCACGCACCACTGGCTGCTGTTCTTCACCAACAAGGGCCGGGTCTACCGGGCGAAGGCGTACGAGCTGCCCGACGCCGGACGGGACGCGCGCGGCCAGCACGTGGCGAACCTGCTGGCCTTCCAGCCGGACGAGTCGATCGCCCAGATCCGCGCGATCCGCGACTACGAGGCGGTGCCCTACCTGGTCCTGGCGACCAAGGCGGGCCTGGTGAAGAAGACGCCGCTGAAGGACTACGACTCGCCGCGCTCGGGCGGCGTGATCGCCATCAACCTGCGTGAGCAGGCGGACGGTTCCGACGACGAGTTGATCGGAGCCGAACTGGTCTCGGCCGAGGACGATCTGCTGCTGATCAGCAAGAAGGCACAGTCGATCAGGTTCACCGCCTCGGACGACACGCTGCGCCCGATGGGCCGTGCCACCTCGGGTGTGAAGGGCATGAGTTTCCGCGAAGGGGACCAGCTGCTCTCGATGAATGTTGTTCGAGCCGGTACGTTCGTGTTCACTGCCACCGACGGCGGGTACGCGAAGCGGACCTCTGTCGACGAGTACCGCGTCCAGGGCCGCGGCGGCCTCGGCATCAAGGCTGCCAAGATCGTCGAGGACCGTGGATCGCTCGTGGGCGCGCTGGTGGTCGAGGAGCACGACGAGATCCTCGCCATCACACTCTCGGGCGGTGTGATTCGTACGCGAGTCAGCGGGGTCAGGGAGACGGGCCGTGACACCATGGGCGTTCAACTGATCAATCTGGGCAAGCGCGATGCCGTCGTCGGCATCGCACGCAACGCCGAGGCGGGACGCGAGGCGGAGGAGGTCGACGGCGATGTGGTCGTCGACGAGACCGCCGAAGGTTCCGCGACCACCGGCACGGACGAGGGCGAGGCGCCCTCGCCCGAGTAGCACGAGGAGAGAGTCATCGTGAGCGGAGCCACGGGCGCCGGGTCGGCCGGTACCTCCAGGGGTACGGAAACGGACGGCGGCGGCCGTGGCTCCGCCGCGCGTGCGACGGATTCGCACACGACTCAACTGCGCAAGATCGATGACGACGCGACCGACTCCCGCTCGGCGAGCTCGTCCAAGACGCATGGATCCCAGGGGGGAACTGTGACGGACACCCGAGGCCAGCAGACGCAGCAGGCGGCCTCGCCGCTGCCGGGAGAACGGCAGCCCCAGCAGCCCGGCGGGCCGTACCACCCGCCGCAGGCCTACCAGACCCAGGGCGGCAACGCGTCCGCCGCCGTGCGCCGCCCGCGCACCGGCGCCCGCACCACGCCCCGCGTCCGCAAGGCACGTCTGCGGGTGGCGAAGGCCGACCCGTGGTCGGTGATGAAGGTCAGTTTCCTGCTCTCCATCGCGCTCGGCATCTGCACGATCGTCGCGTCCGCCGTGCTGTGGATGGTCATGGACGCCATGGGCGTCTTCTCGACCGTCGGCGGCACGATCTCCGAGGCGACCGGCTCGAACGAGTCCAACGGCTTCGACCTGCAGTCGTTCCTGTCGCTGCCCAACGTGTTGCTGTTCGCGACGGTCATCGCGGTCGTCGACGTCGTCCTCGCGACGGCGCTGGCCACGCTCGGCGCGTTCATCTACAACCTGTCCGCCGGCTTCGTCGGCGGCGTGGAGCTGACGCTCGCCGAGGACGAGTGATCGTCGCTCGCGGGCCTCGTGACAACCGATTTTGGGACTGCCCGCCTCGTGCGCTAATCTTCAGGAGTCAGCGCGCGGGACATACACCGCAGAGCGCGGCGGGGCTATAGCTCAGTTGGTTAGAGCGCATCCCTGATAAGGATGAGGCCACAGGTTCAAATCCTGTTAGCCCCACCAGCGAGAAGACCCCCAGCCGGTACCGGTTGGGGGTCTTTGCCATCTCCGGGGCGTCTCCGGCGACATCTACGCGGCGTCCCCGGTCGGCGGCGCGCGAAAACGCCCGACCGCTGGCGACGGGGGATGCGTCAGCGGTCGGGCTGTGGCCAAGGCTAACAAGGCCGGACGCGTGGTGGGAGACATTCACTCATCGCACGGGCGATCGTACGAGAGGCGCGGCAGGTACTCGTGCCACTTCTCCTCGGTCAGCACGCCCCGGGTGGCCGAGCAGATGCGGTCGATGGCGTCGTCCACGTCGAGATTCCACAGCCGTACGGTGTCCGTGCCGCTGGACACCCCGAGCATGTGACTGACGGGGCTGAAGGAGAGGAAGCCGCCCGCCTTGGCGTTGGGGCTCATCGTCTCGCCGATGGGAGCGGCCTCGGCGGGGGTGTGGACGTCCCAGAGCCGGACCGTGTTGTCGTTGGCGCCGCTGGACAGGGTGTCGCCGTCCCGGCTGAATGTCAGCGACACCACCGAGTCGGTGTGGCCGGCGAGTGTGGAGTCCGGCGGGGCCGTTGGGCGGGGATCGTCGACGCTCCAGAGCCGGACCGTGCCGTCGTCGCTGCCGCTGGCCAGCGTATGGCCGTCCGGGCTGTAGGCCAGCGCGTTGACGGGGCCGAGGTGTCCGGTGAGGGGTGCGCCGAGACGGGCGGCCTGGCGGGGGTCGCTCACGTTCCAGAGCCGTACGGTGTCGTCCGCGCTGCCGCTGGCGAGGGTGCGGCCGTCCGGGCCGAAGGCGAGGGTGTTGACGTATCCCGTGTGGCCGGTGAGCGGCTTGCCGAGCGGGCGGGGGCGGGACGGGTCGTCGGTGTTCCACAGCTGGATGGTGCGGTCTTCGTACGCGGTGGCCATCGTGCGGCCGTTCGGGCTGAACGCCAGGGCTTCGGGGCCCGCGTAGCGGGTGCGCAGCGCCACGGGTGGCCCGTGGGCGGTGGGCCGGGTCGGGTCCGTGACGTTCCACAGCTGTACCGCGCTGCTTCCCGTCAGCACCGCGAGGGTGTCACCGTCCGGGGAGAACACGAGGGAACGTACGTCGCCCTTCGCCGGGCGGAAGGGGTCGCCCAGCGACACGGGCCGGGCGGGGGTCGTCACGTTCCACAGCCGGATCCTTCCGTCGCGCGCCGCGGTGGCCAGCACGTGGCCGTCCGGGCGGAACGCCCCGCTGCGGCCGATCATGTCCGACGTCGGCAGCGACCACAGGCGCACCTTGCTGTCTCCGCTGCCGGTGGCGAGCGTGCGGCCGTCGGGACTGAAGCCGAGGGCGTACATCTCTCCGCTGCTTCCCGCGAGGGGCACGCCGATCTGGGACGGGTAGGCCGGGTCGCTGACGTTCCAGAGGCTCGCCGTGCTGTCCGCGCTGCTCGCGGCGAGCATGTCCCCGTCGGGACTGAAGGCCACGGACCAGATGGGGCCGGTGTGGCCGGTCAGCGGCGAGCCGATCCGGGACGCGTCGCGCGGATCGGTCACGTCCCAGAGCCGTACGGTGTCGTCCGCGGCGCCACTGGCGAGCGTGCGGCCGTCGGGGCTGAAGGCCACGGAGTGCACCAGCCCGGTGTGACCGGCCAGCGGTTCGCCGATCGGCGTCGCGTCGCCCGGGGCGTCGACGTTCCAC
>NZ_JBIWGG010000007.1:256296-316118 GCF_044763415.1 Streptomyces sp. NPDC096048
CCCGTCGGGGCTGAAGGCCACGGAGTGCACCAGCCCGGTGTGACCGGCCAGCGGTTCGCCGATCGGCGTCGCGTCGCCCGGGGCGTCGACGTTCCACAGCCGGACCCTGTTGTCGTCGCCGCCCGCCGCCAGCGTCCGGCCGTCGGGGCTGAACGCCACCGAACGCACCGCCGCGGTGGGGCCCGTCAAGGTGTCCAGCGCCTTCGGCCGGCGCGGATCGGCCACGTCCCACAGCCGCACGGCGTGGTCGTCGTGGGCGGAGGCCATCGTGCGGCCGTCCGGGCTGAACGCGAGCAGGTAGACGGTGCCGCCGTGACCGGCCAGGGGGGCGCCGAGCGGGCGCGGGTGGCGCAGGTCGCTGACGTCCCAGAGTCGGATCGTGCCGTCGTCCGAGGCACCGGCCAGGGTGCGGCCGTCCGGGCTGAACACGGCGGAGCTGACCCAGCTCGTGTGGCCGGTGAGCGGCTTGCCCAGCGGTTCGGGACGCGCGGGATCCGACACGTCCCACAGCCGCACCGTCCGGTCGTAGCTCGCCGTCGCCAGGGTCCGCCCGTCCGGGCTGAAGGAGGTGAGGTAGACGGCGCCCGTGTGCCCGAGGAGCGGTGTGGCCAGCGGCGCGTTCACGATCGATATCAGCCGGTTCCGCACGTTCTCGTCGTCCGGCCGCAGGCGGTGCGCCGCCAGGTCGAGCTGGGCCGACAGCGACGGGTCCGTGTACTGGACCCGGTCCGCCTCGGCCACCACCTGCTCGAACACCGCGTCGTTGCGCTGCTGCCAGGCGACCACCGCCGAACCGACCGCCACCAGCGCGAGGACGACCAGCGCCGACACCGCGGCACGGCTGATCAGGACGGAGCGTTTGCGCAGCCTGACCGCGGCGGCCAGGAAATCCACCGCGCTCCGGGTCAGGAACGTGCCGTCGGCCGACTCCGCCCAGCCGCGGGCCCGCTCCAGTCGGGAGCCCCGGTAGAGCAGCGAGGCGTCGCGGTCCGACTCCTCCCAGGCCCGGCCGTCCTCCTCCAGCCGCTGGCGCAGCAGGTTGCCGGTGCGGTCCTCGTCGATCCACTCGCGCAGGCGCGGCCAGGCGTGGAGCAGCGCCTCATGCGTGATCTCCACGGTCTCCGCGTCGAGTGTCACCAGCCGGGCGCGCACCAGGGCTTCGAGCGACTCCTCCGTCTTGCCGGGATCCCTCGACTCCTGCGCCAGCCGGCGTCGGGTGCCCCGCCTGCGGGTGGCCTGGGTGTCCTCGCTCACCCGGACCAGCCTGAGCAGGAGCAGCCGTGCGGCCGTGCGTGCCGCCGGGTCGAGGCCCGACCAGGCCCGCTCGGCGGTCGCCGCTACCGCTCCCTGGATTCCGCCGGCCGCGCGGTACCCGGCCAGCGTCAGCCGGCCCGCCTTGCGGCGCTGCCAGGTGGCGAGCAGGGCGTGGGAGAGGAGCGGCAGCACGCCCGCGTCGTGCGCCCCGCGCGGGCCGCCGGTGCTCACCTCCCGGATGATCAACTCCGCCAGGCCCGGTTCGAGTTCCATGCCCACGGCCCGGGCCGGGCCGTTCACCGCCTCGCGCAGCTCCGCGGTGGTCAGCGGCCCCAGCACCATGTGCCGGTGCTGCAGCGCGTCGGCCAGCTCGGGGTGGCGCAGGCACTGCTCGTAGAAGTCCGCGCGTACACCGAGGGCCACGAGCACGGGCGCCGGGTCACCCGGACCGCCGGGCGCGCAGGCGGCCTGGAGGAGCTGGACGAAGGCGCGTCGGTCCGAGTCGTCGGCGCAGAGGGTGAAGATCTCCTCGAACTGGTCCACGATGACGACCGGACGGGGTGTCGATGCCGATGCCGACTCCGACGCCGACTCCGATGCCGTCTTCGTCGCCGACTCCCTCGCTGATTCAGCCGCTGATCGCGTCGACCCTTCCGCTCTGCGGCGGGCCCACGCCGTGAAGGCGGCCCTGGCCGCCCGCGCGGTTCCCGGAGCGCCCGGCTCCTCCTCCGCCGCGTCCTTCGTGGTGGAGGAGGCGGAGACGGCGGCCACGACGGGCGCGAGCTCGGGGATCCGGCGGGCCAGCTCCCCGAGCGGATCGGCTCCCGGTACAAGCTGGAGTACTTCCCTGGGCCGGCCGGGCCCGTCGTCCTCGCCGCCCCCGTCGTCCAGCGCGCCCTTGCGCAGGGCAGGCACCAAGCCCGCGTTCAGCAGGGAGGACTTGCCCGCCCCGGAGGCGCCCACGAGCATGACCAGGCCGCCCGAGCCCTCCGCCGCGCGGAGCTGGGCGACGAGGGCGTCCGTGCTCCGCTCCCGCCCGAAGAACCAGTCGGCGTCCTGCCGGCGGTACGCGGCCAGGCCGAGGTAGGGGCAGACACCGCCGGGGACGGCCGGGCCAGCCTCGGCCGGGGGCTGTTCCTCGTCCGAGGGGGACGGCGCGGGGCGTTCGCCGGTCGGGTCGGCCACCGCCCGCTCCCAGAGGCGCTGCCACTGGGACAGGTCGTACAGGCCCGCGCACACCGGTGCGGGTCGCGCGCGCCGCGCCAGGGGGATGAGTACCTGCAGCACCGCCGCGAGGGCGGGGAACTGGGCGGGTACGTTCTTGGCCCGCCGCCAGTCGCTGATCCGCTGGGCGGAGACCCGCACGGGCCGCCCTCGTTCGTCGACCCGCTGGAGCCGGACGACCGCCTCGGACACGCGTTTGAGGGGAGGGTTGCCCGCCTCCCTGTACAGCAGAGCGAGACGTTCCGCGAAGGCCGTGCGTGCCCCTGAGTCGAAACTCAAGGTCTCCACTCCTTACTTCCCCCGCACCTGGACGTCCGGACCGGAAAACTCACTCTATACGCCTGACCTGCGGCTACGTCATGGTCGTCGCACCGGAACCTCCTCGGCGGCGACCTCAGCTGGCAGGATCACGTCGCAGTGGCGAGTCGCCCGCCCGACACCCGGACAGGTCAGCGGCCCAGCGCCCGGTGAGCCGCCCCATGAGGCCGCACGTTCTCGGTCAGCTTTTGGTGACCCAGCCCTCTCCGACCCGGTCCGGTACCGCGTACCACACGCCGTCGGCATGGCTTGGCTCCGGTCCCCACGAGGGGAGGGACCGGTGCCGAACCATGCCGACGGACGCGGACGCTCTCGCGAGCGCGGGCCGACGGACGAGCGGCCGGGACGGATTCAGCGCGGCGATCCGCGGGCAGGCACGTCGTGATGGTTCCCGTTCGAGCGCCGCTGGAGTGTGTATGAGGATCTCCGTCGACCCCGAGCAGTGCTACGGCTCCGGCGACTGCGTCCACCGGGCCCCGTCCGTCTTCACCAAGGTCGACGGCCTGGGTGCCGTGATACCCGGTCGCGAGAACGAGGTCGACGCACCACGGGTGCGGGAAGCGGCCGAGGGGTGCCCCTCCGCCGCGATCACCATCACAGGGGAGCACTGAGCGTCATCCGAGCACTGAGCACTCCCGTGTCCGAGGTACTGGTCACGCTCGGCAGCCGTTACGTGCGGAACGCCCCCGGTACCCTCGGGAAGGCGGCGCTCGCCGCGCGCTGGCTGAACCCCCATCTGCGCGAGCACCCCCGCCGGCGAGTCGTCAGAGTGCGTTCCGGGGACCTGTTCGCCGTGGACACGCGGGATCTCATCCAGCGGTACCTGTACCTGTTCGGCACCTGGGAGCCGCACATGACGGCCTGGTTGCGGCGCCGGCTGCGACCGGGGGACGGCTTCGTCGACGTCGGGGCCAACATCGGCGTTTTCAGCGTTCTCGCGTCACAGCTCGTGGGCGACGAGGGCAGGGTCGTCGCGATCGAGGCCTCCCCCGTCTTCCACCGCCGTCTGGTGCGGCACGTCGGGCTCAACGCCCGCGGGAACATCCGCGCCCTCAACGCCGCCGTCTCCGACGGCCACAAGACCCTGACCTTCGTCCTCGCCAGCTCGCGCAACATGGGCGCGAACAGCATCGTCCCGTACGACGGCCCGGCGGAGTCCACCTTCGACATCGAGGCGCGGCCGCTGCCGGAGCTCCTCGACCCGGCGGAGATCGCGAACGCCCGGGTGATCAAGATCGACGTCGAGGGCGCGGAGGGGAGCGTCGTCCGCGGGCTGGCGCCGATGCTGGGCAGCCTGCGGCCCGACGCGGAGATCAGTGTCGAGGTGACGCCCGAGCGCATGGCCCGGCTCGGGGACTCCGTCGGCGAACTGCTGAGGGTGATGCGCGACGAGGGCTTCCACGTCTACCGGCTGGCCAACGACTACGCGCCCGAGAGCTATCCCTTGGCGCTGGGTGGTGAGCCCGGTGAGCCCGGGGTGCCGGTCCGGTGGCGGGGGCCCGTCGTCGAGGAGAGCGACCTGATCTTCTCCCGGGTCGACGCGGAGACGCTCCCCTGACCCGCCTTCTTGACCGGCCTTCTTGACCCGCCTTCTTGACCCGGTGGAGTCTCAGGTACCGGCCGGAAAGCGCCATCCGAAGGAGGCCAGCGCCCGCGCCCTGGCCTCCACCACCGCCATCCTGGCTTCCCGTTCGGCGGGGTCCACATGGGCCGCCTGGCCGGTCAACTGGCCCTCCCACTTGCGGTAGAGAAGGCCCACCTCTTCGGAGAACCACCCCCGGCTCACGCAGTTGAGCGCCAGCAGCAGGCCGGTGTCCTCGGATGCCGGAAGGGCCATCCAGCCGCCGAGCGCGAGCAGCAGATCGCGCCGTACCAGGAGCGTCGCCGGGTGGACCTGGGGGCGGTGACCGTTCGCCTTCCAGTAGTCGAGCACCTGCCCGCGCTCGATCGGCCCGTGGTCCGGGTCGCCCGGGAACCCGGCCGTCGAGCCGTCGGGCAGCAGGTCGAGGACCCGCGACGTCGCCCACCCGAGCGCCGGGTCGGCCTCCAGGGCGGCCAGGTCGCGGGCCAGGGCTCCCGGCGGAAGTTGGTCGTCGGCGTCCAGGATCTTCACGTACTCGCCGTCGGCGTGGAACAGGGCCATCGTGCGGGCCATACCCGGGCCGCCCTGCTGTCCCGGCCGCCCCTGCCGGAAGACGACGCGCGGGTCGTCGGGCACGTGCGGCCGGACATCGTCCGTCCGCCCGTCCTCCTGGATCACCCAGCGCCACTCCCAGCCGGCGGGCAGCTCCTGCGCGCACAGCGACGCGTGGGCCTCCGGCAGGAAGGGTGCCGAGGGGCCGTGGACGGCCGTGACGATGATGACGCGCCGGCTCACGGCGGCACTCACCACCTTTCCAGACGAGTGATCAACAGCGGTTCCGTGCGGTCGCCCGGGGTGCGGAGTCGGTGCTGGGTGCCGCCCGGCCAGGGCTCGTTGGCCATGCTGCCGCCGATCCCGGCACGGGTGGCGAGCGGCCGGCGGGCCTGGCCGTGAAGCCTAGGCAGTCCTCAGGAGGTCTTGGTGAGCGGGGTGGCCCCGAACATGGCGGCGGCCCGGCTGCTCTGTCGAGCGGCCGGGCCGTTTCTCGCGTGTGGTGCTGTACGCAGATCGCCGTGACGTCGGGTGCGGGCGGCGCGGGCGGCGCGGCGGGTGCCGTGCGCGCGCCGGACCGCTCAGCGTTGGAGCGGCTCGGTGTGCTGGGCGGTGGTGTGCCGGGCCGGGGTTTCCGCGGTGTCGTCACACAGCAGGTCGGTGGAGGTCGCGGTGGCGTCGACGGTCGGACGGTGGCGGCAGGTGGGGGCCTTGCCGTGGGCCTCGGCGCGGATGCGCTGTTTCATCGTGGGGGGCAGGGAGCCGGTGCGTGACCAGGACCAGGGTGCCGCCGCCGCGGGTGCCGCCTCGGGGGAGGCGCTCTCGGTGTTGCTGTGCGTTCCGGTCTGCGGTACGGCCGCGGAGGCGGTCGTCGTGATGAGTCCGAGCGCCGTGCACAGCGCGAGGAAGGCGGTGACGATGGTGGTCCACAGCGTCATGACCTTGTTCCGGGCCATAACCCCTCACTTTCGGGTTGGGCGATTTGCGTACTTTCCTCATGATGTGTATGTGGACCGCGAAGTGGTGGACCGACGCCCGTGGCGCGTCGATGTTCAGATGAACACCACCCGGATGGGCGCAAGGGGTCGGAAAACGTGCCCAGGCGGTCGGAAGACGGACAAAAGTCGCGTTCTGTGAGGGTGTGATCACCCTCCGATCGGAACGGCTTCGTCCGCTGTTATCGGGCTCCGACGGCGGGCAGTTGGCCGTCGGCACAGGTCACCGATCGGTATCGGCCGGTGTGTATAGTCGGGCGCCAGAGGTCCCCTACGTCAAGGAAAGACGAGGTAGCGCGGTGAAGAAGCTTCTCCTGGTCGCACTGGCCGCCATCGGCGGGCTCCTCGTGTACCGCCAGATCCAGGCGGATCGCGCCGAGCAGGATCTGTGGACGGAGGCGACTGACTCCGTGCCCACGGGTTCGTGAGTACGACCGACATCCGGTCCTGAGCAGACCCCGGCCGTCATACGGTCGGGGTTTTGTGTTGCCCGGGCTCGGCTGCCGGACTTCGCTGCCCGGATTCCGCTGCCGGGTTCCGTGCGGGGGCGCGGAAGCGCGGGGTCGCGCGGCAGGATGGGCCACGGTCCGGTCCGGGCGGCGGCGACAGCGCCGGTGAACGCGAGGGGTGGCGGGTGATGGGGCGGTGGTGTACGTCTCGGTGGGGCGCCGGGGCGGGGCGCGGCGGATCAGCGCGTGCGGGGCGAGCGGGGCGTGCGGGATCAGGGTCTGACCGACCGCGTACGCCCCTGCGGCTGGTGGTCGTGACCGTCGTACTCACCACCACCGTCGTACTCACCACCACCGCCGCCCTGGCCACGACCGCCGCCCTGCCCGCCGGTGCCTCGCTCGCGGCGAGTACGCCCCCCGGCTACGCCTTCGCCGAGGACGCCCGGCGGATCGAGGGGGCGAGCGGCACCTCGGACGCCGTACGCCTGGAGCCCGGCGCCACGTACCGCAGTTCCCTGCCGAGAAGCGGCACTCTCTACTACCGCCTCGAACTCGACGCGGCGTCGGACGCCTACGTCTCCGTCACCGCCGTACCCGGCCCCGACGGCGAGGTCACCGCCGTCGACGGTATCCGCGTCTCCGTACAGGACGCCGAGGGCGGCTCCTGCTCGTCCGACAGCGCGACCTTCGGCGCCGCCCGCAGCCCCCGCCCCGTCACGGCCCGGGGCATGCGCGAGATCGCCCCCGGCGAAACGCGGTGTCAGGACCCCGGTACCTACTACGTCGCGGTCGAGCGGTCCCGGCCCCAGGACTCCCCGCCCGCGGCCTGGGACCTGGAGCTCACCGCCGTCACCGAACCGCGCCCGGAGCGCACCGGCGCGACCACCGCACCCGAGACCTGGGACTCCGCCTCCCCCGCACCCCTCACCGGCGAGCCCGAACGACGCCCGGGCGGCAACGGCTTCGCCCACGCCACCCCCGTCGGGCAGGGAGTATGGCGTGACGACATCCGGCCCGGGCAGACCCTCTTCTACGAGGTGCCGGTCGACTGGGGCCGCCAGTTGTACGCGACCGCCGAACTCGGCAGCACCGGCGACGGCTCCGGTTACGCCACCGGCGCCCTGCACCTGGCCCTCCACAACCCCGTGCGCGGCGAGGTCGACGACGCCGCGAGGGGGTACACCGGCCGCCCGACGTCCGTCGGCCTCGCTCCCCTGCCGCCGGTGGCGTACGCCAACCGGTACGCCACCGACGCACAGGCCGGCGCGATGCGGTTCGCCGGCTCCTACTACCTCGTGGTGCACCTCGCGGCACAGGTGGCCGACGACTTCGGCGACGGCCCCTTCGGGGTGACGTTGCGCGTACGGCTCGGGGGAGCGGCGCGGCCCGGCCCCGAGTACGCGGGGGAGTCCGAGCCGGAGGGCGTCTTCGAGGTCTCGGCGCAGGACCGGGAGGCCGCGCCGGAGGGCGGTGCCGGGGGCGACGACCTCGCCATGAAGGCGGTCGCCGTGGGCGGCATCGGCACCGGCAGCCTGCTGCTCGTGGGCCTGGGAGTGTGGACGGCGGCGGCGCGGCGCGGGCCCGGCAGGGCTTGAGTGCGCGGGCCTGGTGGAGGCCCGGGCTCAGATACGGGTCAGGGCCCAGAAACCCACGGCGTAGCAGGCCAGCGCGAGGAGCAGCAGCGGAACCGCCACCCTGGCCGGAGGGCCGGGGCGGCGCCGGCGACGTGCCGCGCGGTGCTGTGGATACGCCTGGGCGGGAGGGCGCGACCGCGGGCTCTGAGCGGTGTACGTGGCGGTGGGGACGTCGGCCGGCGGCTGCGGTGCCAGTGCCTGGGCGGGGTGCGGAGGCGCGTACGGGGTCCGGTATCGCGGGCTGCCCGGGAGGTCCGGGGTCTGTGCGTGCGCCTGCGGGGGGCCGGGCGAGGGGGTGGCGGTCGGCTGCGGGGGGCCGGGCGCGGGCGAGGGGGCGGCGGTCGGCTGGGGGAGACCGGGCGCGGGCGATGAGGTGACGGTCGGCTGCGGGGGCGGCAGATGGAAGCTGCCGGTCTCCGACATGGCGGACGGCCCGGCAGGCCCGGGAGACGACGCCGACGGCGTGCCGTCCGGGGCGGACGGGAGCCAGCCGAGGGGCGCCGGGGTTTCGGCCGGGGTGGGCGGCGTGCGGTTGTGGGGTGGTGGGGTCTGGGCCGGGGTTACCGGGCCGCCCGGGGTGGGCGGCGTACGGTCCGGGGCCTCCCTGCCGTCCGGGGTGGACGACGTACGGCCCGGGACTGCCGTGCCGTACGGGGCCGCCGGGGCACCGCCCGGAGCCGACGGCGTACGGCCCGGAGTCGACGGCGTGGCCTCCGGAGCCGACGGCGTACGGCCCGGAGTGGACGGCGTACGGCCCGGAGTCGACGGCGTAACCTCCGGGGACGGTCCCGGACGGCCGAGCGGTCGTCGTGGGTCCTGCGGGGCGTCGTCCACACCCGAGGCCCGCCTGAGTGGCCCGTCGGGCCCGAACCCCGCGGGCAGCGGGCCGACTTGGTCGAAGATCTCGATCAGCTCGTCGTCGGGCCCCGGCTCCGGCAGCAGCTCCGCCGCCGCGGCCAGCGCCTTGCGCGCCCCCGTGGCGGTGCGGAACCTCGCCGGCGGGTCCGGCTGGATCAGCGTCGCCACGACCTGCCACAGCGGCTCGGGGATCCCCTGCGGCGCGGGCGGCGTCCCGTGTTCGGCGAAGTACCGCACCAGCGCCTTGGCGTCCGGCTTGGCCCCCTCCAACAGGTACAGGGCGACCAGGCCCACGGCGAACAGGTCGGCCGGGAAGTCCGGCTCGGCGCCCAGCATCTGCTCCGGGGCGAGGTAACCCGGCGTGCCCACCACGAGGTTGGTCTCCGTCAGACGGGGCTCGCCCAGCCGCATCGCGATGCCGAAGTCGGACAGCCGCAACCGGGGCCGGCCCGTCCCCGTCGCTTCGAGCAGCAGGTTGGCGGGCTTGATGTCACGGTGCACGACGTCCTCCGCGTGCACCGCCGCCAGGCCCGCGAGGAGCTGGTCGAGGAGGGTGCAGACGAAGGCGGGCGGCAGGGGGCCGTAGTCCCCGATCAGGTGGACGAGCGAGCCGCCCGTGACCAGGTCCATGGTGAACAGGACCTTGTCGTCGTCGGCGGCCCAGCTCGCGGGCGCGAGCACATGGGGGTGATCGATCCGCATCGCCTGCTCGCGCACGAACCGCAGCAGCGAGTGCGCGTCCCGCTGCTGGAGCACCTTGGCGGCCACGTACCGCCGGCGCCGATGGTCCCAGGCACGCCAGACGGCACCGACCCCGCCCCGGCCGATCGGATCGACCAGCTCGTACCGGCCCGCGAACACCTCACCCATGGCTGTGCGCCGCTCCTCCCCTGGGACCTGTCGCGCCACTCCCGCGGCCCGGCCGCCGTACCCCCTTACGGCGACCGGATCCCGGGGTCAGTTCTGGTGGGACTGGTAGTGCGCCACCGCGTCCGAGGTGCGGCCCGCGCCGTACACCCGCAGGAACTCCGCCAGTTCCGGGTGGGAGCCGGACAGGGCGTCCGCCGCGTCGATGATGTCCCCGGCGGCCGCCACCGAGCGCAGCAGCGACTGGATCTCGCGGACCACCCGCTTGACCGTGGGCGCCCCCGAACTGCTCGTGGTCGTGGTGGTGTTGCTCAGCACCGAGCCCCCCTGCGACTTCTTGATCTCGTCCATGCGCTCCGTCGCCTCGGCCGCGCTCACGCTGCCGTCCGCCACCTGCCCCGCCAGGTCCTGCAGCAGCTGCACCCGCTGAACCACCGCGGGGTTACCGATCTTCGCCCGCTGGCCGCTCATCAGCTGCGACAGCATCGGCGCGGACAGCCCCAGCACCCCCGCGAGACGAGCCTGGTTGAGACCAAGATCGTCGATCAGCCTGCGGAAGAGCGCCCCCAGCGGCTCCCCGTACCAGTTCCGCTGCAGTTCCCGCGCTCTTGCGGTGGCTTCCTGCTGTGCGGCGTCCATTGCGTCTCCCCATCGCTTCCCCAAGAACCGCAGTTCGCTCCAGCGAACCACGCCGAGCATCTTACGGAGCGTGGTGTTTGACCGGGACCCCCAATCGTTTGTGAGATACGGGGGGCGACCCGGTACTCTTGTCTGCGGCGCCCCGCCGGCACGAGGTTCACCGGCCGGACGCCTCCTGCGGGGCCTTAGCTCAGTTGGTAGAGCGCTGTCTTTGCATGGCAGATGTCAGGGGTTCGACTCCCCTAGGCTCCACACATACAGCCCCTCTGGCCTGCGGAAACGCGGTTCGGAGGGGCTTTTTTTGGCTGCTGTCGTGCCCCCCTGTCCTTCACCTGCCGGTGTACGGGGGCGCCAGGGGCAGTTCCACGGTGACGCGCAAGCCGCCGGTGGAGCGCGGGGCGAGGGTGAGAGTGCCGTCGTGCGCCTGGGCGATGGTGTCGACGATCGCCAGGCCCAGACCCACGCCTGCCTGGTCGGTGTGGACGCGCTCGGTGCCGCGCCGGAAGGGCTCGGCGAGGGTCGGGACATCCTGGGGGGTGAGCAGCTCGCCGGTGTTCTCGACAGTGAGCACCACGGTCCTGGGGCGGACTCCGGTGTGGACCCAGACGTTGCCGTGATCCGGCAGGTTGTGGACGATCGCGTTCTGCACGAGGTTCGTGGTCAGCTGCAACAGGAGCGCCGGCGATCCGCTCGTGGGGGCGATGTCTCCGTAGGTCTCGACCGTGATGCCCTGCCCTTCCGCGAGGGGCAGGAGCGTCTCGGTTGCTTCCTCCGCCACGAGGGAGAGGTCGACGCGTTCCCGGGTGAAGGACCGCTGCTCGGCGCGGCTGAGCAGGAGCAGTGCCTCGGTGAGGTCGATCGCCCGTGCGTTGACGGCGCGCAGGCGGTCGACGAGTTCGCCGGTGTCCTGGTCCGGATCGGTGCGGGCCACGTCGAGCAGTGCCTTCGAGATCGCCAGCGGGGTGCGCAACTCGTGCGAGGCGTTGGTCGCGAACCGCCGCTGTTCGGCAACGTGCGCTTCGAGCCGCGCGAACATCATGTCGAAGGCGTCGGCGAGTTCGCGGAACTCGTCCGCGCGGCCCGGCAACCGGATCCGGTGGGAGAGCGATCCGTCGGTGGCCATGCGAGTGGCGTGTGTGATCTGGGTCAGGGGAGCGAGCATGCGGCCGGCGAGGAACCACCCTCCCAGGAGGCCGAACACCAGGAGGAACACCATCACCGCGGCTGCCGTCGGGGCGAAACCGCGCACGAAGAGGGTGCCCGGGGTTACTCGCACCGCCCCCGCTTCGTTGGTCTGCAACCACCCCTGTCGCAGGAGGAACACTCCCACGGCGACGAGCAGCAGGGCACCCGCGAGCATGAGGAACCCGGCGTAGCTGAGGGTGAGTTTGAGGCGAACGCTCAGCCCGGGCGGCCTATCCACGTCCGGCACCGTCCACAGGGCCGGCACCGTCCTTACGTCCGGCACCGTCCACAGGGCCGGCACCGTCCTTACGTCCGGCACCGTCCGCACGACCGACGCCGTCCGCACGACCGACGCCGTCCGCACGTCCGGCACCGTCCGCACGACCGACGCCGTCCGCACGACCGACGCCGTCCGCACGTCCGGCACCGTCCACACGTCCGACGCCGGGCCCCGCGTCGATGCGGTAGCCGACGCCCGGCACGGTGGCGATGATCCACGGCTCGCCGAGGCGTTTGCGCAGCGCGGAGACCGTGATGCGCACGGCATTGGTGAACGGATCAGCGTTCTCGTCCCACGCCCGTTCCAGCAGTTCTTCGGCGCTGACCACACCGCCTTCCGCGGTGACGAGGACTTCGAGCACCGCGAACTGTTTGCGGGTGAGCGCGACGTAGCGGCCGTCGCGGTAGACCTCGCGGCGGAACGGGTCCAGCCGCAGACCCGCGATCTCCCGTACGGGAGGCCTGGGGAGCGCGCGCCTGCGGTCGAGTGCTCTGAGCCTGAGTACGAGCTCCCGCAGTTCGAACGGCTTCGTGAGGTAGTCGTCGGCGCCGAGTCCGAACCCGGAGGCCTTGTCGTCGAGACGGTCGGCGGCGGTGAGCATCAGGATCGGCACGCCGCTGCCGGAGGCCACGATGCGGGTGGCGACCTCGTCACCGGACGGGCCGGGGATGTCGCGGTCGAGGACGGCGATGTCGTAGGTGTTCACGCCGAGCAGTTCCAGAGCGGTGTCGCCGTCACCCGCGATGTCGGCGGCGATCGCTTCCAGGCGCAGACCGGCGCGGATCGCTTCCGCCATGTAGGGCTCGTCCTCGACCACCAAGACACGCATGGCCTCAAGGCTACGAGTCGGTACATATCGTCGGCGTATCGAAATCCGCATACGTGCCGGCAACACCGTGCCGTCTTCCCTTGCCTCCAAGCATGGGCCCGGAGTGGGCCGACGAACACAGCGGTGAGCGAGGACGGACGATGACGCAGGTGGACACGGCGGGGACCGGACAGGGCGGCAGCCCGGCGGATCCCCGCGAGCCGGGTACCGGAGCCGGTCTCCCGGCGGCCGTCGGCTCTGGCGGGACCCGGCGCGCGGACGTACGCCGGGCGTTCCGTAACGGCATCCGGCCAGGACCCTGGAAGCGCGGACCGGTGCTCACGGCATCGGCGCTGCTCCTCGGCCTGCTCCTGCTGCTGCACACGGAGATCCCCAATCGGCCCGGTGGCCTCGGCAGCCTGGTGGCGACCTTCCTGCCGTGGTTCGGCCTGCTCATCCCGGTGCTGCTGGCCGGGGCACTGTGGCGCCGCTCCGCCTCCGCGGCGGTCGCGCTGCTGCTGCCGGTCACGGTGTGGCTGAACCTCTTCGGCGGGCTGCTCGGCGACAAGTCTCACCCGGGCGGCGACCTCACCCTGGTGAGCCACAACGTCGGCGCCGACAACCCCGACCCGGCCGGCACCGCCCGCGACCTGGCCGCCTCCGGCGCGGACGTGCTGGCACTGGAGGAGATCACCCCGCAGGCCAGCGGCACGTACGAGAGGGAACTGGCGAAGGCGTACCCGTACCACGCGGTGCGGGGCACGGTCGGACTGTGGAGCAGGCTGCCGCTGTCCGACACCCGGCCGGTCGACATCGAGCAGGACGTCGGACCGCTGGGGGACGCCAAGCCGGCCGAGATCAAGCTGGCCTACAGCCGGGCGCTGCGCACCACGGTGGCCACGGACCGGGGGCCGCTGGCGGTGTACGTGGCCCACCTGGGTTCCGTACGGATGAACCCCAGGGCAGGCTTCTGGACGGACTCGCGGGACAGGAACGCGCAGGCGCTCGGCAAGGCGATCGCCGCCGAGCGGAACGAGCGGGTGGTGCTGCTCGGCGACCTGAACGGAACCATGGACGACCGCGCGTTCGACGGCATCACCTCGCAGTTGCACTCGGTCCAGGACGCGGCCGGGGACGGCTTCGGGTTCAGCTGGCCGGCGAAGTTCCCGGTGGTGCGGATCGACCAGATCCTGGTCCGCGGCGTGCAGCCGCAGAGCTCGTGGCTGCTGCCGGCCACCGGCAGCGACCACCGGCCGGTGGCGGCCGGAATCAGCTGGTGAACATCGCGCACGGCCGACGCAGGAGAGCGGCCCCGGCCCCGGCCCCGTGAGGCGTGTCGGCCCGGTACAGCCCGGAACATATCGCCGCCGTACCGAAACCCTCATCACGTAGCTCACCCGGCCCGAGCGGGCTGATGGTGCCGGGCCCGCCCCGAGAGTGACGGGAAACACCAGACCGTACCCCCGAACAGCCGGTGCCGACGACGTCCACAACCTCCCCACCAGGCATGACAGTTGACCCAGGGCGCCACCGGACCGCCTCGCCACGCGGCCGCACCCGAGCGGCCGCGGCTCCTGGGCGCGCACCGACTCCCCGGGGCCCCGCCGAGCACCACGGAGGTGCTGTCTGCTCTTGATATCGTCACCCCACAGGGCACCAGCGCCACACCCCTGCGGGGCGGTGCCACGTGGCTCATCGCCGTCGGAGGCGTCCGGTCGCTACCGACGAGGTGGAAGGGGTAACCATGCGGGCGAAGGTACGGGCCGCTCTCGATGCGCTCTATATGAAGCGGCTGGTCAGGGAGTTGGAGGGACGCCCACGCCCCCAGCACATCGGCATCATGCTCGACGGCAACCGCCGGTGGGCCAAGATGTCGGGCATCGCCGACCCACGCGAGGGCTACCGGGCCGGCGGGGCGAAGGTGCTGGACTTCCTGCGCTGGTGCGACTCCGCACAGATCGAGCACGTCACCCTGTTCATGCTCTCCGACGACAACCTGCACCGGCCCGAAGACCAGCTGAACCCGCTCATCGACATCATCGCCGAGGTCGTGGAACAGCTCGCCGCACCGGGCAACCCCTGGCCCGTCGAAGCGGTCGGCGCCCTGGACCTGCTGCCCGCCGAGTCCGCAGCCCGCCTCAAGACCGCCACCGCCGCCACCCAGGGCCGCAAGGGCGGCACCAAGGTCGACGTCGCCGTCGGCTACGGAGGCCGACGGGAGATCGTCGACGCCGTACGCTCCGCCCTCACCGAGCACAGCTCCCAGGGCGGGGACATCGACGAGTTCATCGAGACCTTCACCATGGAGCACATCTCCAAGCACCTGTACTCCAAGACACGGTCCGAGTCCGACCTCATCATCCGCACCTCCGGCGAACAGCGCCTCTCCGGATTCCTGCTCTGGCAGTCCGCCTACGCCGAGGTCCACTTCTGCGAGACCTACTGGCCGGACTTCCGCGAGATCGACTTCCTGCGCGCGCTGCGCAGCTACTCGCTGCGCGAACGCCGCTACGGCCGCTGAGCGACAGCTCCAACGGTTTCACGTGAAACATCGCTGCGGGGCGGGAGACCCTGAAGTCTCCCGCCCCGCAGCGATGTGAAATCCGTCCGGCGAAGATCAGCGGGGCTCGTCGCCCTCCGCCGCCTCCTCCTGCGCCTGCTTGGCCTGCACCTCGGGATCAAGGATCGCCTCACCGGTGCCGTCCACCGACGTCAGCCGCCCCGACTCCGGAACCTCCGTCGCCTCGGGCGGCTCCACCAGCCAGTCCGGGTTGGCCTGCTTGTCCCACCACTTCCAGGCAGCGAAGGCACCGCCCGCGACGAGACCCGCGACCGCCAGAACCTTGGCGATACGCCCGGCCCTGGCCCGGCGCTGATGCTTGCGCGTCAGCTTCTGGATCTCCTTGGCCGTGACCTCGCCCCGCAGCGCCGCCAACGCGGCGGCACCCCGAGCGGCGGCCTCGTCCCTGACGGGTCCCGCCGCGGCCACCGCCTGCTCGATCATCGGCCTGGAGTACTCGGCCGCCTGCCGGGCGGCCAGGCGGGTGCGGACGGCGGCCTCCTGAGCGGCCGCGTCCACCTTCGGCGGCACATGCGTACGGGCCTGCTCCAGCCGCGGCGCGACATGCGCCCCGTACTGGTGACGGGCCTGACACGCGGCCTGCGACACCTTGGGCGCCAGCCGTCCGCGCGCCTCCTGTGCGTAGTGAGCGGCCCTGTCCTTGGCCGTGTCGGCGTAGGGCGCCACCACTTCCGCGGCGTGCAGCACGCTGTCCTTCGCCGAACCGGTCGCGGCGCGCACGCTGTCGATGCGGGTCACGGGTTCCTCCTCCTCGGTGGCGTACGGTAATTCGACTTTCCACCCTTTTACGGATCATGCCTGCGGACGCACTGCCAGGCATGTGAGGGCGGGCATCCGGGTCACAGACGATGCCTTCGGGCCCTCTGGGGCAAGTGGTGATGAAGTTGCGAACAAGAGTCGATCAACATCAATAACGGATGAATACCGGGCAACGGGAGCCTGTCGACGACAATGCCATGGATCGGCGCCCCACGCTCGTAACCCAGGAGTACTCGGCGGAGCAGCCCGCCGACCGTGCAAGGATCGACAAGCACGACAGGACGACGGAAGGCACAACGTGGCCGAGCAGCTCTACGCCACCCTGAAGACCAGCCAGGGCGACATCGAGATCCGGCTTCTTCCGGACTACGCCCCCCGGACGGTCAGGAACTTCGTCGAGCTCGCCCAGGGCACCCGGGAATGGACCCACCCCGCCACCGGCGAGAAGTCCACCGACAGGCTCTACGACGGCACGGCCTTCCACCGAGTGATCAGCGGCTTCATGATCCAGGGCGGCGACCCGCTCGGCAACGGCACCGGCGGCCCCGGCTACCAGTTCGAGGACGAGATCCACCCCGACCTCGCCTTCGACAAGCCCTACCTGATGGCCATGGCCAACGCCGGCCCCGACACCAACGGCTCGCAGTTCTTCATCACCGTCTCCCCGACGACCTGGCTCAACCGCCAGCGCACGATCTTCGGCGAAGTGACCGACACAGCCAGCCAGAAGGTCGTCGACGCCATCGCCACCATGCAGACCAACCCCCGCACCGAACGCCCCCTCAACGACGTCGTCATCGAGTCGGTCGTCGTCGAGACCCGCCAGGACTGACCACCGGGGCAGACCCACCCGCCCACAGGGCAGGAACCAAACGCCCCGCCCATCCGTAAAGATGGGCGGGGCGGCGCATGTGCCCGCACCGCCCACAGAACGGCCGAAGAACGACCGAGGGGAAGCCATGGACCACGCGGCAGTCGGCTCACCGGACGCTCAGAGCACGCCCGGCTGCTACCGCCACCCCGACCGGGAGACCGGCATCCGCTGCACCCGCTGCGAACGCCCCATCTGCACGGACTGCATGGTCAACGCCTCGGTCGGCTTCCACTGCCCCGACTGCGCCACAGGCCGCGGCGGCACCGGGCCGGCCCCCGCCGCCTCCCGGCCCCGCACGCTGGCCGGAGGCACCATCGCCCGAGACCCCCACCTCCTCACCAAGATCCTCATCGGGCTCAACGCGGCGGTCTTCATCGCCGTCCACGCGCTGCCCTCGTCCTTCCTCAGCGACATGGTGCTCATCGGACGATGGCCCCCCGCCCCCTTCGTCCCCACCGAAGGCGTCGCCGAGGGCGAGTGGTACCGACTGGTGACCACGATGTTCACCCACGAGGAGATCTGGCACATCGGCTTCAACATGCTCAGCCTCTGGTTCCTCGGCGGCCCCCTGGAAGCCGCCCTAGGCAGAGCCCGCTACCTCACCCTCTACCTCGTCTCCGGCCTGGCCGGCAGCGCTCTCACCTACCTGCTGGCCTCGCCCACCACGGCCACTCTCGGCGCCTCCGGCGCGGTCTTCGGTCTCTTCGGCGCGACCGCCGCCCTGGTCCGCCGCCTCAACGCGGACATGCGGCCGGTCGTCATCCTCCTGGCGATCAACCTGGTCTTCACCTTCACGTGGGCCAACATCGCCTGGCAGGCCCACATCGGCGGCCTCGTCGCCGGCGCCGCGATCGGCTACGCCATGCTCCACGCACCGCGCGAGCGGCGAGCGCTCGTGCAGTACGGCACGAGCGCGCTGGTACTCGTCGCCGTCGTCGGTCTGACCCTGTTGAGGACCGCCCAGCTCACCTGAGCGCGCGTTGTCCACAGTCGGTGGCGGATCTTGTGCACAGTGTGCGGGAACACGTGTGCCCCCTGTCGCTGACTTGGGTTTCCGCAGGTCAGGCAGGGGGCGAACATGTTTTCGGGTGCCGATACTTCCGTCACACCGGCGTCAATGCTCAGTGGGTTATCCACAGATCGTCTTTCTTTTCCCCATGTGGATAACGCCTGTGGATAACTCCGTGGATAGTCCTGGGGAGAGCTGCTGCCTCCCGGCTACTTCCACTGCGTCGAGACACCGAACCCGGCGGCGATGAATCCAAAGCCCACCACGATGTTCCAGTTGCCCAGCGCGTCGATGGGCAGTGAACCGTCGGTGACGTAGAAGACGACAATCCAGGCGAGGCCGATGACGAACATGGCCAGCATGACGGGGGCCACCCAGCTGCGGCTGGTCAGCTTGATGCTGGTCGCCTGCTTCGAGGGCGGCGGCGTGTAGTCGGCCTTCTTGCGGATACGTGACTTCGGCACGAGGGTCTCTCCTGTCGATGCGCTGCGTGGCCGCGCAGGGAACGGGGTCGGGGACTCTGAGCGCTCCCCCGGGCGTCCGTTAGCGTAGTGCTTCCGTGGCGCCGAAGGAGATAAGGGTACGTTGAGCAATTCTGCCGACTCCCCCGGGACGGGATCCAGCCCTGCCCGCAGGCGCCGATTCCGGCCCGTGCGCGTACTCACGGCGGCCGTCTTCGCTCTCGCGGGACTCATATTCTTCACCAGCTTCAATACCGCCAAGGGCACCAATATCCGCACGGACGCCTCTTTGCTCAAGTTGTCCGATCTCATCCATGAACGCAGCCAGGAGAACGGTGAGCTGGAGGAGTCCAACGCGGCTCTGCGCGACGAGATCGACGCGCTCGCCGAGCGCGACAACGGAAGTACGAAGGCGGAGGCGGACAAGCTCGCGGCGCTGGAGAAGAAGGCCGGTACGCAGAAGCTGAAGGGCGAGTCGATCTCGGTCACGCTCGACGACGCCCCGCCGGACGCCACCGCGAAGCTCCCTGGCTACCCGGAACCCGAGCCCGACTATCTGGTGATCCACCAGCAGGATCTGCAGGCCGTGGTGAACGCGCTGTGGCTTGGCGGCGCGGAGGGCATCAAGGTCATGGACCAGCGGCTGATCTCCACCAGCGCGGTGCGCTGTGTGGGCAACACGCTGATCCTCCAGGGCCGCGTCTACTCACCGCCGTACAAGATCCAGGCGGTGGGCGATCCGGAGCGGCTGAAGGAGGCGCTGGCCGCGTCCCCGGCGATCCAGAACTACATGGTGTACGTGAACGTCTACGGGCTGGGCTGGAAGGTCGAGGACGAGGGGCGGGCGACGCTGCCGGGCTACTCGGGCACGGCGGACCTGCACTATGCCCAGCCTGTGGATTGACGCCGTTCCGGAGGGCCCCGCGCCGTTAGTCTGGTGCGGTACGGCGTGAGTCTGGCGCCGTGGTGCGACGGAAGGGACGGCATGTACGGCTGGATCTGGCGGCATCTGCCGGGGAACGCGTGGGTGAAGGCGCTGCTCTCGCTCATGCTGGCGGTGACCGTGGTCTACGTCCTCTTCCAGTACGTCTTCCCGTGGGCCGAGCCGCTGCTCCCCTTCAACGATGTGACGGTGGACAACCAGTGAGTGCGCGCATCCTCGTCGTCGACAACTACGACAGCTTCGTCTTCAACCTGGTCCAGTACCTGTACCAGCTGGGCGCCGAGTGCGAGGTGCTGCGCAACGACGAGGTGTCGACGGCGCACGCCCAGGACGGCTTCGACGGCGTGCTGCTCTCGCCCGGTCCGGGTACGCCCGAGCAGGCGGGGGTCTGCGTCGACATGGTCCGGCACTGCGCGGCGACCGGTGTCCCCGTCTTCGGCGTCTGCCTGGGCATGCAGTCGATGCAGGTGGCGTACGGCGGTGTGGTGGACCGGGCGCCGGAGCTGCTGCACGGCAAGACCTCGCCGGTCGAGCACGCGGGCCGGGGGGTCTTCGCGGGCCTGCCCTCTCCCTTCACGGCGACGCGGTACCACTCGCTGGCGGCGGAGCCGGCCACGGTTCCGGCGGAGCTGGAGGTGACGGCGCGTACGCACGACGGGATCGTGATGGGGCTGCGCCACCGTGAACTGCCCGTCGAGGGTGTGCAGTTCCATCCGGAGTCGGTGCTGACCGAGCACGGGCACCGGATGCTGGCCAACTGGCTGGCGGAGTGCGGCGACCAGGACGCGGTGGCGAGGTCGGCGGGGCTCGCCCCGGTGGTGGGCAGGGCCACGGCGTGACCGCGCTGCGCCCCGAGCGCGAATCCGGCGCGGCCGGTGACCAGGGATCCTCGTACGGGCGGCCGTACGGGGATTCCGGTGCGTTCGGGGGCGGTTGGCGCGAGTCCTCCGCTTCCGCGGACTTCTCCGCGGACTTTTCCTCCTCCGGGGAGCCGTATCGGCCGGTCGTCGCCGACGACGAGACGGTGGCGCTGCGGGTTCCTGATCCGCCGCCGGAGCGGGAAACCGCCGTTCCTCCCGTGGCCGGTGGGCGCGCGGCCCGCAGGAAGGCCGCGAAACGGCGTCACGGGCGCCATGGGGCCTCCCGGGGCCCGGCGGCGGTACCGGAGTCGGACGAGGTGCCGAAAGCGCCTCTGTCGCGTGTTGAGGCGCGTCGGCAGGCCCGTGCGCGCAAGCCGGGTGCCGCGGTGATCGCCAGCCGCGTGATCGGTGAGGTCTTCATCACGACCGGTGTGCTGATGCTGCTGTTCGTCACGTACCAGTTGTGGTGGACGAACGTGCGGGCGCAGGCGCAGGCGGACAAGGCGGCGAGCAGCCTCCAGGACGACTGGGCGAGCGGTAAGAGGAATCCGGGGACGTTCGAGCCGGGTCAGGGTTTCGCGCTGCTGCACATTCCCAAGCTGGATGTCGTGGTGCCGATCGCGGAGGGCATCGACGACAAGAAGGTCCTGGACCGGGGCATGGTCGGGCACTATGCCGAGGGTGCGCTGAAGACGGCGATGCCGGAGGCGAAGACGGGCAACTTCGGGCTGGCGGGGCATCGCAACACGCATGGCGAACCGTTCCGGTACATCAACAAGCTGGACCCGGGCGATCCGATCGTCGTGGAGACGCAGGACGAGTACTTCGTCTACAAGATGGCGTCGATCCTGCCGGTGACGTCGCCGAGCAACGTCAGCGTCCTCGATCCGGTGCCGAAGCAGTCGGGTTTCGAGGGGCCCGGCCGCTACATCACCCTCACGACCTGCACGCCGGAGTTCACGAGCAAGTACCGGATGATCGTCTGGGGCAAGATGGTCGAGGAACGGCCGCGCAGCAAGGGCAAGCCGGATGCGCTCGTCAGTTAAGGGCGGATGACCAGTGGCATCGACCACCGACACGGAGCACGAAGAGCACGCCGGCGCGGACGGCCCACCGGAGCGCGCGGCACGCCGCCGCGGTCGCGGCCCGGGGCGGGTCGTCGCGCAGGCCGTCAGCGTCTTCGGAGAGCTCCTCATCACCGCGGGCCTGGTGCTCGGCCTGTTCGTCGTCTACTCCCTGTGGTGGACGAACGTGGTCGCGGACCGCGCGGCGGACGAGCAGGCCGAAAAGGTCCGCGACAACTGGGCCGAGGAACGGGTCGGTTCGGACGGTCCGGGGGCGCTGGACACCAGGGCGGGCATCGGCTTCCTGCACGTGCCGGCGATGGGGAGCGGCGACATCCTGGTGGAGAAGGGCACGTCGATGAAGATCCTCAACGACGGCGTGGCCGGCTACTACACGGACCCGGTCAAGTCGGCGCTGCCGACCTCGGGCAAGAAGGGCAACTTCTCGCTGGCGGCGCACCGGGACGGTCACGGGGCGAAGTTCCACAACATCGACAAGATCGAGAAGGGGGACCCGATCGTCTTCGAGACGAAGGACAAGTGGTACGTCTACCAGACCTACGCGGTCCTTCCGGAGACGTCGAAGTTCAACGTCAAGGTTCTCGACGCGGTCCCCGAGGAGTCCGGCAGGAAGAAGGCCGGCCACTACATCACGCTGACGACCTGCACCCCGGTGTACACGAGCCGGTACCGGTACGTGGTGTGGGGGGAGCTGGTGCGCACGGAGAAGGTGGACGCGGAGCGGACTCCGCCGAAGGAACTGCGGTGAGGGACTGAGGTCCTGCGGGGACCTCGCTCCTCCACCATGACGGAGGCCCGAAGCCGCGACTTGCTCTTGCGGCTTCGGGCCTCTTCGTTCACGTCACTGCAAGACAGTCAGTGGTGCACCCGCGCTCCATTCCTCCAGGAGTCCGCGGTGTACGGCGGTGATGCCGCTCTCGGCTGCGATGTTCCGGGCGTCGCGCGTGAAGGGGCACGTCGCCACGAAGAGGGCCACCTCGGAGCTGTGCAGGATCCTGGCCGCCCCGACGAACTTCTGAACCTCGGGGCTGGTGATGGAGAGGTGGGGCGCGAACCTCTTGCACTGGACGACGAGAGTCCGCCCGTCGGCTGTGAGAGCGGTGATGTCGATGCCTCGGTCCCGGCTGCCACCACGCACGATGACGTTGGTGCAGCCGTCGCGGCGCAGCAGTGCGGCCACGTGCTCCTCGAACTCACGGCCGTTCATGGCGTCCATGGAGGCCATGACACCGATGAGGGGGCGGTCCTCTCGCGGGCTTTCCAGCCTCTGGAGCCGGGCGTGATGCTGTCGGAGTCGCCTCTCGATGCGTTGGACGCCTGTCCGGAGGGCGATGAGTTCTCGTCGGTGGTCGCTCGATGTTTCGATCAGGGCGTTGAACATCGGTACAACGGTCCTGCCGAGGATGTGGGTGATGCGCTGGTCGATGCGGGCGTCGAGGGCGGCCGGGTCTGTCGGGACCGGGTTTTCCACAGGCTGCCTGCGGGCCAGGTTCTCCATGTCCAGGAGGTGGACACGCACCTGACGTGCGACTTCGCTGTCGCGGAGGAGCATGGCGATGTTGAGGACGGTGCGGCGGGGGTACAGCGCGAGGGAGCGGGAGCGGGACTGGATCCCACTGACCTCCTTGAAGGAGGTCAGTTCTGTACCTGCCAATACGCGGTAGCCGCTGACGGTCAGTTCGTCCCGGTGGTCGAACACCAGCGACTCGATGGCCTTAC
Source organism: Streptomyces sp. NPDC096048 (assembly GCF_044763415.1). Taxonomy (NCBI): domain Bacteria; kingdom Bacillati; phylum Actinomycetota; class Actinomycetes; order Kitasatosporales; family Streptomycetaceae; genus Streptomyces; species Streptomyces sp. NPDC096048. The sequence goes on from NZ_JBIWGG010000007.1 coordinate 279,233, forward strand.
GGCTGACCTCGAGGTACGCCGCCACCATCGCCGTCGTCACATGCATGCCGTCCGGCAGCAGCGACAGTGCCTTGACGCGGTCGAGTACGTCCGTGCGCTCGAGCACGCTGCTGCGTAGGGCCGGTGATTCCAGTAGGGCGGTCTCGCTGATCACGTGTAGGTCCCCCGGTTGGGTCGTGTGGGCACCCTTGGTCAACGAGTCATGACATACGAAGACACGATCGATTCCCGGCGGCGTGTACGACAAGAGCCCCGGTCCCTCCGCTGAGGGGCCGGGGCTCTTGCCGTGACGGCGAGTTGCCGGGGTGTGTCAGTCGTCGCCGCGGAGGCCGCCGATGATGCCGCCGCCGCCGTTGTCACCGCCGCCGTTGTTGCCGCCGCCGCCCGCGGTCGTGAGGGTGATGGGGGTGGCGGCCGGGTCGTCGACCTCGGTGCCCGCCGGCGGGTTCTGCTGTATCACCAGGGCGTTGTCGTCGCCGGGGCCGGATACCTGGATGTTGGTGAATCCGGCCTGCTGCAGGGTCTGCTTGGCCTGGCCCAGCGGGGTGCCGAGCTTGATCTCCGGGACCTTCTTCTTCTCGGCGGCCTTGCCCACGAAGATCTGCACCGAGGAGCCCTTGTCGACCTGTGTGTTCGCCGTGGGCGTCGTGGAGATGACCTTGCCGTCCTGGTTCGGGTCGGTCGTGGGCTGGTCCGTGCAGGTGGCTTCCAGGTCGTTGTTCTCCATCTGGGCCTTGGCCTCGTCGCAGCTGCGGCCGACGACGTCCGGCACCGTGGCCTTCGCCTCGGCCTTGGCGACCTCCAGGGTCACCGTGGAGCCCTTCTCCAGCTCGCTGCCCGGGTCGGGGTCCTGGCTGAGGACGGTGCCCTCGTCCTGGGAGGACTCGGTCTGCTTGGTCTCGACCTCGAAGCCCTTGTCCTTGAGCTGCTGGGTGGCCTCGTCGACGTTCTTGTCGATCACGTTCGGCACGGCGACCTTCGGGGCGCCGGTCGAGACGACCAGGTTGACGGTGGACTTCTTGTCGACGCTGGTGCCCTGCGCGGGGTCCTGCGAGCAGATGCTGCCCTTCTTCTGGTCCTCGCAGGGCTTCTGCGTGAAGGCCAGTTCCAGGTCGGCGTTGACGGCCTGCTGCTGGGCGTCCGCCTTGGTCAGGCCGACGAAGGTGGGTACGTCGACCTTGTCGTTGCCCGGCCCGCCACCGCCGCTGAACGCGTACTTGCCGATCAGGATCGCGCCGACGAGGACGAGGACGCCGGCCAGGACCAGGAAGATCGTGGAGGTGTTCGACTTGCGCGGCTGCTGGCGGCGCCGGTCGGGGCGGTCGTCGTAGCCGTAGCCGCCGTCGTCCGGGTTCATCGGCGGCAGCATGGTCGTGGCGCCGCCGCCGGCGTCGGAGCGCAGGGCGGTGGTCGGCTGGTCGTCGGGGTAGGCGCCGTAGCCGCCCGCGGCCATGGCGCCGAGTGCGGCGGTGGCGCCGACCGGCTGGCCGTCGAGGCAGGCCTCGATGTCGGCGCGCATCTCGTCGGCCGACTGGTAGCGGTAGTCGGGGTCCTTGACCAGGGCCTTCAGCACGATCGCGTCCATTTCGGGCGTGATCTCGGGGTCGAAGACGCTGGGCGCCTGCGGTTCCTCGCGGACGTGCTGGTAGGCGACGGCGACCGGGGAGTCGCCGACGAAGGGCGGGCGGACCGTGAGCAGCTCGTAGAGCAGGCAGCCCGTGGAGTACAGGTCGGAGCGTGCGTCGACCTGTTCGCCCTTGGCCTGCTCCGGGGAGAGGTACTGGGCGGTGCCGATGACCGCGGCGGTCTGGGTCATCGTCATGCCGGAGTCGCCCATGGCGCGGGCGATGCCGAAGTCCATGACCTTGACCTGGCCGTTGCGCGTGAGCATCACGTTGGCCGGCTTGATGTCGCGGTGGACGATGCCGGCCCGGTGCGAGTACTCCAGCGCCTGGAGGATGCCGATGGTCATCTCCAGTGTCCGCTCCGGCAGCAGTTTGCGGCCGGAGTGGAGCAGCTCACGGAGTGTGGAGCCGTCGACGTACTCCATGACGATGTACGGGATCGACACGTTGTCGATGTAGTCCTCGCCCGTGTCGTAGACCGCCACGATCGCGGGATGGTTGAGCGAGGCGGCCGACTGGGCCTCCCGGCGGAAGCGGGCCTGGAAGGACGGGTCGCGCGCGAGGTCCGCGCGGAGTGTCTTCACTGCCACGGTGCGGCCGAGCCGGGAGTCATGCGCGAGGTATACCTCCGCCATGCCACCACGGCCGAGCACCTGGCCCAGCTCGTACCGGCCGCCGAGGCGACGCGGCTCTTCCATAGCTACCTACCAGCCCTCTCCGTCGGTCCCGACCGGCATGCTTGTACGGTCGGAGGCTGCCGTCCGGCCTACCGTACCCGGCTCGCTCCGGGTGACCTGGCCAAGCCCGATACCCGATACAGGACCGGTATCGCAACGTGCGCCTATGTGAAGGGGACGTGACCGGAGTCACGTCCTGTTCAGCCCGTGGTCACTTCTTGCTCTCCAGAACCGCCTCCATGACGTTCTTCGCGATCGGCGCCGCGAGCCCGCCGCCGGAGATGTCGTCACGGACCGCGTTCTCGTCCTCGATCACCACGGCGACGGCGACGGGTGCGCTGTCGTCGTCGCCCTTGGCGTACGAGATGAACCAGGCGTAGGGGTTCTCGCTGTTGTCGACACCGTGCTGCGCGGTGCCGGTCTTGCCGCCTACCGTGACGCCGTCGATCTGGGCGTTGGTTCCCGTGCCGTCCTCGACGACGGTCTCCATCATGGACTGGAGCTTCTGGGCGTTGTCCGCGGAGAGCGGCTTGCTCATCTCCTCGGGGTCCGTCTTCTCGATGGTGTCGAGGTTGGGGGCCTGGAGTTCGTCGACCATGTACGGCTTCATCAGGGTGCCGTTGTTGGCGATGGCCGAGGTGACCATGGCCATCTGCAGCGGGGTGGCGGCGGTGTTGTACTGGCCGATGGAGGAGAGCGCGGTCTGCGACTCGTTCATGTCGTCCGAGAAGACGGAGGCGCTGGAGCGGACGGGGACGAACTGCTCCTCGGTGAAGCCGAACTTCTTGGCCGTCTCGAGCATCTTGTCGTTGCCGAGGTCGGAGCCGACCTTGCCGAAGACGGTGTTGCAGGACACGCGGAGTGCTTCGCGGAGGGTGGCGTTCTCGCAGGGGAGGTCGCCCTCGTTGGGCAGCTCGGTGGTGGTGCCGGGCATCGTCCAGGGCAGCGGGGAGTCGGTCTTCTCGTCCGCCGAGTCGTACAGGCCGTGCTCCAGGGCGGCGGCCGCGGTGAGCACCTTGAAGGTGGAGCCGGGCGGGTAGACCTCGCGCAGGGCGCGGTTGAGCATCGGGTCGTCGGGGTTGTTCTTCTTCTGGAGCTTGTTCCAGGCCTCGCCGGCCGCTTCGTTGCTGCCGGCGATCGAGGTGGGGTCGTACGACGGGTACGACGCCATCGAGAGGATCTTGCCGGTGGACGGTTCGAGCGCGACGACGGCGCCCTTGGCGCCCTGCTTCTTCAGGCCGTCGTAGGCGGCCTTCTGGGCGGCGCTGTTGAGGGTGGTGACGACGTTGCCGCCCTCGCGCTTCTTGCCGGTGATCATGTCGAGGGTGTTGCGGAAGAAGAGCCGGTCGTCGTTGCCGGTGAGGATGCCGTCGTTGATGGCTTCGATCTGGGTGGCGCCGTAGGCCTGGGAGACGTAGCCGGTGACGGGCGCCCACATGGCGCCGTCCTTGTAGGTGCGCTTGTACTTGAAGTCGCCCTCGGTGGTGGCGTGACCGGTGATGGCCTGGCCGTCGACGATGATGTCGCCGCGTGGGCTGGCGTACCGCTCGATGGCGACGCGGCGGTTGTGTTCGTCCTCTTTGAGCTCGTCGGCCTGGACGTACTGGAGCCAGTTGTCGCGGATGAGCAGGGTGAGGACGAGGAGGCCGCAGAAGATCGCGATCCGGCGCAGGGGCTTGTTCACGGTCGGACCACCTGGGTCATCTCGGCGTCCGGGTTGGCGGGAGCGGCGGGTGCCGGTCTGCGGGCGGTGTCGCTGATGCGCAGGAGGATGCCGATCAGGGCCCAGTTGGCGATGACCGAGGAGCCTCCGTAGGCGAGGAAGGGCATCGTCATGCCGGTGAGCGGGATGAGGCCCATGACGCCGCCGGCGACGACGAAGACCTGGAGGGCGAAGGCGCCGGAGAGGCCGATGGCGAGGAGCTTGCCGAACGGGTCGCGGGCGGCGAGGGCGGTGCGTACGCCGCGTTCCACGATCAACGCGTAGAGCAGGAGCAGGGCCATGAGGCCGGCCAGGCCGAGTTCCTCGCCGAAGGTGGCGAGGATGAAGTCGGAGTTGGCGGCGAACCGGATCAGCTCGGAGTGGCCCTGGCCCCAGCCGGTGCCGAGGGTGCCGCCGGAGCCGAAGGCCCACAGGGCCTGCATGGCCTGCTCGGAGTGGCCGGCCTGGCCGGCGCGGGAGAGCGTGTACTCCTTCATCGGGTCGAGCCAGGCGTCGACGCGCTGCTGGATGTGCGGCTCGAAGGTGGCGACGCCGACGGCGCCGACGGCGGACATCATCAGGCCGAAGACGATCCAGCTGGTCCGCTCGGTGGCGACGTACAGCATGATCACGAACATGCCGAAGAACAGCAGCGAGGTGCCGAGGTCGGTCTCGAAGACCAGGATGAGGATCGAGACCATCCAGACGACGAGGATGGGACCGAGGTCGCGGCCGCGGGGCAGGTAGAGGCCCATGAAGCGGCGGCTGGCGAGGGCGAGCGCGTCCCGCTTCACCATCAGGTAGCCGGCGAAGAAGATCGCCAGGACGATCTTGGCGAACTCTCCGGGCTGGATGGAGAAGGACCCGACCTGGATCCAGATCTTGGCGCCGTAGATGTTCTTGCCGAGGCCCGGAACGAGGGGCAGCAGCAGCAGGAACAGGGCGGTGACCATGGAGATGTAGGTGTAGCGCTGCAGGACGCGGTGGTCCTTGAGGAAGACGAGCACGGCGACGAACAGGGCGATGCCCATCGCGGTGTAGATCAGCTGGCGGGGCGCCGCGGTGCCGGCCTGGTCGATGCTCTGGAGCAGTTCGGACTGGTCCAGGCGCCAGATGGCGACCAGTCCGAGGCCGTTGAGCAGGGTGGCGAGCGGCAGCATCAGCGGGTCCGCGTACGGCGCGAACTTGCGCACGACGAGGTGGCCGACGCCGGCCAGGAGGCCGAGGCCGAGGCCGTAGCTCAGTAGGCCGGCGGGCACCTCGTCGTTGATGGCCAGGCCCACGTTGGCGTAGGCGAAGACCGGGATCAGGACGGCGAACACGAGCAGAGCCAGCTCGGTGTTGCGCCGGCTCGGGGCGCCGATGGCGCCGATCGTGGACGTGTGGTGCGTCGGCGAGTTGGTAGAACTGCTCATCGTGTGACAGGGCCTCTCACGGCTTGCCTACTGCTTACCGCACAGCGAGACGACCTTCTGCTCTTCCTCCGAGAGGGTCGGTCCTGAGCCTGGAGTGGGTGCGGTCGTGGACGGGGACTCGGACGATTCGGGTGCCTTCGGCGAGCCCGAGGGGTTCGGGCTCGGTGAGGCCTTGGACGTGAAGGAGGCGGGAGTGGTTCCCGTGGTGCCTCCGGCCTCGCCCTCGCCCGTCTTCGCGTTCTTCTCGGTCTCCGCGGTGCGCCGGTCGGCCTGCTTCTTGCAGGCGGAGGCCTGCACCGCCAGTTCCTCGATCTTCGCCCGGGCGTCGGCCAGGTCGCCTTCGGCGATGGTGGCCTCGACCAGTTGCTGCTGGTAGGGCGGCAGGTACTTGAGTTCGATCTCGGGGTGGTCCTTCTGGATCTTCGAGAGCGAGACCCAGGCGAGGTCCTGGCTGATGCCCCGGTACAGCGCGACGTGGTCCTCGTTGGTGCCGACGTAGTACTGCGTCTGGGTCCAGCGCCAGCCGCCGTACGTGCCGCCGCCGATGACGGCGAGGGCGAGCACGGTGTAGAGGGATCTCTTCAGCCACTTGCGGCTCTTGCGGGGCTTGACGAAGTCGTCGGGGCCGTAGTCGTCGAAGCCGCCGGCCGGGATGTAGCCGGTGGTGTCGCCGCTGCCGGGCGGGCCGAACTCGCCGCCCCCGCCGCGCTGCCCGCCGCCTTGGCGGCCGAGTCCGGCGGCGCGGCCGGCCGGGGTCTGCATGATGCCGTTGTCGCCGAACTGGGCCTGGTTCTCGGCGACGGCGCCGACCACGATCGGGGTGTCGGAGAGCTGGGCGGCGAGGGTGTCACCGGTGTCCAGGTCGAGGACGTCGGCGATGATGACGGTGATGTTGTCGGGGCCGCCGCCGCGCAGGGCGAGCTGGATCAGCTCCTGGACGGTCTCCTGGGGGCCCTGGTAGCTGGCGAGGGTGTCCTCCATCGTCTGGTGGGAGACGACGCCGGAGAGTCCGTCGGAGCAGATGAGGTAGCGGTCGCCGGCCCGCACCTCGCGGATGGACAGGTCGGGTTCGACGTGGTCGCCGCTGCCGAGCGCGCGCATCAGCAGGGAGCGCTGCGGGTGGGTGCCGGCCTCCTCCTCGGTGATGCGTCCCTCGTCGACGAGGCGCTGCACCCAGGTGTGGTCCTGCGTGATCTGGGTGAGGACGCCGTCGCGCAGCAGGTAGGCGCGGGAGTCGCCGACGTGGACGAGGCCGAGGCGCTGGCCGGTCCAGAGCAGGGCGGTGAGGGTGGTGCCCATGCCTTCGAGGGCGGGGTCCTCCTCGACCATCTGCCGCAGCTGGTCGTTGGCGCGCTGCACGGCGGTGCCGAGGGAGGTGAGGATGTCGGAGCCGGGCACGTCGTCGTCGAGGGCGACGATGGTGGAGATCACCTCGGAGGAGGCGACCTCGCCGGCGGCCTGGCCGCCCATGCCGTCGGCGATGGCGAGCAGGCGGGGGCCGGCGTAACCGGAGTCCTCGTTGCCCTCCCGGATCATGCCCTTGTGCGATCCGGCGGCGAAGCGCAGTGACAGACTCATGCGCACCTCGCCCGTCGGCTCCGGGTACAGCCGGTCGTGTCGAGCCACACTGCCCACCCTCCGGTCGGGAGCGCGCCGTGGCCCGGGGTGCCGGCCGCCGCTGCGTGCTCGCTCCGCTCGCGCTCATTCATTGGTGTAGCACTACTTCCGCAGCTCGATGACGGTCTTGCCGATGCGGATCGGCGACCCCGGCCCGATCGGCGTGGGGGTCGTCAGCCGGGACCGGTCCAGGTAGGTGCCGTTGGTGGAGCCCAGGTCCTCGACGATCCACTGGCCGTTCTGGTCGGGGTAGATCCTGGCATGGCGGCTGGAGGCGTAGTCGTCGTCCAGCACGATCGTCGAGTCGTGTGCCCGGCCGAGCGTGATGGTCTGGCCCTGGAGGGCAACGGTGGTGCCGGTGAGGGTGCCCTCCGTGACGACCAGTTTGGTGGGGGCGCCCCGGCGTCCCCGGCCGCCGCTCTGTTGTTGGCGCTGCGGTGGAGGCGCCTGTCCTTGGCGCGCGGCGGCCTGCTGCGGTCGGGCGGCGTCGCGCCGCGCTCCGCGCTGGGTGACCCGCGTGCCGAACAGGTCGCTGCGGATGACCTGCACGGCCACGATCACGAACAGCCACAATACGGCGAGAAAACCCAGCCGCATGACCGTGAGGGTCAGCTCTGACATTGCCCCCGGATCACCCTTCGGCTTGCCTATAGATAACGGTGGTGCTGCCCACGACGATCCGCGAGCCGTCGCGGAGCGTAGCGCGGGTGGTGTGCTGCCCGTCCACCACGATGCCGTTGGTGGACCCGAGATCCTGGATCGTCGAGGGCGTTCCGGTCCGGATCTCGCAGTGCCGGCGGGAGACGCCGGGGTCGTCGATCCGCACGTCGGCCTCGGTGCTGCGTCCGAGCACGAGGGTCGCGCGGGAGATCTGATGGCGGGTGCCGTTGATCTCGATCCAGTGGCGGGTGCGTCCGCCGGCCGCGGGTGCGGCCGGGGGCTGCTGGCCGCCCGCGGGCTGCGGGTAGCCGTATCCGCCGGGGCGTTGGCCGGGTGGCGGCGCGGCCGGCATGGGCGGGGCGCCCGCGGGGGCGGCGGGCGGCGGGTAGCCGTAGCCACCGCCCTGGCCGCCGGGCCGCCCGGTGGGGGCAGGGGGCGCGGCGGGGCCCGCGGACGCCGGGCCGCCCTGGTGGCTGGTGGAGGAGGCGAGCGTACGGCTGCGCACCCGGTACAGGCCGGTGTCGAGGTCGTCGGCCTTCTCCAGGTGGACCTTGATCGGTCCCATGAAGGTGTAGCGCTGCTGCTTGGCGTAGTCGCGGACCATGCCGGCCAGCTCGTCGCCGAGCTGGCCGGAGTACGGGCTGAGGCGCTCGAAGTCGGGCGTGCTCAGTTCCACGATGAAGTCATTGGGTACGACGGTGCGGTCGCGGTTCCAGATGGTCGCGTTGTTGTCGCATTCGCGCTGGAGCGCTCCCGCGATCTCCACGGGCTGCACCTCGGACTTGAACACCTTCGCGAAGGTGCCGTTGACCAGACCTTCGAGACGCTGCTCGAACTTCTTCAGGACTCCCATGGGGCACCTCCTCCGTCGCTGCCGTCCTGTCCACTGCCTTGCGTACTGCTGCCCTGCGTACTGCTGCCCTGTGACCTGCTGCCCTGCGTCCTGCTCACGCGTGTACGGCTCACCCGCGCACTGCTTACTTGGTACTGCTTACTGATCGTATCCACGCGCCGGTCGATCGGCTGGTTCCCCCTGTCGGCCCGGTCGACGGGTGTCGACGCCTCTCGGAGTTCCCGCCGGAGCCCCCCTTCGAACTCTCGGGGTCCTTCGGGATGCTCTCCCGCGGGTACTCATGCCCAGGATCGTAGAGGCGGCCGCAGACCAGTGTCCCGCACCTGACCGCGGACCCCTACCGGCTCCTGGGGAGACGGGCCGGACCGGTACGAGGTTGATACGTGAACGGACACGGGTCGGTACGAGTGCCCGGGTGCCCGAAGGAGGGCGGGCGCCCTGCTCTCCGGGCCCCTGTCCGCGGCCTGCCCCGCCCGGAAAGGGATGTGAATCCACCCGTTCCAGCGTGCTAATGTTCTCGTGTCGGAAGGCGCCGGACCGCAAGGAAAGGCCCCGAGGACACACCCAATGCGCGGGTGGCGGAATAGGCAGACGCGCTGGATTCAGGTTCCAGTGCCCGAAAGGGCGTGGGGGTTCAACTCCCCCCTCGCGCACCAGCCGGAAGCCCCCCAGGTCTCGGACCTGGGGGGCTTCCGCATGCTCGGGCACAGCGCCGTGGGGCCCCGTGGGGTAGTGGTGCGCTGTGAGCAAGGTCTCAGGACGCGCGGCGCCACAGGGCCGGCACGTTGGGCGGCTCCCAGCCCGCCATCGAGGTGTGCCCCTGGAGGCAGCGGTAGGAGCCGCCGCCGTACGTGACCGCGTCGCCGGCGGCGTAGGAGCGGCCGGTCGCCCAGGTGCCGCCCGGCGGGTCGGTCGGCGGGTCGGTGGGGTCGGGGCCCGGGGCGCCGTCCACGTTCAGGACGAAGTCGAAGCTCGCCTCCTTGCCGCCGCCGGCGCCGCGGACGTTCATCAGCAGCGCCGGGTCGAAAAGGGCGTCCGTGCTGTTGCGGGGCTCGCCGGGGAAGTACAGCTGGGTGGTCAGTACGGGGCGGCCGGGTGCCTGTGCCTTGACGTGGATGTGCCGGGTACGGCCCGGATAGAGGCCGGGAACGATCGTCCCGAGCGAGAACGCGCCCGTGGCGTCGGTGAACTGGTGGCCGCGGAAGGTGTACCCGGCCATGTCGTAGGCGCCGGCATTGTCGGCCTGCCAGAAGTCGAGGAGCACGCCGGACAGCGGAACGCAGTTGCGGCCGAAGACGTAGCCGCTGACGGTCAGCCGGGTGCCGGCGGTGCCGGGTGTCACCAGGTTGGTGCGCAGCGGGGAGTTCGGCTTGAAGTAGGGGCCCTCCATCTGGTCGGGCGTCGGGTCGTCGCCGTCATCGCAGTAGGGCGTCGGCGACAGGGGCCTGCCGGTGGAGGAGCGGGCGGCGTCCCGGGCGAGCGCGAGGGAGCCGGTGGCGAGCAGCGGGACGGCGGCGCCGGCGGCGACGGCCGCCCTGAGCAACGTCTTGCGGCTGACGGCGCGGTCGGCGGTGGTGCCGGTCCCGGGTTCGTCGGGGGTGGTGGGGGTGTCGGAGGTCATGGCGGCTCCTCTGTCTCCTCGGTGGGGGTGGTCCCTGGGGGAGCTGGACGGGACGTGCGACATCCGGGACGTCGGGGACAGGGAGCGCGCCCGCCGGCGCGGGGCAGGCTGCTGTCGTTGCTTCGGCGGGCGCGCTCCGTGGTGATCGCTCGAAACCGTAAGCGCGTCGGCGGGGGTCCGGGCACCTCCTGTTCCGCCCCCTGCCCGGCGTTATGCGGGCGGCGGGGCGGGGGCGGACGGGGCCGTGTACGGGCGGTTCGCCCGGGGGTACGGTCGTGGCGCGTCGGCGCCCGGGGACGGGCGCGGCGCGGATACGGGCACGGGCACGGCACGGGTACGAGTACGGGGAGGACGGCCGGGATGACCGAGGCGACTGCGGGGGCTGCGGCGGCGGAGGCGACTGCGCGGGTGCGTGCGGGCACGGACGCGGGGGCGGGGGTCGGCACGGACGCGGAGGCTGCGGCGGGGGCGCGGGCCGGTACGGACGGGGCGGGGGGTGTGCGGGTGCCGGTCGTGCCGGGGTTCGCGCGGTGGCCCGTCGGTGGCTCGCCGAAGGCGGACGGCAAGGCGCTGCGCACGCGTGTTCCGCGGTCCGCGCACGCCGTCCTCCCGCTGGACGCCTCCCGGCCGGACGCGGTGAGCGCGGTCGAGGAGTCCAACCGCGGCCGGATCCCCGGGCTCACCCCGATACGGGTGGGGCGGATGGCCGCCACCCCGTTCGCCTTCCTGCGCGGGTCGGCGGGGCTGATGGCGTACGACCTGGCGCGTACGCCGACGACGGGGATCGGCGCCCAGATCTGCGGCGACGCGCACGCCGCCAACTTCGGTCTCTACGGTGACGCCCGCGGCGGCCTGGTCATCGACCTGAACGACTTCGACGAGACCGTCCACGGCCCTTGGGAGTGGGACCTCAAGCGGCTCGCCACCTCGATCGTCCTCGCGGGCCGGGAGGCCGGTGCCGACGAGTACACCTGCCGCGAGGCCGCCCACGACACGGCGGGCGCCTACCGGCGCACCATGCGGCTGCTGGCGAAGCTCCCCGCGCTGGACGCCTGGAACGCCATCGCGGACGAGGAACTCGTCTCGCACACCGACGCCCACGACCTGCTCGGCACGCTGGAGCGGGTGAGCGAGAAGGCGCGGGCCAACACCAGCGGGCGCTTCGCCGCCAGGTCGACCGAGCCCACCGAGGACGGCGGCCGGCGCTTCGCCGACGCCCCGCCGGTGCTGCGCCGGGTGACGGACACCGAGGCGGCGGGCGTCGCGGCCGCCCTGGAGCCGTACCTGGCCACGCTCTCCGAGGACCGGCTCCCGCTGCTGGCCAGGTACGCGGTGCAGGACGTCGCCTTCCGGATCGTCGGCACCGGCAGCGTGGGCACGCGGTCGTACGTCGTGCTGCTCCTGGACCACCGCGGCGAACCGCTCGTGCTCCAGGTGAAGGAGGCCAGGCCCTCCGCGCTGCTTCCTCACCTGGCGGCCGTCGGCTTCGACGCCCCCGAGGTCGCGCACGAGGGGCGCCGGGTGGTCATGGGGCAGAAGCGGATGCAGGTGGTCAGCGACATGCTGCTGGGCTGGACGGAGGTCGACGGGCGGCCGTTCCAGGTGCGGCAGTTCCGCAACCGCAAGGGCAGCGTCGACGCCACCGCCCTGGCCGCCGACCAGATGGACGACTACGGCCGCATGACCGGCGCCCTGCTGGCCCGCGCCCACGCGCACAGCGCCGACCCGCGGCTCATCGCGGGCTACTGCGGCAAGAACGACGAGCTGGACGAGGCGGTGTCCGCCTTCGCCGTGGCCTACGCCGACCGTACGGAGGCGGACCACGCGGAGCTGGTGGACGCGGTGCGGGCGGGGCGGATCGCGGCGGAACTGGGGGTGTGACGCCGGCCGGGCGGTACCGGGCGGGCTGTGGCCTACGCTGGTCGGGTGACGACCCCGGAAGCTGAGCAGGGTGGTGGCGGCGCCGGTGCGGAGCCGGTGGCGACGCCCGAGGACGGTGCGCCGCGTCCCGAGGAACGGCTGGAACAGGCCGTACGGGCCGCCGAGCAGGCACTCATCGAGTACGAGATCGCGCTGGAGACCTTCCGCGTGGAGGTCGAGAACTTCTCCCGGCTGCACGAACAGCGGCTCGGCCCGGTGTACGCGCGGCTCGAGGAGCTGGAGGCGCAGATCCTGGAGGCCAGGGCCGCCCGCACCGGCGACGCCGACGACCGGCGCCGGGCCGCCGAGGCACGGGCCCGGCTGATGCCGATTCCCGGGGTCGAGGAACTGCTGAACGGCTGGATGGACGGGGACGGGCTGTTCCCGGAGGCCACGGCGATGCTCACGGACCAGGCGGTACGCCCCCCGCAGCGGGTGCGGCCCGGTGAGGAGGCCCGCAAGCTCTACCGCGAGCTGGTCCGCAAGGCCCACCCCGACCTGGCGCAGGAGGAGGCGGAGCGGGCCCGGCGCGAGGAGTTCATCACCCGGGTCAACGCCGCCTACGCCCGTGGCGACGCGGGCCGGCTGCGGGAGCTGGCCGAGGAGTGGGCCGCCGGTCCGGCGCCCGAGCGGCGCCCGAGCCGCGGCGAGGAGCTGTACGCCCGCCTCGAATGGCTCGACCGGCGCAAGGAAATGCTCACGCTGCTCGCCAAGGAGCTGGAGGAGAGCGCGATCGGCGGCATGCTCCGGCTGGCCCCGGACGACCCCGACCGGCTGCTGGAGGAGATCGCCGAGCAGCTGGCGGCCCAGGTGCGGGAGCGGGAGGCCGAACTGGCGGCGGCGCTCGGGCGGGACTGAGCCGGGCGGGGGCTCCGGTAGCGTCGGGGGCATGAGTTTCGGAGCTGGTGTGCCCACGGTCGAGGTCACGGACCTCAAGGACGGCGACTTCCTGCTGGACGTCCGCGAGGACGAAGAGTGGCAGGCGGGCCATGCCGCCGGGGCACTGCACATTCCCATCAGCGAGTTCGTGGCCCGGTACGGTGAGCTGACCGAGGCAGCGCCGCAGGACGGCCGGATCCACGTGATCTGCCGTTCCGGCGGTCGCTCGGCCCAGGTCACCATGTATCTGGCCCAGCAGGGCATCGACGCCGTGAACGTCGACGGCGGCATGCAGGTGTGGGCCGCGGCCGGCCGTCCCGTGGTGGACGGGAAGGGCGAGCCGGGGCACGTTCTCTAGGGCCGATCGGGTCGTGTCCGGGTCGCGTCCGGGGCGGGCCACCGGGCCGGGCTCCACGTCGTCTCGGGGCTGTCTCCGGACCGTCTCCGGACCGTCTCCGTGTCACCGCGGGCGCTGCCGCGCGGTGACGATGTGGTGACGGCCACGGTGCGGCCGGTCCGTCGGGGGCTGTGCGGGCGGACGGTCCTGAGTACCGTTCCCGTTCGAACGCTGCCGAGCAGCCGCACGAGCGGCGCGGGGGGCCCGCCCCTCGCGGTGGGGCGGGCGGAACGAGGATCGGGACCGGAACGGGGCGGAATGGACGCGTACGACACAGGCTCGGACGCCCGGCAGGGGCGGGACCGGGAGGGGGGCCAGGGCGCACCGGACCGTCCCGACCGGAAGGATCACCCGAGTCTGGTGGATCAGCCGAGTCTGGTGGATCAGCCGGATCAGCCGGACCGGCAAGATCTGCCGGATCTGCCGGATCAGCCGGAGACCTCCGTCGGGACGGACGGCGGCCGTGAAGAGGCCGACGGAGCCGACGCCCGTGCGGTCACCGCGGAGCCCCGCCAGGCGACGACGGCGCCCCGCACCGGTCTCTCCGCGCTCTCCCCGCGCTACCAGGTCGCTGCCGTGGTCGCCCTCGCGGTCGTCGCCGTCGCCGTCTGCGCCCACATAGGCCTGGTGTTCCTGCACGTGGCACCGTCGAACACCCTCACCAAGCAGCACGGCGAGGTGGTGGACGAGTGGGTCTTCCCGGAGTTCGAACAGAACTGGAAGCTCTTCGCGCCCAACCCGCTCCAGCAGAACGTCTCCGTCCAGCTCCGCGCGGAGGTGAGCACGGCGGACGGCGCGATACGCACGACCGGCTGGTACGACCTGTCCGCCGAGGACGGCCGGAGTATCGACGGCAATCCGCTGCCGAGCCACACCCAGCAGAACGAGCTCCGCCGGGCCTGGGACTTCTTCGTCGCCACCCACGACTCCGACGACCGCGCGGTGGGCCTGCGGGGCACGTTGTCCGAGACCTACCTGCGGCGCATCGCGGTCCTGCGCCTGGACCGGAACGACGCCGCCGGTCCGGACGGTGCCGTCGAGCGCGTCCAGTACCGTTCCCGGACCACCAACGTGGAGCCGCCTTCCTGGAGCGGTGAGAAGGTCTCCGACCGGCCGACCTACCGTGAGCTGCCCTGGTGGCCGGTGGCTGCCCGTGAGAAGGAGGGGGACGCCGCGTGAACGGCATCGCCCTCTCGGTCTCCCGCGGCCTCGCCCGCGTCACCGGCGCCGCGCTCGGCCCGTACCAGACCGCCGTGATCCGCATCGGCTTCAGCGCCACCTGGCTGCTCTTCCTGCTGCGCGAACTGCCCCACCGCAGCGAGCTGTACGGCCCCGAGAGTCCCTGGGGACACGACCTCGCCGAGCAGCTGATCGCGGACAACGGCGCCTTCACGGCGCTGATGTGGTCCGACGGGCGGACCTGGTTCGAGCTCGTCTACGCGCTGGCCGTCCTGAGCAGCGTGCTGCTTCTGCTGGGCTGGCGGACCCGCACCATGTCCGTCCTCTTCATGGTCGGCGTGCTCTCGCTGCAGAACCGCAGCGTGTTCATGGGTGACGGCGGCGACAACGTCCTGCACCTGATGAGCATCTACCTGGTCCTCACGCGCTGCGGCCAGGTCTGGTCGCTGGACGTGCGCCGGGCGCGGCGTGCGGACGAGGCACGCGCGCGTGGGGAGCGTGTCGTGGACCGGGTCGGGCCGGTGCTGTGGTGCGTGTTCGGCTTCGTGCTGCTCACGGTGACCCTGGCGGGCGGGCTGGACGGCGACTGGCTCGTCCCGGCCCTGCTGTGGGCCGTGTGGGTCGCGCAGGGCCTGTGGTGGGCCGCGGGACGCGGTGCCGGGAGCGGTCAGCCGCGGATCCTGCTCGACGTGGTCACCAACACCGTGCACAACGGCGCGCTGGTCGTGATCATGGCCGAGGCGTGTCTGATCTACGCGACCGCGGGCTGGTACAAGATCCAGGGCTCGCGCTGGCAGGACGGCACCGCGGTCTACTACCCGCTGCACCTGGACTATTTCTCGCCCTGGCCCGCGCTCTCCGACGCGCTGGCCGCCAACGGCACGATGGTCATGCTCATCACCTACGGCACGGTCGCCGTGCAGGTCGCGTTCCCGTTCACGCTGTTCAACCGGCGGGTCAAGAACGTGCTGCTGGCCGCCATGATGACCGAGCACGCGGTGATCGCCGTGGTGCTGGGGCTGCCGTTCTTCTCGCTGGCGATGATCGCCGCGGACGCGGTCTTCCTGCCGACCTCCTTCCTGCGCCGGCTGGGCGGCTGGGCGGCACGCGCGCGTGCCGGGCTGCTGGGCCGACTGCCGGGCGGGCGTGGCGGCGGCGGTGGTGGCGGCGGCGGTGGTGGGGGCGGTGGTGACGGCCGTACGGCGGCGGTGCCCGGGCCCCGCTCCCGGGAGGTCGCGGAGAGCGACAAGGACCCCGGCCTCACGCACGTAGGCTTCCGGACATGACCGGCCCAGGCCCAGGACCAACCCTCGACCCCGACGCCGACCCGCTGGCCGTCTGGCGTCGGCACGCCGGAGCGTGCGTGCTGCTCGACGGGTTCCACGCGCTCAAGCACGCGCTGCGTTTCGGCGCCGAGGTTCCGGTGGCCGTCACCGGCGACCGCGCGGCTGCCCTGGCCCTCGCCGAGGAGCTGGCGCCCGACGTACGGGACGCCATGGACGCCCTGCTGGCGGAAGTGCCGCGGGAGACGTACGCCTCCCTCGTTCCGCGCCCGCACCCCACCGCCGTGGCCGCCCTGGCCGTACGGCCCTCGCGTACGGCCAACCTGCGGGCGCTGGCGCACACGCCCCGCCGTACGCCCGTCGTGGTCCTCGACCAGCCGCGCAACCTCGGCAACGCGGGGGCGGTGATCCGGCTGGCCGCCGGTTTCGCGGCGACCGGTGTGGTCACCACGGGCACGCTCGATCCGTGGCATCCCACGGTGGTGCGCGGTGGGGCGGGGCTGCACTTCGCGACCGCCGTGGAGCGGCTGGACGTCGGGGAGCTGCCGCCGGGCCCGGTGTTCGCGCTGGACCCGGAGGGCGGGGACATCCGCGGGCTGAGGCTGCCGGACGACGCGCTGCTCGCGTTCGGCTCGGAGCGCAGCGGGCTGTCGCGGGAGCTGCGCGCGCGTGCCGACCACCTGGTGGCGCTGCCGATGCGCCCCCAGGTCTCCAGCTACAACCTCGCGACCAGTGTGGCCATGACGCTGTACCACTGGAGCGCCACCGGGGGCGCGGTCCAGGGCTCCCAGGACAGGCCCGGGGGCGATACCCCCTAGGCCTGTCGGCGGACCTCCACCACCCGGAAGCGGTTGGCCACGAACGCGCCGTCGCACAGGGCGGCGTTGGCCGCCGGGTTGCCGCCCGAGCCGTGGAAGTCGGAGAAGGCGGCCGTCTGGTTGACGTACACCCCGCCCGTGAGGTTGAGGGACAGCTGGGCCGCCTCCTCCAGGCAGGCCTCCTGCACGGACCGCTCGACCTCCGCGTCGGTCGTGTAGGCGCCCACCGTCATCGCGCCCTTCTCCCGGATGCTGTGGCGCAGCAGGTCCACGGCGTGGGTCGCGGAGTCGACGGCGACGGCGAAGGAGACCGGGCCGAAGCACTCGCTGGTGTAGGCGGCCTCGTCGTCGGGCTTGGCACCGTCCAGCTTGACGATCACCGGGGTGCGCACGACCGCGTCCGGGAAGTCCGGGTTGGTCACCTCGCGGGAGGCCAGGGCGACCTCGCCGAGGCCGGCGGCGGCCTCCAGGCGGGCCTTGACGTCCGGGTTGACGATCGCGCCGAGCAGGGCGTTCGCGCGGGCGTCGTCGCCGAGGAGCCCGTCGACGGCGCGCGCCAGGTCGGCGGTCACCTCGTCGTAGGTCTTGGGGCCCTGGTCGGTGCGGATGCCGTCGCGGGGGATCAGCAGGTTCTGCGGGGTGGTGCACATCTGGCCGCTGTAGAGGGAGAGGGAGAAGGCCAGGTTGGCGAGCATTCCCTTGTAGTCGTCGGTGGAGTCGACGATCACCGTGTTGACGCCGGCCTTCTCGGTGAAGACCTGGGCCTGGCGGGCGTTGGCCTCCAGCCAGTCGCCGAAGGAGGTGGAGCCGGTGTAGTCGATGATCCGGATCTCGGGGCGGGTCGCCAGGGTCTTGGCGATGCCCTCGCCGGGGCGCTCGGCGGCCAGCGCGACCAGGTTCGGGTCGAAGCCGGCCTCGGTGAGGACGTCGCGGGCCACCCGCACGGTGAGCGCGAGGGGCAGCACCGCGCGCGGGTGGGGCTTGACCAGGACCGCGTTGCCGGTGGCGAGGGAGGCGAACAGGCCCGGGTAGCCGTTCCAGGTCGGGAAGGTGTTGCAGCCGATGACGAGGCCGATGCCGCGCGGGACCGGCGTGAACTGCTTGGTCAGCGCGAGCGGGTCGCGCTTGCCCTGCGGCTTGGTCCACTCCGCCGTGTCGGGGGTGCGGGCCTGCTCCACGTACGCGTACGCCACGGCCTCCATGCCGCGGTCCTGCGCGTGCGGGCCGCCCGCCTGGAAGGCCATCATGAAGGCCTGTCCGGAGGTGTGCATGACCGCCTGGGCGAACTCCATGGTCCGGTCGGCGATCCGCCCGAGGATCTCCAGGCAGACCATCGCGCGCAGCTCCGCGCCCGCGTCCCGCCACGCCCGCTGGCCGGCCTTCATGGCGGGCAGCAGCACGTCGAGGTCGGCGTGCGGATACTCCACGCCCAGCTCGACGCCGTACGGGGAGACCTCGCCGCCGACCCAGTCGTCGGTGCCGGGCTGGCCGAGGTCGAGGCGGGTGCCGAGCAGGGCGTCGAAGGCGGCCTTGCCCGCGGCCATGTCCAGGCTGCCGTTCTCCCCGTAGGCCTTGGGGTGCTCGGGGTGGGGGGACCAGTACGCGCGCGTGCGGATCGTCTCCAGCGCCTGGTCCAGGGTCGGCCGGTGCCGGTCGATCAGCTGGTGCGCGGTGAGTTCGGCGGCCATGCGGGACCAACTCCTCGTCTGCCACGGATCTTCCGGCTCGCTGTCGACGCCGCGTCGACTCTCCGTCGATCCGTGGACCTGGGGGAAACCTGGGCGGAAACAGGCGGACACGGCTAGAGTAACCGAACGATCGGTCGGGACAAGGGGGACCGCCGCATCTGTGGAAAACCCCGTGCGGGAGGATCGCGCACATGACAGCACTCGACCTCAGCAGCCCCGTGGCCGTCGTCGGCACCGGCACCATGGGCCAGGGCATCGCCCAGGTGGCGCTGGTCGCGGGCCACCCCGTACGGCTGTACGACGCCGTCCCCGGGCGGGCCCGGGAAGCGGCCGACGCGATCGGCGCCCGGCTCGACCGGCTCGTCGAGAAGGAACGGCTCACCGGCGCGCAGCGGGACCTGGCCCGTGCCCGGCTCCGGCCCGCCGAGACCCTCGCCGACCTCGCCGACTGCGCGCTCGTCGCCGAGGCGGTCCTGGAGCGCCTGGACGTCAAGCAGGAGCTGTTCCGGGCGCTGGAGGACGTCGTCGGCGACGACTGCCTGCTCGCCACCAACACCTCCTCCCTGTCCGTCACCGCCATCGGCGGCGCGCTCCGCGCCCCGGGCCGCTTCGTCGGCCTGCACTTCTTCAACCCGGCGCCGCTGCTGCCGCTGGTGGAGGTGGTCTCCGGGTTCGCCACCGACCCCGCGTCGGCCACGCGCGCGTACGAGACGGCCCGCGCCTGGGGAAAGACCCCGGTCGCCTGCGCGGACACCCCCGGCTTCGTCGTCAACCGCGTCGCCCGGCCCTTCTACGCGGAGGCCCTCGCGGTCCACGAGCTGCGGGCCGCCGACCCGGCTACCATCGACGCCGTGCTGCGCGAATCGGGCGGCTTCAGGATGGGCGCCTTCGAGCTGACCGACCTCATCGGGCAGGACGTCAACGAGTCCGTCACGCACTCCGTGTGGCAGGCGTTCTTCCAGGACGCGCGGTTCACGCCGTCGCTGGCCCAGCGCCGCCTGGTCGAGTCCGGCCGGCTCGGCCGCAAGAGCGGGCAGGGCTGGTACGACTACCGGGACGGCGCCGGGCGGCCCGAACCGCACACCGCCGAACCGGCCGACCGGCCCGCCTATGTCGTCGCCGAGGGGGACCTGGGTCCGGCCGCCGAGCTGGTCACGCTGATCCGTGCGGCGGGCATCGAGGTCCGCGAGGACGACGGGGGCAGCGGGTCGCTCGTGCTGCCCGGCGGCGGCCGGCTCCACCTCACCGACGGGCAGACCTCGGTCGAACGCGGCGACGTCGTCCACTTCGACCTCGCCCTCGACTACCGGCGGGCCACCCGCGTCGCCCTCGCCCCCGCCGGGACCACCTCGCCCCGCACCCTCGCCGAGGCCACCGGCCTGTTCCAGGCGCTCGGCAAGAAGGTCAGCGTCGTCGGCGACGTGCCCGGCATGATCGTGGCGCGGACGGTCGCGCGGATCATCGACCTGGCGTACGACGCGGTGGCCCGGGGCGTGGCCTCGGCGGAGGACGTCGACACCGCGATGCGCCTCGGCGTGAACTACCCGCTCGGGCCCGTCGAGTGGGGCCGTCGGCTGGGCCTGTGGTGGGTGTACGAGCTCCTCGGCGCGCTGCACGAACGCGAGCCCTCCGGGCGCCATGCCCCGTCCCTGGCCCTCCACCGCCACGCGCACGCCTCCGACGCAGGGGAGGACACCCCCTCATGACCACCGCCAAGCGCGACACGTACACGCCCGAGACACTGCTCTCCGTCGCCGTGCAGGTCTTCATCGAGCGCGGCTACGACGGCACCTCCATGGAGCACCTCTCCAGGGCGGCCGGCATCTCCAAGTCGTCGATCTACCACCACGTCGCGGGCAAGGAGGAGCTGTTGCGCCGGGCCGTGAGCCGGGCGCTGGACGAGCTCTTCGGGATCCTCGACGAGGAGCACGCGCGCGTGGGGTTGGCCGCCGAGCGGCTGGAGTACGTCGTGCGGCGCATGGTCGAGGTGCTCATGGCCGAACTGCCGTACGTCACGCTGCTGCTGCGGGTGCGCGGCAACACCGACACCGAGCGGTGGGCGCTGGAGCGGCGGCGCGAGTTCGACCACCGGGTCGCCGACCTGCTGAGGGCCGCGGCGGCCGAGGGGGACGTGCGCGCGGACGTCGAGGTGCGGCTCGCGACGCGCCTGGTCTTCGGCATGATCAACTCGATCGTCGAGTGGTACCGCCCCGACGGTTCCGGTGGTTCCGGTGGTTCCGGCGGTCCCGAGGGCCGGGGCGGCGCGGGCGAGCGCGAAGTGGTCGACGCGGTGGCGCGGCTGGTGTTCGGAGGGCTGCGCAAGGCGTCCTGAGGCCTCGAGGCGCCTTGGTGAGCGGCCGGGCGGGTCAGCTCTGCGGTTCGAGGTCCTCGGTCTCGAACACCAGCAGGGTGCGCGTGCTGAGCACCTCGGGGATGGCCTGGAGGCGGGTCAGCACCAGTTCGCGCAGGGCGCGGTTGTCCGGGGTGTGCACCAGCAGCAGGACGTCGAAGTCGCCGCCCACCAGGGCGATGTGCGAGGCCCCGGGGAGCTGCCGCAACTGCGCGCGGACCGTGCGCCAGGAGTTCTGGACGATCTTCAGAGTGATGTAGGCCGAGGTGCCGTGCCCCGCGCGTTCGTGGTCGACGCGGGCGCCGAAGCCGCGGATCACGCCGTCCTCGACGAGCCGGTTGATGCGCGCGTAGGCGTTCGCGCGCGAGACGTGCACCCGCTCGGCGACCGAGCGTATCGAGGCGCGGCCGTCCGCCTGGAGCATGCGCAGGATGTCCTGATCGATGGCGTCCAGCGGGCGCGAGGGCGGCGGGGTGCCGGCGTCGTCCGGGCCGCCGGCTTCCTCCGGGCGTTCGGCCATTTGTTCAGATGCCATGCGCCCCCGCCTCCCTACCATGGACGTACTGCGTCCATCTCAGGCTGTGGAGAACCGTTTGTCCACAGCCTGGGGCCGCCTGTAGCCAAAATGTGCCGACGACCGAACAATCGGTAGGTGAGGCCCGTCACACCCGTGGCGAGCCCACAGCCGCTCCCACGAGGAGGAGGTGCCGTCATGACGGTCATGGAGCAGCGGGGCGCTTACCGGCCCACACCGCCGCCCGCCTGGCAGCCCCGTACCGACCCCGCGCCGCTGCTGCCCGACGCGGAGCCGTACCGCGTCCTCGGCACGAAGGCAGCCGAGCACGCCGACCCCGGGCTGCTGCGCACGCTGTACGCCCGGCTGGTCAGCGGCCGGCGCTACAACGCGCAGGCCACGGCGCTGACCAAGCAGGGCCGGCTGGCCGTCTACCCCTCCAGCACCGGCCAGGAGGCCTGCGAGGTCGCCGCCGCGCTGGCCCTTCAGGAGCGGGACTGGCTCTTCCCCAGCTACCGCGACACGCTCGCCGTCGTCGCCCGCGGCGTCGACCCCGTCGAGGCCCTCACCCTGCTGCGCGGCGACTGGCACACCGGCTACGACCCCTACGAGCACCGTGTCGCGCCCCTCTCCACGCCGCTCGCCACCCAGCTGCCGCACGCCGTCGGCCTCGCGCACGCCGCCCGGCTCAAGGGCGACGACGTGGTCGCGCTCGCCATGGTCGGCGACGGCGGCACCAGCGAGGGCGACTTCCACGAGGCGCTGAACTTCGCGGCCGTCTGGCAGGCGCCGGTCGTCTTCCTCGTGCAGAACAACGGCTTCGCGATCTCCGTCCCGCTCGCCAAGCAGACCGCCGCCCCGTCGCTGGCCCACAAGGCCGTCGGCTACGGGATGCCGGGCCGCCTGGTCGACGGCAACGACGCCGCCGCCGTGCACGAGGTCCTGTCCGACGCCGTGCGGCACGCGCGCGCGGGCGGCGGTCCCACACTGGTGGAGGCGGTGACGTACCGCGTCGACGCGCACACCAACGCCGACGACGCGACGCGCTACCGGGCCGACGCCGAGGTCGAGGCCTGGCGCGGGCACGACCCGATCGAGCTGCTGGAGCGGGAGCTGACCGAGCGCGGCCTGCTCGACGAGGAGGGCGTGCGGGCCGCCCGCGAGGACGCCGAGACCATGGCCGCCGACCTGCGCGCCCGCATGAACCGCGACCCGGAACTCGACCCCATGGACCTGTTCGCCCACGTCTACGCCGAGCCCACGCCGCAACTGCGTGAGCAGCGTGACCTGCTGCGGGCGGAGCTGGCGGCCGAGGCGGAGACCGGTTCCGCGGCCGGGGCGTCCGAAGGGGGGCACCGATGACCACCGTCGCCGTCAAGCCGGCCACCATGGCGCAGGCCCTCACGCGCGCGCTGCGCGACGCCATGGCAGCCGACCCGAGCGTGCACGTCATGGGGGAGGACGTGGGCGCCCTCGGCGGCGTCTTCCGGGTCACCGACGGACTCGCCGAGGAGTTCGGCGAGGAACGCTGCACGGACACCCCGCTCGCCGAGGCCGGCATTCTCGGCACGGCCGTGGGCATGGCGATGTACGGGCTGCGCCCGGTCGTGGAGATGCAGTTCGACGCCTTCGCCTACCCGGCGTTCGAGCAGGTCGTCAGCCACGTCACCAAGATGCGCAACCGGACCCGCGGCAGGATGCCCCTGCCGCTGACCATCCGCGTCCCCTACGGCGGCGGCATCGGCGGCGTCGAGCACCACAGCGACTCGTCCGAGGCGTACTACATGGCGACTCCGGGGCTCCATGTCGTCACGCCCGCGACCGTCGCCGACGCCTACGGGCTGCTGCGCGAGTCCATCGCCTCCGACGACCCGGTGGTCTTCCTCGAACCCAAGCGTCTGTACTGGTCGAAGGACGCCTGGAACCCCGAGGAGCCGGCGCCCGTTGAACCGGCAGGCCGCGCGGTGGTGCGGCGCCCGGGCAGGAGCGCCACACTCATCACGTACGGACCGTCGCTGGTCGCCTGCATGGAGGCGGCCGAGGCGGCCCGGGCCGAGGGCTGGGACCTCGAAGTCGTCGATCTGCGCTCCCTGGTGCCGTTCGACGACGAGACGGTGTGCGCTTCGGTGCGGCGGACGGGACGCGCGGTCGTCGTCCACGAGTCGGGTTCCTTCGGGGGCCCGGGCGGGGAGATCGCGGCCCGGGTCACGGAGCGCTGCTTCCACCACCTGGAGGCGCCGGTGCTGCGTGTGGCCGGGTTCGACATCCCGTACCCGCCGCCGATGCTGGAGCGTCACCACCTGCCCGGTGTGGACCGGATCCTGGACGCCGTGGGGCGCCTGCAGTGGGAGGCCGAAAGCTGATGGCACACGCTTCTGAGGGGCGCAGCCTGGAGTTCAAGCTCCCCGACCTCGGTGAGGGGCTCACCGAGGCGGAGATCGTGCGCTGGATGGTCGAGGTCGGCGACGTCGTCGCCGTCGACCAGCCGGTCGTCGAGGTCGAGACGGCCAAGGCGATGGTCGAGGTGCCCTGCCCCTACGGGGGCGTGGTCACCGCGCGCTTCGGCGAGGAGGGCTCGGAGCTGCCCGTCGGAGCGCCGCTGCTGACGGTGGCGGTGGGCGAGGGCGCCGCCGACCTCCCGGCGCGGGACGCGGGCACCGGCGGCGAGGCGGTGGAGCCGACGCGAGCCGAGGAGCCGGCGGCCGAGGCGGCGAAGCCGGAGGAGGCCGGGGCGGCGAAGAAGGAGGCCGGGGCGGCCGAGGCCGAGGGCTCGGGCAACGTCCTCGTCGGATACGGCACCTCCGAGGCGCCCGCGCGACGGCGCCGGGTACGGCCGGACCGGCAGACGTCCACCGCGGCGGCGACCGGACGGATGAACGGCCGGGTCCGTACCGCGGACCCGGTGGACGGCCCCGTCCCCGTCATCTCCCCGCTGGTGCGCAGGCTGGCCCGGCAGAACGACCTGGACCTGCGCGAGCTGACCGGCTCCGGCCCGGAGGGGCTGATCCTCCGGGCGGACGTGGAGTACGCGCTGCGTGCCGCCGCCGCGCACGGTGGCCGTACGGCGGCCCGGGAGGGACAGGCCGAGACCACCCGGGTACCGGCACCCGTGTCCTCCGCCGCCCGGTCCGGCGGTGTCCGCACCCCCCTCAAGGGCGTCCGCGGCGCCGTCGCCGACAAGCTCTCCCGCAGCCGGCGCGAGATCCCGGACGCGACCTGCTGGGTCGACGCCGACGCGACCGAGCTGATGAGGGCCCGCACGGCCATGAACGCGGCGGGCGGGCCGAAGATCTCCCTGGTCGCGCTGCTGGCCCGGATCTGCACGGCCGCCCTGGCCCGCTTCCCGGAGCTGAACTCCACGGTCGACACGGAGGCCCGCGAGGTCGTCCGGTTCGACCACGTCCACCTCGGCTTCGCGGCGCAGACGGACCGGGGGCTGGTCGTGCCGGTCGTCCGGGACGCGCACGCCCGGGACGCCGAGTCGCTCACCGCCGAGTTCGCCCGGCTGACCGAGGCGGCCCGGGACGGCCGGCTGACCCCCGGTGAACTGACCGGCGGCACCTTCACGTTGAACAACTACGGAGTGTTCGGCGTCGACGGCTCCACGCCGATCATCAACCACCCCGAGGCGGCCATGCTCGGCGTCGGCCGCATCGTCCCCAAGCCATGGGTGCACGAGGGCGAGTTGGCGGTGCGTCAGGTCGTCCAGCTGTCGCTCACCTTCGACCACCGGGTGTGCGACGGCGGTACGGCGGGCGGTTTCCTGCGGTACGTGGCGGACTGCGTGGAACAGCCGGCGGTGCTGCTGCGGACCCTGTGACGGGGGCCCGGCGCCGACGCCGGCGCGCACACTCCGATCTCGCGGGTCCCCCGCGTTCCCTGTGATCGCCCGGCAACGCATACTCGGGGGGTGACCGCGTACGAGCCCTCCGGTGAACCCGGCGCCGGCACCGGCCCCGCGCCGGGCCCGGCCCCCGACGGGTACGACGCCGTCGTGCTCGCCGGCGGGGCCGCGCGGCGGCTCGGCGGTGCCGACAAACCCGGCCTCCGCGTGGGCGGTCGCGCGCTGCTGGACCGGGTGCTCGCCGCCTGCGCCGGAGCGCGGACGACCGTCGTGGTCGCCGACCCGCGGCCCACCGCGCGCCCGGTGACCTGGGCACGCGAGGACCCGCCCGGCGGCGGACCGCTCGCCGCCCTCGCCGCCGGTCTGCGGCACACCACGGCCGAGCACGTCGTGGTGGTCTCCGCCGACCTGCCGTTCCTCGCCGGGCCCACCGTCGCACGACTGCTGTCGGCCCTCGCCGCGAGCGACGCCGACGGCGTGCTGCTCACCGACGCCGACGGCCGCGACCAGCCCCTCGTCGCCGCCTATCGCGCGCCCGCGCTGCGCCGCGAACTGGCCGCGCTCGCCCGGGACCTGGCGGATCGGGCGGACCTCACCGGGCTTCCCCTGCGCCGGCTGACCGGCGCGCTCCGCCTCACCCGAGTCCCGGACGCCGTCGCCTCCTTCGACTGCGACACCTGGGACGACATCGCCACCGCAAGGGCACGCATCAGGGAGCATGGTCACGTGTTGGACGAATGGATTACCGCAGCCAAGGACGAGTTGGGCATCGACCTCGACGTCGACACCGGCGTTCTGCTCGACCTCGCCCGGGACGCCGCCCACGGGGTGGCCAGGCCCGCGGCCCCGCTGACCACCTTCCTCGTCGGTTACGCGGCCGGGCGGGCGCAAGGAGGCCCCGAAGCCGTCGCCGAGGCCGCCCGCAAGGCCGCCGCCCTCGCCCAGCGCTGGGCCGAGGAGGCCGCCGACGCCGAGCCCGCCCCCGCGGCGGGCCAGCCCGACGTGGCTCCCGACGCCACCCCTGACACCCGCCCGGACGCGTGATGACCCCCCACGGCACGCGGACCGACGAGGAGGCGGAAGACCTCGACGTCGAGGAGGCGCTCGCCCTCGTGAAGGAGAATCCCGGCCCGTCCGGCGCGCGCCACGGCGACCACGAGCACGAGGTGACGCCCGCGCACGGCGCACACCACGGTCACCGAAGTCACCACAGCCGCCAAAGTCACCACGGGCCTCACAGCGCCCCGCACAAGCAGGACGGCCCGCACCACCGCGCGACCTCCTGGCCCGAAGCCCGGGCGGCCGCCGAGCGCGCCGCCCGTGCCGCCGTCCGTGCCGCCCGCCGCCCCCCGCTCGCCGCGCCCCTCGACGCGGCCCTGGGCCTCACCCTGGCCGCGCCCCTCACCGCCCTGACCGACCTGCCCTCCTTCGACACCTCCGCGATGGACGGCTGGGCCGTCGCCGGCCCGGGTCCCTGGACGGTGCGCGACGAGGGCGTCCTGGCCGGCCACGCGGAGCCCGCGCCCCTCACCGACGGCGCGGCCGTCCGCATCGCCACCGGCGCGCGCGTTCCCCTGGACACCACCGCCGTACTGCGCACCGAGCACGGCCGCACGGACGGCAGGGACCGGCTGCAGGCGACCCGGGAGGTCGGCCACGGCCAGGACATCCGCCCGCGCGGTCAGGAGTGCCGCAGCGGCGACCAGTTGCTGCCCGTCGGCACCCTGGTGACGCCGGCCGTGCTGGGCCTCGCGGCGGCCGCCGGCTACGACACCCTCACCGCGGTCCCCCGCCCACGCGTCGACGTGCTCGTCCTCGGCGACGAGCTGCTCACCGAGGGCCGGCCGCACGACGGCCTCATCCGGGACGCGCTCGGCCCGATGCTGCCGCCCTGGCTGCGTGCCCTGGGCGCCGAGGTCCGCGCGGTCCGCCGGATCGGGGACGACGCCGAGGCCCTGCACCGGGCCGTCACCACCTCCGACGCCGACCTGGTCGTCACGACCGGCGGTACCGCCGCGGGCCCGGTCGACCACGTCCACCCGGTCCTGAGCCGCATCGGCGCCGAACTCCTCGTGGACGGCGTCGAGGTACGCCCCGGCCACCCGATGCTGCTGGCCCGGCTCAAGGACGACCAGCACCTCGTCGGCCTGCCCGGCAACCCCCTCGCCGCCGTCTCCGGGCTGCTGACGCTCGCCGAGCCGCTGCTGCGCACCCTCGCCGCCCGCCCGGCACCCGAGCCGTACACGCTGCCACTGCGGGACGCGGTGCACGGGCACCCGTACGACACCCGGCTCGTCCCCGTCGTGCTGCGCGGCGACGCTGCCGTGCCGCTGCACTACAACGGTCCGGCCATGCTGCGCGGCATCGCGGTCGCCGACGCCCTGGCCGTCGTACCCCCGGGCGGGGCGCGTCCGGGCCAGGAGGCCGAGCTGCTCGACCTGCCCTGGACCACCGGCGGAATCGGAGTGTGTTTCACGTGAAACTTCCTGGCCAGGACGCGATCGCCCGCCAGGCGGACGAACACCTCGTGACTCATCGGGTGAAACTCCCGAGGAAGCTGGTGGAGCACCCGATCCGTCAGGTCGGCAAGCGGCTCTCCATCGCCTTGGTAGTCCTGGTGGCGACCGCTTTCATCGTCTACGGCGACCGCGACGGCTACAGCGACAACTCCGACGGCTCCGTCGACCTTCTCGACGCCTTCTACTACGCCACCGTCACCCTCTCCACCACCGGATACGGCGACATCACCCCCGTCAGCGACGCCGCCCGGATGACGAACATCTTCGTCATCACACCCCTGCGCGTGCTGTTCCTGATCATTCTGGTCGGCACCACACTGGAAGCCCTCACCGAGCGCACTCGGGAGGAGTGGCGCCTGACCCGCTGGAGGACCACCTTGCGCGATCACACCGTCGTCGTCGGCTTCGGTACCAAGGGACGGTCGGCGATCCAGACCGTCTGTGCGACCGGGCTGCGCAAGGAGCAGGTCGTCGTGGTCGACCCGAGCGGGAAGGCCATCGAGGCCGCGACGGCCCACGGCTACGCGGGCGTGGTCGGTGACGCCACGCGCAGCGACGTGCTGAACCGCGCCGAGGTGTACCGGGCGAAGCAGATCATCATCGCCACCCAGCGCGACGACACGGCCGTACTGGTGACGCTGACGGCCCGGCAGCTCAACCGCGGGGCGAAGATCGTGGTCGCGGTCCGCGAGGAGGAGAACGCGCCGCTGCTGAAGCAGTCCGGCGCCGACGCGGTGATCACCAGCGCCAGCGCCGCGGGCCGCCTGCTCGGGCTCTCCGTGCTCAGCCCCGCCGCCGGCATGGTCATGGAGGACCTCATCAGCCAGGGCAGCGGGCTGGACCTGGTCGAGCGGCCGGTCATAAAGGCCGAGGTGGGCAGGAAGCCGCGCGAGACGGACGACCTGGTGGTGAGCGTCGTACGCGGGCACCGGGTGCTCGGCTACGACGATCCGGCCGTCGGCGCACTGGAGCTGACGGACCGACTGATCACGATCGTGCGGGCGACGCCGGCCACCCATGTGGCGCCCGACGCCCGCCCGCTGCCCCGCGACTGACGGGGTGCCGATCCCGTACCGCGGAGGCTACTTGCGGTTGTAGAGCCGCATCGTGACCGGGCCGAAGACCAGGAGGAGCAGACCCGCCCAGCCGAGCGTCCAAGCGATCTCGACGCCGGGCCAGTCGCCCGCCATCAGCCCGCGCACGGCGGACGCCAGGTGGGTGATCGGGCTGTTGTTGACGAACACCTGCAGCCAGCCCGGCATCGTCTTCGGGTCGACGAAGACGTTGGACAGGAAGGTGAGCGGGAAGATCACCATCATGCTGACGCTCATCACCGACTTCTCGGTGCGCAGCATCAGCCCGAACATCGTCCAGATCCACGAGAAGGCGAACGAGAACAGCAGCAGCAGCGTGATCCCGGCGACCACACCGCCGAACCCGCCGTCCGGCCGGTAGCCGAGCAGCAGACCCACGGCGAGCATCACGACGGACGCGATGGTGTAGCGCAGCGCGTCGCCGAGGAGATAGCCGACCATCGCCGAGGGCCGCCAGATCGGCAGCGAGCGGAAGCGGTCGAAGACGCCCTTCTCGATGTCGACGTTCACCGAGATCCCGGTGTACATCGTGATCATCACGACCGACATCACGAGGATGCCCGGGAGCACGAACTGGATGTAGTCGCTCGGCGAACCCGCCAGCGCACCGCCGAAGAGGTACGTGAACATCAGCAGGTTCATGATCGGGAAGGCGGTGACGTCGAAGAGCTGCTCCGGCACGTGCTTGATCTTGAGGATCGCGCGCCAACCGAAGGTCAGGGACGTGGACAGGGCGCTGGGCCGGGGCGGGCGCTCCTTGGCGACCAGCAGGGCCGCCAGCGACTCGGTGCTGACCGCGGAGAGTTCCTTGCTCTCGGTGCTCGTGGCCGTGCTCATGCCGCCACCTCGTCCTTCGTGTCAGGGCCGGTGCCGGTGCCGGTCTCGTTGCCGTCGGCGGTGCTCTGGCCGGTGTCGTGCCCGGTCAGCGCCAGGAAGACCTCGTCGAGGCTGGGCTGTCCCAGGGAGAAGTTGTCGACGGTGACACCGGCCCGGGTCAGCTCGCCCAGCGCCTTGGCGGCCTGGTCGGCGGCCGTGTCGCTCGCGGCCGCCCCGAGGCGCGCGGTCAGCGCCACCGGGTCGGGCTCCAGCTGCACCTCGGCGACCAGCAGGTCCCGCAGCAGCCGCTCCGCCTCGGGCCGCTGGTCGGCGTCCCGCAGCCGCAGATGGACGGTGCCGGCGCCGACGGACGCCTTCAGCTCGCCCTTGGTGCCCTCGGCGATCACCTTGCCCTTGTCGATGACGGCGATCCGGGACGCCAGCTGGTCGGCCTCGTCCAGGTACTGCGTGGTCAGCAGCACGGTCGTGCCCTGGGCGACGACCGCGCGCACGATGTCCCACACCTGGTTGCGGCTGCGCGGGTCGAGGCCGGTCGTCGGCTCGTCGAGGAAGAGCAGGTCGGGGGTGTTGAGGATGGACGCGGCGATGTCGATGCGCCGCCGCATGCCGCCGGAGTAGTGCTTGACCTGCTTCGCCGCCGCGTCCGTCAGCCCGAAGGCCTCCAGCAGCTGGGCACCCCGCTCCCGCGCGGCCGTCTTGCCGTGCCCGAGGAGCCTGCCCAGCAGGATCAGGTTCTCGGTGCCGGTGAGGTCCTCGTCCACGGACGCGTACTGCCCGGTGAGGCTCACCCGGCTGCGCACCTCGTCGGCCTCGCGCACGATGTCGTGGCCGAAGACGTGTGCCTGGCCGCCGTCCGGCCGCAGGAGGGTGGCGAGCATCTTCACCGTGGTGGTCTTGCCGGCGCCGTTCGGGCCGAGGACGCCGTAGACCGTGCCGGCGGGCACCGCGAGGTCCACCCCGTCCACGGCCCGGGTCTCGCCGAACGTCTTCACCAGTCCCGCGGTCTCGATCGCGAG
Source organism: Streptomyces sp. NPDC096048 (assembly GCF_044763415.1). Lineage (NCBI taxonomy): Bacteria > Bacillati > Actinomycetota > Actinomycetes > Kitasatosporales > Streptomycetaceae > Streptomyces > Streptomyces sp. NPDC096048. The sequence goes on from NZ_JBIWGG010000007.1 coordinate 309,741, forward strand.
TCCGGACGTGTGCGTGCTCATTGGTGGTGGTCCTTCCGCGTTCTTGGCTACGCGTTCTTGGGCTACGCATGGGAAGACCTTTACCGTCGCGCAAACTCATCGGTCGCGCACAGGGATTTTCCGGTGGACGGTCCCAAAGTCCGAGAGCGCCGCGACCGGGAGACGTAGGGCGTCGCGACCGGAGGCCCGGGCGGAGGGGGCCGAACAGGGGCGGAGGAGTAGCGTCGCCCTCATGCATGCGATCACGATTTCCGAACCCGGAGGCCCCGAGGCGCTGGTCTGGACCGAGGTCCCCGACCCGGTGCCCGGCGAGGGCGAGGTCCTGGTCGAGGTGGCGGCCAGCGCCGTCAACCGCGCCGACATCATGCAGCGCCAGGGCTTCTACGACCCCCCGCCCGGCTCCTCCCCCTACCCCGGTCTGGAGTGTTCCGGGCGCGTCGCCGCACTCGGGACGGGCGTGTCCGGCTGGTCCGTGGGCGACGAGGTGTGCGCGCTCCTCGCAGGCGGCGGCTACGCCGAGAAGGTCGCCGTTCCGGCCGGTCAGCTGCTGCCGGTCCCGGAGGGCATCGACGTGGGGCGGGCGGCGGCGCTGCCCGAGGTGGTCTGCACCGTCTGGTCGAACGTCTTCATGGTCGCCCACCTGCGCCCCGGCGAGACGCTGCTCGTGCACGGCGGCTCCAGCGGTATCGGCACCATGGCGATCCAGCTCGCCAAGGCCGTCGGCGCGAAGGTCGCCGTGACGGCGGGCACCGAGGAGAAGCTGCAGCGCTGCGCCGAACTGGGCGCCGACATCCTCATCAACTACCGCGAGCAGGACTTCGTCGCCGAGGTGAAGGAGGCGACGGGCGGCGCGGGCGCCGACGTCATCCTCGACAACATGGGCGCCAAGTACCTGGACCGCAACGTCCAGGCTCTCGCCGTCAACGGCCGGCTCGCGATCATCGGCATGCAGGGCGGCCGGAAGGGTGAGCTGGACATCGGCACGCTCCTGGCCAAGCGCGCCGCCGTCAGCGCGACCTCGCTGCGCGCCCGCCCGCTGGAGGAGAAGGCGGCCATCGTGGCGGCCGTACGCGAGCACGTCTGGCCGCTGCTCGACGGCGGTCACGTCCGCCCGATCGTCGACCGCGAACTCCCGATGAGCGACGCCCCCGCCGCCCACCGGGTCGTGGAGGAGAGCGGCCACATCGGCAAGGTGCTGCTGATCGCCTCGTAGCCGGTGCGCGTCAGCCGCGCCGCAGGCGGAGGCCGACGAAGGCCAGGGCCAGGCCGAGGCCGATCAGGACCAGCCCGCTGCCCAGGGGCAGGGCTCGCACCACGGGCTCGGTGTCGTCCTGGGCGTGCGTGCCGGCCTGAGGCCGGGAACGGGACGGGGACGCGGAGGGCACCAGGGCGGCCTCCCCGGGCGGCACGGCGGTCTCCGGACCGTCGGGCAGGCCCGCGTCGCCGTCACCGTCCGCCCGGTGGCGGGCGTTCCCGTCGGCGTCGGCCTCTTCCGGCTCGCGCTCCTCGGGCCGCCCGGGCCGCTGCCGCCCCTCGCCCGGCCGGCTCCCCGCCCGGGAGGGCTCCGGGTCTGCCGCCGACGCGCCCGACCCGGAAGGAGAGGCGGAGGGAGAGGCCGTCGCGGAGTCGCGCGCCGCGCTGCCCGCCGGGCCGGATTCCTCGCCGGACGGGGAGGCGGGGCCGGTATCCGAGCGGTCGGGACCGTCGTGACCGTCGTCGCGCCGGGGACGCTCGTGACCGTTGTGCCCGTCGTGACCGCCGGAGCCGTCCGGGTCGGCCGCCCCCGGAACCGCGGCGGGAGCCGAACCGGAAGGAGACGGGGACACGGAGGCCGGCCCGGCGCCGGGGGCGACTGCCCCCACCGCCCCGACCGTCGCGAACCCGGCGCCGTGCGCCACCCCCGCCCCGCACGGTGACACCAGCGCGCTCACCCCCAGGGCCCCCGCCAGTCCCGTCGCTCGCAGTGTGCGCAGCCATGGAGTCACGTCGGTGACCCCCTCCCGGTGGTAACCAGTCGCAGAAATCGACGGGACAAGCCTCACATTCGCCCGCCGTACCGGCATTCCGGACTCCGCCGAATGCGCTGGAGCGCGCTTCCGCGGGGGCACCGCCCTGTCGCGCCGCGCGGGTACGAGACAATGGGCGGTATGGAGATGCCGAGGAACGACAGGTCGCCGGAGAACCCCCAAGTCCTGGTCGTCGGCCAGGACGGAATGGCGCTCAGCGGCGGCGGTGGAGACGACGACGCCCGCGAGATCCCGGTGACCGAGCAGGTGGAACAGCCTGCCAAGGTCATGCGGATCGGCAGCATGATCAAGCAGCTGCTGGAGGAGGTGCGCGTCGCGCCCCTGGACGAGGCGAGCCGGGCCCGGCTCAAGGAGATCCACGCCAGCTCGGTGAAGGAGCTGGAGGACGGCCTGGCCCCGGAGCTGGTCGAGGAGCTGGAGCGGCTCTCCCTGCCCTTCACGGACGACGTCACCCCGACCGACGCCGAACTGCGGATCGCGCAGGCGCAGCTGGTGGGCTGGCTGGAGGGCCTTTTCCACGGCATCCAGACGACGCTGTTCGCCCAGCAGATGGCCGCACGGGCCCAGCTGGAGCAGATGCGCCGCGCGCTGCCGCCGGGCGTCGGCCAGGACGGCGAGGAGCCGCCCCACCTGGGCGGCCGCTCGGGTGGCCCCTACCTGTAGGCCGCCCCGACCGGCAGGGACGACGACCCACCGACACCACGAAGGGCCCGGCAGCACCTGCTGCCGGGCCCTTCGCCGTACGCCGGGTACCAGGGGGTGTCGCGCGATGCGCGATCAGGAGGACGCCGGGTTGCCCGTGGAGACCTTGAGCTGGATCTCCGGCATGTCCTCGGGGTCGACGTCCGTGCCGGGCGCGGGGAACTGGTCGCGGATCGAGCCCTCGCCGTAGGTGTTCTCGTCGACCTCCACGACCTTCATCCGCCAGCCGGCCGCGTTGAAGCACTCCTTGACCGAGCCGATGTACTTGAACGTGAAGTCCGGCACCTTGATCTTGTCGGGGTCGTTGTACGACTCCTCCGGCTCGGTGCACTCGTCCTTCTCGATCGTCTTCGTCTTGTCCGGCCCGCGGTAGCCCGCCGCCTTCGAGTCCGACGCGGACGCGCTGGCGGTGGCGTCCCCGCCCTTGGGGTCGTCCCCGCCGTTGTCCATCGTCAGCGCGCCGATCAGACCGCCGACCACCAGGACGGCGACCACGATCGAGCCGATGATCACCAGCTTGTTGTTCCCGCCGCCGCCCGACGAGCCGGAGGCCGGGGCGGAGGGCGTGAGGTTGTACGGCGGCGGCGTGTGCGCGCCCTGCTGCTGCGGTGCGTACGGCGACGCGGCCGGCGTCGGGTAGCCGCCCTGCTGCGGATAGCCGTACGCGGGCGAGTGCGGGCCGGGCGCCGGGGTGCCGTACGGGTTCGGGCCCGGGGCCGGCGTCGGCTGGTACGGCGTCTGGACGGGGCCCGTGGGCACCGGTCCGCTCTGGTCGACCGGCGGGAACACCGCGGAGCCGACGCCCGCGCCGCTCGACGCGTGCGCGCCGGGCACGATGCTCGGCGGGGCCGCCTGGAAGGAGGCCGCCACGCGCAGGCACTCGTCCCGCATCGCCTCGGCGCTGGGGAAACGCTCGTTGGGGTTCTTCTTCAGCGCGCGGGCCACCAGCGCGTCCACGGCCGGCGGCAGGGCGCGGTTGACGGACGAAGGAGCCACCGGCTCCTCCTGCACGTGCGCGTACGCGATGGCCAGCGGCGAGTCCGCGTCGAACGGCAGGCGCCCGGTGACCAGTTGGAAGAGCATGATGCCGACCGAGTACAGGTCGGAGCGGGCGTCCACGCCGCGGCCGAGGGCCTGTTCCGGCGAGAGGTACTGGGGGGTGCCGACGACCATGCCGGTCTGCGTCATCGAGGTCACGCCGGACTGCATGGCGCGGGCGATGCCGAAGTCCATCACCTTGACCACGCCGCGCTTGGTCATCATCACGTTGCCCGGCTTGATGTCCCGGTGGACCAGGCCCATCTCGTGGCTGATCTCCAGGGCCGCCAGCACATCCGCGGTGATCTTCAGCGCCTTGTCGGCGGGCATCGCGCCCTGCTGCCGGACGTCCTCGTCGAGCACCGAACCGAGCGGCCGGCCCTCGACGTACTCCATGACGATGTACGGAGTCGTCATGCCGCCGAGATCGTCCTCGCCGGTGTCGAAGACGGAGACGATGTTGGTGTGCGTGAGCTTGGCCACTGCCTGGGCCTCGCGGCGGAAGCGCTCGCGGAAAGCCTGCTCCCGGCCCAGCTCGGTGTGCAGCGTCTTGATCGCGACCTGGCGGTCCAGCACCGAGTCGTACGCCAGGTGCACCGAGGCCATGCCGCCCTCGCCGAGCAAGTCGCGCAGCTGGTAGCGGCCGCCGGCGAGTGCCCGCCCCGCGTACCGGCCCTGTCCGGCGTCCTGGCTCATGTCTCTGCGTCCCCCATAGGCAGCCGCGACGCCGGTGGCAGCGGCACGCGCGCTCGCGTTCGTGATCGTGATCGAAAGTGCGATTCCCGGCCAAGTCTGCCCCAGGGCACTGACACGTCAAGCGCGGTGCCCGTTCCGTGACCGTACGCGAAAGAAGCGTCGCGGAAGCGTTACAGCCGACGTACCGCCGGTGCACAGAATTTGCACGACAGTACGGAACCAGGGTTTCATGACCGGTCCGTCTCGATGCCGGTCGCGGCGCCCATCTCGGACCGGAGGCCCCCGCGAAGGCTGTAGCGTGGCCGACGGAGACCGTAACAACACCGCGCGCACCGCGGGCAGAAACGACGGCGAGGACTGATGGCACAGCAGCAGCGCGCCCAGGGCCCGTCCGAACCCGAGGCGACTGGCGGCGGTATGGCTGACGCGCCGGAGACCTGGGGCAACGGCGGGCTCGTCGGCGACGGCCGGTACCGGCTGACCCGCAGGCTCGGGCGGGGCGGCATGGCCGAGGTGTTCGCCGCCGAGGACGTCCGCCTCGGACGCACCGTGGCGGTCAAGCTGCTGCGCGCCGATCTCGCCGAGGACCCGGTCTCCAAGGCCCGCTTCACGCGCGAGGCACAGTCGGTGGCCGGCCTCAACCACCACGCCATCGTGGCCGTGTACGACTCCGGCGAGGACTTCGTCGGCGGTCAGTCCGTGCCGTACATCGTGATGGAGATCGTCGAGGGCCGCACCATCCGCGACCTCCTCCTGAACGCCGAGGCGCCCGGCCCCGAGCAGGCCCTGATCATCGTCTCCGGTGTCCTGGAGGCGCTCGCCTACTCCCACCAGCACGGCATCGTGCACCGCGACATCAAGCCGGCCAACGTCATCATCACGCACAACGGCGCGGTGAAGGTGATGGACTTCGGCATCGCCCGCGCCCTGCACGGCGCGTCCACGACGATGACGCAGACCGGCATGGTCATGGGCACCCCGCAGTACCTCTCCCCGGAGCAGGCCCTCGGCAAGGCCGTCGACCACCGCTCCGACCTGTACGCGACGGGCTGCCTGCTCTACGAACTGCTCGCGCTGCGTCCGCCGTTCACCGGCGAGACCCCGCTGTCGGTGGTCTACCAGCACGTCCAGGACATCCCGACGCCGCCCTCCGAGGTCTCCGACGCCACCCCGCCGGAGCTGGACGGCCTGGTGATGCGCTCGCTGGCCAAGGAGCCCGACGACCGGTTCCAGACCGCCGAGGAGATGCGCGGCCTGGTCCAGTACGGGCTCCAGATGCTGTACGAGCAGGGCGGCCACACCGGCACCTGGAACACCGGCCCGGTCGCCGCGCACGACGGCCGGCACACTCCGTCGGCCGGCCTCGGCCTCGCGGGCACCTCGGTGCTGCCGCACCCCGACCACGGCGCGTCGGGCACCCAGCAGATCCCCCAGCCGATCCTGCCGAACGGCGGTTACGGCGGGGGCGACGACGGCGGCTTCGAAGGCCGCGGCAACAAGGGCAGCGGCCGCGGCAAGCTGTGGATACTGGCCGTCCTCGCGGTGATCGCCATCGCGGCGGGCGTCGCGCTGGCCCTGAACAACGGCGACGCCGGCAAGGGCGGCCCCGACACGGACAAGAGCCCGTCGGCGTCCACCTCGCAGAGCTCCGACGAGAAGTCGCCCAGCCCGTCGCCCAGCGACGAGGAGACGCAGGAGACCACCGACCCCGGCACGGAGCAGGGCAACGGCGGCGGAGGCACGGGCGACGGGGGCTACACGCCGCCGTACACCCCGTCCTACCAGCCGTCGCAGAGCGTCACCCAGGACCCGACGGGTGACCCGACCGGCGACCCGACGGGCGACCCGACGACGCCCACGGACGACCCGACCGGCGACCCGACCGGTGACCCGACGGGCGGCACCGACGGCGGCC